>CAMCUP010000046.1 GCA_945878885.1 Polynucleobacter meluiroseus | reverse complement strand
ACTGAAGTCAAGGGTTTTGGGCGGCAAAAAGGTCATACCGAACTGTATCGTGGCGCAGAATATGTGGTCGACTTTTTACCAAAAGTAAAGGTTGAAGTGGTCGTGGCTGATGACTCAGTCGAGCGGGTTATCGAAGCAATTACGAAAGCAGCGCATACCGGCAAAATTGGTGATGGCAAAATTTTTGTCACCTCGGTTGAGCAAGTTATTCGTATTCGTACTGGCGAAGTTAACGAATCAGCAATCTAAAAACTTGCTTCTTCTAAAATCAGTGTTTTTGCTGCAGGATTAGAAGGTCTTACGCGCATTCCTTGAAAATAAATCTCTGTCTGAGCTAAGCCTGCTGTTAATAGTTTGAATGGCGGCGCTCCGTAAAAAGAATAGCCTGCCCCAGCCTCAAGCGACTTGCTTTGTTCTTTTCCAGCAGCGTCAATCACACAAATCACCTGCTGGCTTAAGCTTTGCACGTAAACCATATCGCCTGCCTTGCTTGGAAAAGACGTCTTAAATATGAAAGGGTTACCATCTATTTTTGGACAAGCAATATCACTGGCAATAGCGGGCGATACTTTTGGATTGGGCTGATTATTTAAAGCCACGGTCGAAAGCTCAGATGCAGCGGGGGTGACCTCTTGCTTAGCTAATTCAGGTGCGGCAGCTAGTGGCGCAGAAGGTGGTGGTGGTGCGACAACTGTTGTACTATTTACAGTCGTGTTAGGTGATGCAGTCATGCTTAAATTTGAAAAATCGTTGCCAAAATTAATAATCGCAAAAACGAGTGCAGCAGCAACGCTGGCATACAAAAATAATTTTCTCTGCTGATCCTTTATTTGTAAATCAGTAGGTACAGGCTTCGATTTTTGCGACGAGGCTGGTAACTTTTCTATCTCTAGTACTGGTGCATGCGCTTTCTCAGCTGCTGGTGCTGAAGCAGGCGTAGGCAATGCTGCTGCTACTGGTGTTGGTGTTGGTGTTGGTGCCGATACATTAACTAAAACTGGGGGCGCCACAATTTCTGCTTCAAGATAATCTGCTTCGTCTAAGCCCAAAATTGTGGCAACTTTTTGGGCCGAACGTAGTTTTAATGCTGCTGAATAAAATGCACTTTGCTCGCCATTCTCAATTTGCTGAATTTGCTTTTTTGAGAGACAAGCATCAAGTGCTAATGCCTCAATACTCAGGCCAAGCCTTTGCCTGGCCTCAACAAATGCCAAACAATGAATCTTGGGAATCTTATCCTTGCGCATAATTAATCGTTGATTGAAACAGCTATTTTATTCAAAAAATAGTAGCCCTAGGGGCAATTCGAGCTTAAATCTTGTAAAGTCTTACTTTCATCGTCTTTTGCACGACTAAGGTGCCTATTCTGGAGAAGTTATATGACAAATACAAGTCCTGTCAGCCCCAAAAATACTGGCGCCCCCCGCCGCCTCAATGCGCGTTCACGAATGGTTACCGAGGGCGTGGCCCGCGCTCCTAACCGGTCGATGTATTACGCCATGGGCTATCAAGAGCAAGACTTTGTTAAACCGATGGTAGGGGTAGCCAATGGCCATTCCACCATTACCCCATGCAATAGTGGCCTGCAGAAATTGGCAGATGCTGCGATTACTGCCCTTGAGGAAGCTGGCGCTAAAGCACAAGTATTTGGCACCCCTACTGTATCCGATGGTATTGGCATGGGTACTGAGGGCATGAAATATTCCCTTGTCTCACGCGAAGTCATTGCCGACAGCATTGAAACCTGTGTCAATGGCTTATGGCAAGATGGGGTTGTCGTAATAGGTGGATGCGATAAAAATATGCCGGGCGGCATGATGGCCTTGGCGCGTACCAATGTACCTGGTATATACGTCTACGGCGGTACGATTAAACCCGGTCACTACAAAGGCAAAGAGCTTAATATTGTTTCTGCCTTTGAAGCAGTGGGTGAATTTACCTCTGGACGCTTAAGTGAAATTGACCTCAAAGGTGTAGAACAACACGCCTGCCCTGGTAGCGGTTCTTGCGGAGGTATGTATACCGCTAATACCATGAGTTCATCTTTTGAAGCACTAGGCATGAGCTTGCCCTACTCTTCAACAATGGCCAATGAAGATGCCGAAAAAGTCGCTAGCGCGCATGAATCGGCCATTGTTTTAGTCGAGGCGATTAAAAATAATTTACGCCCCCGTGACATCATCACAAAAAAATCGATTGAAAATGCCGTCAGTGTGATCATGGCAGTGGGCGGCTCAACTAATGCAGTACTGCATTTCTTGGCCATTACCAGTGCCGCAGAAATCGATTGGACGATTGATGATTTCGAACGAATTCGCAAACGGGTACCCGTCATAGTTGATATGAAACCTTCAGGTAATTATTTGGCGACCGACCTACATCAAGCTGGCGGTATTCCCCAGGTAATGAAGATTTTGCTCGATGGTGGTTTATTACATGGTGATTGCATCACCATCACTGGCAAGACGATTGCTGAAGTTTTGAAAGATGTGCCGTCAGTTCCGCGTGCCGATCAAAACGTCATCCGCACCCTCGAAAACCCTTTATATCCTCACGGTCATTTAGCGATTTTAAAAGGCAATATTTCACCAGAAGGTTGTGTGGCAAAAATTACAGGCTTAAAAAATCCATCGATCACTGGACCAGCTAGAGTTTTTAATTCTGAAGATGATGCCATGGCCGCGATCATGGCGCAAAAAATTCTACCGGGCGATGTCATGATTATTCGCTATGAAGGTCCTAAGGGTGGTCCAGGCATGCGCGAAATGTTGGCACCTACCTCTGCTCTAGTGGGCCAAGGCTTAGGTGAATCGGTAGGCCTCATTACCGATGGCCGCTTCTCGGGAGGCACTTGGGGCATGGTAGTCGGTCATGTAGCTCCAGAAGCCTTTGTTGGTGGCACGATTGCCTTAATTGAAGAAGGCGACTCAGTTACTATCGACGCAAATAAATTACTCATTCAACTGAATGTGAGCGAAGCTGAAATTGCCAAACGTCGTGCTGCTTGGAAGCAACCCCAGCCCCGTTACACCCGCGGCCTTTTAGCCAAATATGCTTTCCTTGCTAGCAGCGCCAGCAAAGGTGCAGTGACCGATTTGAACTTAGACTAAAAGCGCCTAACCCAAACTCAAGGCGCTCAACAATGCACTCCAAGCAGTTAATGGGCCCCCGTGTGGCCCATTGGCTGTACTGGTAATTTCACTTCAACTTCACCCGCTTTAGCAAATTTTAATTTCACGGGAATCAAATCACCAGCTTTTAACGGCGTCTTGATGCCCATAAACATCAAGTGCAAGCCACCTGGTTTTAATTCGACTACGCCCGTGGCAGGCACATCAATCGCTTTTACTTGACGCATTTGCATCGTATTACCTTCCATCGACATCGTATGCAGTTGCACCTCATCGGCTACGGGTGAGCTAGCACTAATTAATTGATCAGCGGCGCCTTGATCAATAATTTTCATAAAGCCACCTGCTACTTTTTGTCCGGGGACGGTAGCTCGGGTATAGGCACTCTCAATTTTAATTTGACCGACTTGAGCATTTTGAGCATTTGCACTAAGTGCAAGTAGCAAACCACTTAAAAAAAATAGTCGTAGTTTTAATTGCTGAACTTGTTTCATGTGCTGAACTTGTTTCATTTTCTTCCTCTGTTGTTGAAATACCATTAATAAATAAAAACCTTAATTCTAAAATTCTGCTGCTAGCCAATTACTGCTGCTTTAAAAACCAAGTCTTTAACGCTGTAAATTGAATTGGGCCAGTTTTGCGTTGCCATTGCCCATTCTTATCAATCAAAATCGTGATCGGTGTTTCGCCATGCCACTTAGGGTCAACCTGATAACGCATTGCATCATCAAAGGGTTGAAAAACAGAAAAATTATTGGCATTCTGTAGCTTTGCCCGCATTAACATTTTCTGCACCATCTCAGGTGGTACATCGTCTACCTGAACAAATGCCACTTTGTATTGTTTATTTTGACTAAGAAATTTTCCCCATTGCGGCATTTCGGCCATACAAGGCGCACAAGTAACCCCCCAAAAGTGCACTGCTATTGGCTCACCCAAACTAGTTTTACTGAGCTGTGCCCATGTACCATTTTGATATGCCTTTATGGGCTCACTTGCTTGTGCAACTTGCAGCATACAAAAGACAGCTGCTAACATAGTCAAATAGCGCTTCATTCCGCTTGTCCAATCGATAAGAGTTGATAACCTTTAGCGCGCGTCAGCCAAGATAAAAATACTTGTTTGCCTTGATTAACGAGTAAAGGATGATCGGTATAGCCCACTGCTTCAGAAATCGGTTTGGCAATCGACCAAGTCTTACCATCGTCATTAGAGTGTTGCAGAAAAATGATCGCCTTTTCGCCATTAAATTCTTTCCACACCAACCATACTTCCTGGCCCAAGGTTAATAAATATGGGCGAGCGACATTCCTATTGGCGTTACCTAACTGACGTGGGGGTGAATAGGTTTTGCCTTCATTATTCGAATTGGCATAAAAAACACCTTGTCGCGCACTACCCTGGGTGAACCAAGCAACATGAGTCGTGCCGGCGCTGCTAATAGCAATTGCTGGCCCATGATGTGGGCACACATCGGTTTTCCAATTATCTATCGCTACCCGCTGAATTCGGGCTATGGCCGCCTGCTCTTTGACAATACCTTCTTTGCCCACGCCATCTTTAGTCCGCATATCCTGCTTATTAAGCTGGTTTAAATTAAGCACTGCTTGAGTCGCCTGATCACGCACCCCACCTGAAAAAATAGCGCGGTAGACCAGCATAGGTAGTTGCTGTGAATTTAGCGCCATACCAATTCGACAACATTCACAACTTTCTGGATTTAAGATTAATTCCGGCTCAAAAACAATGCCGCCATTTGTTGAGATTGCATACGCAATCGAGCCGCCTAATTTTTTACTGCCCTGCTTATGTGCAGCTTTAACCACCCGCTTATCAATCCACGCTAAATGAATCACTCCTTGGCTGTCGGTTTGCAATACCGGAAAACGCTCGCTTGCCCCATTTTGAATTAGTGGTTTAGCTGCGGTAAATGTTTTACCAACATCGTTTGAGCTTGCGGTATTAATTTGCGCATTCCAATTGCTATCTTTAAAAAAAGCATAAGCAATAAATATATTGCCTTTAGGGTCAACTGTTATTTGCGGCCTTGCATCACTGCCTACATCAAGCTTCTTTTGATGGTTAGCAATTTCTACTGGCGTGCTAAATGTCTTACCTAAATCAGTAGAATGGGCTGCCGTAACAGCGCCTCCTGCAGTCCAAATTAAAAAAAGTTGTCCATCACTTGTTAAAAATGGCGTGGCTGCATTGGCACATTCAAGATTAGTGCCTGTACAGGCAGCCATCTGCGGGTGCGTCACCTGATGTACCGATTTCACCATCATTTGACTATGATCATGTTCGGGCATTTGCGCAAACACCTCAGCACCAGATAAGTAGAATACGCAGATCAAAATTCTGCACCAAGCTTGATACCTCATTTTTACGCTAGCTTCTTTCAAAATTACTAATCTCTTTCATCATCGCTAATTAACTAAAAAGTAAACTTTCCGCCAACCGTAAATGCTTGCGGCATGCCAAGTACATAGCTATTGTTATTGCTACCTGAACCAAAAGTAATGTACTGGCGATTTAACATATTGACTGCGGTGACATACAAAGTAATAGATTGATTCACTTCGTAATTAGCGCGTAAGCCAAAGATGGCATAAGCAGGCACAGGCAAAGTATGCGCGGTATCCATCCACGAGTTTCCCACATAGCGCATGGTGGTAGTTATGCTAGCTTTGGGCACTGGAAACCACGTCACGCCGAGATTACCAATATTTTGCGGCACCCCTGCAACTTGGCTGCCCGTAGGGTCACTAGTGGAGCTTGCGGTTAAGACGGTATTAGTCAACGAATAGCCGGCATCTACCGCCCATTGGGGCGACAAATTATGGTGAAACTGCATTTCAATGCCCTGACTTTGCAGGTTTTGATTATTTGTATAGTAATTAATGCTCGTCGACACGCAATTGCCTGCCGCTGCTTTCAGCGGATTACTGCTCTTTGTCGAGCCGCATAATTTCTGAGCCAAGGCTACATCGGTAGCATTATTGGCTTTTAAGTTATAGGTCGTAATGGCATTGGTTACTTGATTAGTAAAAGCGGTTAACTGCAGAAAACCTTCCTTCCAACGGTAATCTGTGCCGGCTTCAAAGCCTTTCATAATTTCAACGGTTAAATTGGGATTAGCAAAATTATTTCCTCCACTTGAAGAAGCATAAGATCTTAAGGTGTTATTTAAACCGGGCGCATGGTAAGCCTGATAAATCGCACTACGTAGACTCCACTCTTTGGATAAGCCATATAAAAAACCTAGATTAGGACTCAAAATAGTTTTATTTTGATTCGAGATATTTTGATAGCTGGCATTCTTACCCCCTGGCCCAGTGTTGTAGTACGTTGGTGTTGAGCTACTCCAATTATCAACTCGTAAAGCCAAAGTCGTTTGCAAAGGAATAATGCTAGTGGTAGATTTTGCTTGACCCATTACCCCATAAAAATTTTGTTGCCCTTGGGCATAATTTACCGAGCTTACAGCACCAGTAGTCGTTAAGTTATTAGTTAAATTTGAACCAGAAATATTCCGCCCATCAACGCCTACCAACACTTGATCGACTAAGCCTTTCATATCCTTAATATATTGCACGCCAGCTCCAGTGGTGGAATATGGATCATAGTAATTCGAGCTAATATAGGGCGTATTGGTCGCTAACTTCTGCGCATTAAAAACAGAACTTACGGCTGCATTAGAACCATTTTGTTTATTAAAAGCAGTATTTTGATAAAACAAATTGACGAGCACCTTATCGCTCTCACTTAATTTAGTGGTCGTGCCAGCTGCTAAATCGGTGGTTTGCTTTAAATTAGTGGCAATACTCATGGCATTAGAATAATCGGCCATCGTGCCATATCCTAAACGCACAAAGCCCTTGGTATCACTGCCCGCTTTAAAATAACTTTGTAAGCGTACATTAGTATTTTGTGCCGCTGCCGATCCCATGCCAGGCTTTACGCTATTTGCTGCAGCTGGCGAGATGGTGGCAATATTAGTGTAACCCCCTGTATTCAGATAATCTGCCGATAAACGTAACTGCAGATTATCAGTGGCCATAATATCTTTCGATGCAGCCAAATTAACCGTGTTAAAGGTACCGTAATTGGCAGATACTTCTTGCTGACTATTTTTGGGTGTGCGGGTATTCATATTAATGACCCCACCCATGCCCCAGTTACCCCATAAACTTGATATACCCCCGCGCATAAACTCAACGGTATCAATCGACGATAGCGGCACTAAATTCCACATAATCGTGCCATAGAAAGCATCATTTAAGGGTGAGCCATCTGCCAAAACTAAAGTACGGGCGTTACCTAGGCCACGTACATTTAGACTTTGGCCGGTCGGATCTTTCTCGTAATAGGGTTGATCATTTAAAAATACCCCTGGCTGGTTTTTTAAGATTTGATCAATTGTTTGATCGGGCGCTAACTCCAAGACCTCTTTGGTTAAGATCGTCGTGTTTAAGGGAATTTGATCGAGCGGGGTATCAGAGCGGGTGGCGTTAACCGTAACACCGCTTAATTTTTGATCGTAATCGGGTGGTGGCGCAATTTGCGCCTGTGTAGGGCTTAGATATCCTGCAGCCCAAAGCAAGCTTACGCTGTGCAAGACTAAATTTTGTAACGTGCGCTTTTTTAGGTGTCGCACCACCAGAACATTAGGGCAATACATAGCAAACTCCCAGAAACTTGATTAACCACACTTGCCATCAATGCGTTATAGAGCGCAATAAAAGCAAGGCGTACTTCATGGCATTAAGCCAAAAGGTTAAGTTTTAGAGCTGGCTAGGAGGTGCCCGAGCGGGCTGAGAAATCCAAACAAAAAGTGCTTTGGGTGAAACGTAATATAGCGTAGGAAAAGCTTGTGAAAGCGCACCAACTGGAGTTACTGAGGTTGCCAAACTAGCATGAAGAGCAAGGGGGGCATGCGCTATGATGCAAAGTGGGCAATCGTGATTCATGCCAGTAGGGTGGCTAGGCGCCGACTCTGAGGTAGAGCTGAGATCTAGCGTTAACGCAATAGCATTATCGCTCTGCGTCTGACAAATTTCCATGGTCAGGCTGGCTGACGTACTACCTGTTTGCATAGTAGCCAACGCGGGCGACATACTACTAAAAAGCAATGCAATTATTGTGCAGGTAGAAGTAAAGAAGCGAAATCGTCTCATGGCGACAAAATCATCATAAAAATAATGGCGTAAAAAATAGTTTGATCGATTGCATGCAGGGCTTAAATTATTTTTTATTGGGCTTAACCATCCGCATGATCGTGATCACAGAAACAGCCAACCAGACAATAAATAAAATTTGCACTGTGCTCATTTTAGGTCTCCCTCAGATAAAGTAAGGTAAGTTTAAAAGAAAATGCTTATGTGCTACTAATTCTTGCCCGTAAAAGCGGCATCATTGCCAAAATAGTGGCGATTAATAAGACAATTTCCAAAGTGTAAACCAAAGAATAGCCAATTGCTGGGCCATTTAAGGCATCAGGTAATACCTTAGCATTTGCTAGCGCCACCACCAAATCGCGAATCACTCCACCCAAGCCCACCGCGATTCCTGCAGCCGAAGCTTGCACTGCCCCCCATGCCCCTAAGGCTAACCCCCGTTGCTCGGCAGGCGCAAAGTTCATTGTCGCTGTAAGGGTGCCATGACTAAATAAACCGCCCCCAAAGCCAATTAAAAAGGTGCCAATAATAAAGATAATAGTAGCCTGCAATGGCGCTGCGGCAATCACAAAAATAAATGCTGGAATACCAACATAAGCGCCCAATGTAGCCATGCGAAAAGGATCGCTCCCCCTACTTAAGACTCTTGAGGCCCAAGTAAAACCCCAGAGCCCGCCAATGGCTAAGGTAGCCGTTAAAGCAGTGGTTGCGCTCACACTCATTTTCAACAACTCGCCACCATAAGGTTCTAAGAGCACATCATTCATACTAAAAGCCATGGTGCCAAAACCTACCACCACCAAACGGCGCACGGCATTACTGCCAGTAGTAAAAGTACGCCATGATTGAATAAATGAGGGCTCAACTTGGTTGGCGCGACTACGCACTTGTGCCCGTGTTTCCTGTTTCCACAAAGCAATCACATTCAAAATAAGTGTAATCACTGCCGAGGCTTGAATCACCTGAATTAACCGTGCTGGGCTAAATTGCTCGAGCGCTAAACCAAAAATTAAGGCACTGATAATCATGCCGAAAAGTTGCATGACATACATTAAACCTACGACTTTCGGCTGCGCTTCAACCGGTGCTAAATCGGTAGCCAGAGCAAGTCCGACTGTTTGCGTCATGTGCACACCAGCACCGACAAAAAGAAAAGCTAAGCCCGAGGCCACCCAACCAATCCAGACCGGTGCCTGACTCGATTGACCGCCGCCCGATAAAACCAATAAGGCAAATGGCATGATCGCCAAGCCACCAAATTGCACTAAAGTCCCCATCCAAATATATGGCACCCTTCTCCAGCCTAAGGCTGACTGGTGGTTATCGGAACGAAAGCCAATTAAGGCACGAAAAGGCGCAAATAAAATTGGTAAAGAAATCATCACTGAAACAATCGATGCAGGTACATGCAACTCGACAATCATTACTCGGTTTAGGGTGCCAACCAATAGCACTAAAGCCATGCCAACTGAAACCTGAAAAAGTGACAGTCGCAAGAGGCGTGATAAGGGCAAATCGGCTGAGGCGGCATCAGCAAAAGGTAAATAACGTGGGCCTAGCTCAGACCAACCTTGAATTAACTTTTTGGTAACACGATTCATTGAAAAAATTTTACCTTAGCGCTGCAAAGAAAAAGGCTGGGATGTGCGATCCCAGCCTTGCACGAAAAGCTAAAGTACTTTACTTCTTCGCTACTGGTGCGGCCATGGGTGCAGCCATGGGTGCTGCTGAACTAGCCATCACTGGAGCATTGCCTTGTAAAAAAGCTTTAACCCAAGTGGTGTTAGAAACAATTGCTAAGTGAACGCAGAACGAGCTAATCGCTACAGCTGCAATAAAAATAGGAATACCAACAGTGGGTTTTACAACAGTCCACATTTTTCCGTAAATCATATTGATCTCCTCTTTTTTATTTGAGCCAAGGCGAGTAGATATAAGCCAGTAAATGGGCAAGAGCTGCAATCATGCCGAAAAACTGGGTCCCTTGAATCAGATTGCGGTGCAACTCTTCCGATTCAGCGTCATTTAAGCCGGTTAGGCTTACATTTCCGTTTGACATTATTTTTGTCTCCCTTCGAAAGACGAACTACTTTCGTGCCAAACCCGCACGAGGGTTTTATGACTAAAGCCATTTGCATGAAACTATAAAACCACTTCAACCACATGTGTAATATAAAAATTACACATCGACTTGTCAACTAAATTTTACATATTTTGCAGATAAACTACCTAGGGGATATACCTATATAGATAAAGGACCAATAGCCCAAAAAGGGCTATTGTCTCTAGGGCGCTGATGGGGGCGCTATGGGCTGGAAGGGCTTAATTACCTAGCTGGTGCCCGCTTAAACAGCCCGTTTTTTGGTCAATTTACCAATTAAAGGCCATAGCAAGAGCCCCAAAGCCAAGGCGGTAATCGAGCCAACTAGGTAATTTGAGAAAAAGATCTCTAAGCTTCCTTGAGACATCAGCATCGACTGCCGGAAAGAGTCTTCAGCTCGATCGCCTAACACTAACGCCAATACCATCGGCGCCATCGGGTAATCGAGTTTCTTGAAGATATAGCCCAACACCCCAAAGCCCATCATCAGCCAAACATCAAAGGTCGCGTTATGCACTGTATAAGCGCCTACAGCGCAGATCACAATAATGATCGGGGCAATAATTGAAAATGGAATGCGCAAAATGGAAGCAAATAAAGGCACGCAGGTTAAAACCACAAATAAGCCAGCTAAATTACCCAAGTACATACTAGCAATTAAGCCCCAAACAAAATCTGGTTTCTCAACAAATAAGAGTGGGCCAGGCTGTAGCCCCCAAATTAATAAGCCTCCCAATAAGACAGCAGCGGTAGGCGAACCAGGAATACCCAAGGAGAGCATCGGCAACAAGGCGGCGGTACCGGCAGCATGTGCGGCAGTTTCGGGAGCAATAATGCCCTCCATTTCGCCCTTGCCGAAGTTTTCGCCACGCTTAGAAACCCGTTTTGCTACGCCATAAGACATAAAAGAAGCGGGGGTTGCCCCGCCAGGCGTAATGCCCATCCAGCAACCAATTAAACAACTGCGTAATGAGGTAGCCCAATATTTCGGTAACTGTTTCCAGGTTTCCCAGACAATTTGACTGCGAATTTTGGCAGTTGCTCCCGAAAATGACAGGCCCTCTTCCATCGACAAGAGAATTTCACCAATGCCAAATAAACCAATCACTGCAATTAAGAAGTCAAAACCACGCATTAATTCGTGATTGCCAAAAGTTAAACGCAATTGTCCTGTGACCGTATCCATGCCAACTGTAGCTAAAGCAAACCCCAGCATCATTGCAGAAATAACTTTAAACGGTGAGCCTTTATTCATTCCCACAAAACTACAGAAGGTTAAAAAATAAACTGCAAAAAATTCAGGCGGTCCAAACTGCAAGGCAAACTTGGCGACTAAGGGCGCCAAGAAAGTGATCATCACGATCGCAAAAAAAGCACCTACAAAAGAAGAGGTGAATGCGGTAGTTAAGGCGGCGCCTGCTTTACCATTGCGCGCCATTGGGTAGCCATCAAAGGTTGTTGCCACCGACCAAGGTTCGCCAGGAATATTAAACAAAATAGAAGTAATCGCCCCACCAAACAAAGCACCCCAATAAATACAAGAGAGCATGATGATGGCCGAGGTAGGCGGCATCGTGAATGTTAGTGGCAATAGAATGGCAATACCATTTGCGCCACCCAAGCCTGGTAATACACCAATAATCACGCCCAACGTCACGCCAACTAACATCAGCAATAAATTAAAGGGGGACATTGCAATCGCAAAGCCCTGAAACAGTAAATTAATTTCTTCCAACGTAAACTCCTAAATAGACAGCGCTATGTTTTATCTATAAATTTTGATTTATTGCACACCAATAAAAATTAGGGGGTTAAACCAAGAACCACGTGGCAG
>CAMCUP010000045.1 GCA_945878885.1 Polynucleobacter meluiroseus | reverse complement strand
ACCATCGAAAGAGCAAGCAAAGCATAGGTATTGCGCAAAACCCGGTTACGGATTTGCAAACTTGTTACAGAGCCAGACTGTTCAAAGCCAAAAGAGTTTAAATCGCTCATTGAGACCCCTTCATTGTTAAATTAACTGAACCCAAAAGTGGATTATTTAGTAAGTATAGACAAATTAGGTGAATTTCAAGGGCTTTCGTAAAGATAGTACTGTTAGAGGGGTTATCCCCTGTAAATTCAATCACTTAGCAAATTTACCCTTAAGGTTGGTATGGTCTAGGGATGTATAATTCTCGGGGCGTTGCTAGCAACGCAGCTTTAAGCATCTGCGGCTGGGATGCCCTTTTTGGGGCATTACACCTGCTTTTTACTTTTTACGATCTTTGATTCAGCACTGGAGTTATGCATGGCAATGGAGCGCACCTTATCTATTATTAAACCTGACGCAGTGGCGAAAAATGTCATTGGGCAAATCTACGCACGTTTTGAGGCAGCTAAGCTCAAAATTGTGGCCTCAAAAATGGCGCACTTATCGCAATCGGAAGCCGAGCAGTTTTATGCCGTGCATAAAGACCGCCCTTTCTTTAAGGACTTAGTCAAGTTCATGATTTCTGGCCCTGTGATGATTCAAGTATTGCAAGGTGAAAACGCGATTGCCAAAAACCGTGAATTGATGGGTGCCACCGATCCGAAGAAAGCCGACAAAGGTACGATTCGTGCCGACTTTGCTGATAGCATTGATGCTAATTCGGTGCATGGCTCAGATGCCCCCGAGACAGCTGCAGTTGAAATTGCCTTCTTCTTTCCTGGCATGACTATTTTTAATCGTTAATGTGAATTCACCCCGCGTTAATCTCTTAGATTTAGACGCCGATGCAATGAAGGCGTACATTGCGGGGCTTCATGAAAAGCCGTTTCGGGCAAAGCAATTACTGAATTGGGTGCATCAACGGGGCATTGGTGACATTGCCTTAATGACTGATTTAGCTAAATCATTTCGGCTCACTTTAAGTGAGCAGGCGATAGTAAGTACCTTACCTGTTTTAAACGAAGCGCTAGCGACTGATGGCACCCGCAAATGGTTGCTAGATGTGGGCGGCAGTAATGCCGTAGAAATGGTGTTTATTCCCGAGGATGATCGCGGCACATTGTGTATTTCTTCGCAGGCGGGTTGCGCGGTGAATTGTTCTTTTTGTGCAACCGGTTATCAAGGTTTTTCTCGAAACCTGACTGTTGGTGAAATTATTGGCCAGCTTTGGTTTGCAGAACATCATTTACGAGCCGACCCTAGCGCCATTAAACGTATTGAAGAATATCCAACTCCTGGGTATGTTCATGAGGGTAGGGTAGTGTCAAACGTAGTCTTCATGGGAATGGGCGAGCCCTTACTCAATTACGATAATGTCTTGCCAGCTTTGCGTTTAATGTTAGATGATCACGCTTATGGCCTTTCGCGGCGTCGAGTAACCATCTCGACTTCGGGGGTGGTTCCAATGATGGATCGTTTAGCTCATGATTGCCCAGTAGCCTTAGCAGTTTCTTTGCATGCCCCCAACGATGCTTTACGCGATCAATTGGTGCCGCTGAATAAAAAATATCCTTTGAAAGAACTACTAGCCGCTTGCGAGCGCTATTTACCTTATGCGCCTCGCGACTTTATTACCTTTGAATATTGCATGCTTAATGAAGTCAATGATCAAGATGCGCAGGCGCGAGAGTTGGTGCAATTGTTAAAAGGCATTCGTTGCAAAATTAATTTAATTCCTTTTAATCCTTTTCCTGAGTCGGGCTTAAGCCGTTCTTCCCCACAGCGTATTTTTGCCTTTAGTAATATCTTGCAAGAGGCTGGCATGATTGCGACGGTGCGTAAAACCCGTGGCGATGACATTGCCGCTGCTTGTGGCCAGCTTGCTGGCGATATTATTGATCGCACCAAGGTGCGTGAGCGTGCGGTTGATGCAGCGCTTGGCGAACAAACTGTGCAGTGGTTGGATCGATAATTATTAAAATGATGGATATGCGTACTTCTCCCGATTCTGCTTGTCTACCTTTAGGCCCAGCTGGCCGCCGCAGTTCACTGCAGGCGACAGTATCTTGGCAAGATGTGCATATCACCGTGGGTGGCGATGCGCCAGTGCGGGTGCAATCGATGACGAATACAGATACGGTAGATGCTCTTGGCACTGCTATTCAAGTAAAGGAATTAGCGCGTGCAGGCTCTGAAATAGTGCGCATTACGGTCAATACGCCTGAAGCAGCAGCAGCCGTGCCTTACGTACGCGAAAAATTAGATGCGATGGGTATTTTTACTCCATTGATTGGTGATTTTCATTACAACGGCCATACTTTATTAAAAGATTTTCCAGCCTGTGCAGAGGCCTTATCAAAATACCGGATTAATCCCGGTAACGTGGGTAAGGGTGCAAAGCGTGATCCCCAATTTGCCCAAATGATTGAAGTTGCCTGCCGTTACCAAAAGCCAATTCGGATTGGAGTGAACTGGGGTAGCTTAGATCAGGCACTTTTAGCCCACCTCATGGATGAAAATGCCACTCTTGCAGAGCCTAAAACAGCGCAAGCAGTGATGATTGAAGCCTTAATTCAATCGGCCTTGCAATCGGCCGCTAAGGCAGTTGAATTAGGCATGAGCCCAAATCAAATTATGTTGTCGTGCAAGGTGAGTGGCGTACAAGATTTAGTCGCGGTGTATCGCGATCTAGCACTCCGCTGCGATTATCCTTTGCACTTGGGTTTAACCGAGGCAGGCATGGGCAGTAAAGGCATTGTGGCTTCGACTGCGGCCCTAGGTATTTTATTGCAAGAAGGTATTGGCGATACGATTCGCGTGTCGTTGACCCCCGACCCTGGCGCTCCCCGCGAAAATGAAGTCATTGTGGCTCAAGAAATTTTACAAACCATGGGCTTGCGTAATTTCACGCCAATGGTGATTGCTTGTCCTGGGTGTGGAAGGACTACTAGTACGACTTTTCAAGAATTAGCAGCACAAATTCAATCTTATTTACGCCAACAAATGCCCATCTGGAAAAAATCGCATCCTGGGGTTGAGAATATGAATGTTGCGGTGATGGGTTGTATTGTCAATGGTCCTGGAGAAAGTAAGCATGCCAATATTGGGATCTCTTTGCCTGGCACGGGTGAAACCCCTGCTGCACCTGTATTTGTTGATGGCGTGAAAGTTAAAACCTTACGCGGTACCGGCATTGCTGAAGAGTTTCAGGTGATTGTGGAAGACTACGTGAAGTCACACTATGGTGCTTCGTCAACATGAGTACGCTACATGGGTGAGCAAAAAATTCAAAAATTAGCCGGCGTACGAGGCATGAATGATGTGTTACCTGTAGATGCAAAGCAATGGCTATATTTAGAAAAAATATTGCACGACTTAACCCGTGCTTACGGCTACGAGGTATTAAAAACCCCGATTGTTGAGGCAACTGAAGTTTTCCAGCGCGGCATTGGTGTAGTCACCGATATTGTTGAAAAGGAAATGTATTCGTTTGAAGACCGCCTCAATGGTGAGCAGCTTACTTTGCGACCCGAAGGTACAGCTGCAGTTGTGCGAGCAGTAATTGAACATAATTTACTGTATGACGGTCCTAAGCGACTGTGCTATATGGGCCCGATGTTTCGGCATGAGCGCCCACAACGCGGACGCTATCGACAGTTTCATCAATTTGGCGTTGAGGCTTTAGGCTTTGCCGGGCCAGACATCGATGTTGAAATTATTGTGATGGGTCAGCGCTTGTGGGATGAGTTAGGCTTACGTGGGGTAACACTTGAAATTAATTCTTTAGGCCAAGCTTCTGAGCGAGCTACGCATCGTGCGGCATTAGTAACGTATTTCAACGCCCATGCCGCAACCCTTGATGAGGATTCACAACGGCGTTTACTCACTAATCCCTTACGTATTTTAGACTCTAAAAATCCTGTAATGCAGGAAGTTATTGAGAAGGCGCCACGCTTACTCGATTTTCTTGGTACAGATTCATTGCAGCACTTTACTGCTGTACAAGGCTTATTAAAAGCACATAATATTCCTTGCAAAATTAATCCGCGTTTGGTGCGTGGCTTAGATTACTACAACCTCACCGTGTTTGAGTGGGTAACTAATGAACTTGGTGCGCAAGGTACGATTGCTGGCGGTGGGCGTTACGATCCTTTAATAGAGCGGATGGGTGGTAAAGCTGCTCCAGCTTGTGGTTGGGCAATGGGTATTGAGCGGGTACTCGAACTAATGGCAATTTCAGGCTCGACACCTGAATCTGAATCGGTATGTGATGTTTACATCTTGCATCAGGGTGGCGCAACCTTAACGGCTGCTTTCATTGCTGCCGAACAATTGCGTAGTGCAGGTATTGATACTATTTTATTCTGTGCGCCCGATGGTCAAGCGACAAGCTTTAAAGCGCAGATGAAAAAAGCCGATGCCAGTGGCGCTGCCTTTGCTGTGATTATTGGCCCCGATGAATTGGCACGTAATGAAGCCCAAATAAAAGACTTACGTGGTCAGGGCGGCCAACGTGCAGTACCTTTGCCTAACTTACTAGAAGCCATGATTGATGCGCTAGTTTCAGCATCGGAATAAAATAAGCTGCCCTACAATCTACATCTTCAACCCACCTTCATTCATTTGCTTTATTTACGCTCACTTTTTGGATAGTTATGCCGCTCGATCTCGAAGAACAAGAACATCTAGATAACTTTAAAGACTTTTGGAAAAAATATGGCAAGTTATTAACTAGTTTATTAACAGCTATTTTGTTGGTATATGCAGTCTATAGCGGTTGGCAATGGTGGAAAAGTAATCAAGCCATGGAGGCTTCAAAGCTTTACAGCACGATGATGAGTGCTGTGGCCAAGGGCGATAAAGAGCAAACGTATCGCGCGACTGATGATTTGCAAAATCAATTTGGCCGCACTTCCTATGCGGCAATGTCGGGTTTAATTGCAGCGAAAATTGCTGCAGAAGCTGGCGATGGTGCTAAGGCTATGACATATTTGCGCTGGACTAGCACAAAGGCGGCCGATTCGGCTTATGCTGCGCTAGCCAAAATGCGCTTGGCGGCGCAATTAATCGAGCAGGGTGGTGATGCTGCGATTGCTGAAGCTGACCAACTATTAAAAGAGAAGCCTGTTAGTGGTTTTGAGGCTTTATGGTTAGAGCGGCGCGGCGATTGGTATCTATCACAACAAAAAATAGCTGAGGCACGCACGAGTTATCAAGCTGCTTGGAAGTTAATGTTGCAAGCCAAAGAATTGCCAGACGAAAGCCGCCGCTTGTTAAAGGTAAAGCTTGATGCAGTGGGCGGCGTTTAATGCGGAGCGCTTTATTGGTCTTGGTAGCTTTGGTGATGTGTTCGGTATTGGCTTGTTCGGGATCTTCGCGAGCTCGTAAGCCGACTGAACTAAGTGCTGTGACTAATCAATTTGAAATGACTGAAATTTGGGCAGCGAATGTAGGCTCGTCTGAACCTTATTATTTTGATCCAATCGTAGCGGATGATTCTGTATATGCTGCTTCAGCTAGTGGCAAGCTGGTGCGCCTTGATGTGCAAACTGGTAAAACTATTTGGGATATTACCGTACCCGAAAAGCTTGCGGTTGGCCCTGGCTCTGATGGCAAGACTACTGTAGTTGTTTCGGCTAAGGGCATGGTCTACGCATACAATGAAGCCGGTAAAAATCTCTGGTCGGCTTCGGTTGGTAGCGAAGTATTAACCGAACCAGTGGTTGCCGCTGGGGTAGTAGTCTTACGCACCCTCGATAATCGATTTATTGGTCTTGATACGGTTAATGGCAAGCGCCGTTGGTTATATCAACGTCAACAATCGGTGCTCTCGTTACGCGTGGGATATGGCATGTTGCTCATTAATAATGAAGTGATTGTGACTGGCTTATCAGGCGGTCGTTACGGCATGATCGCAGTCCCTAATGGTGCCCTTATTTGGGAAACGTCAATTTCCTTTCCAAAAGGATTTTCTGAAATTGAGCGTTTAAATGATGTCACTGCTAAACCTAGTTTAGAGGGAGATAAATTATGTGCTGTGTCGTATCAGGGTAAGGTGGGTTGTAGCGCGGTACGTACCGGTAATTTAATTTGGTCTAAGGATTTTTCCAGCTACACCGGAACTGCACAAGGGCCCGAATTGGTCTTTGCTAGCAATGAAAAATCGCATGTAGTAGCTTTTAAGAGTGCCGATGGAACCCAAGTATGGGAAAACGGCAAACTTAATTGGCGCGATTTAGGTGAGCCTACGGCAATAGGACGCGTTTTGCTATTTGGCGATGGGCAAGGTTATTTGCATGCTTTATCGCAGTCAAATGGTGAAATTGTGGCCCGCATTCAGCACGATAGCTCGGCAGTTGGAGCAGCGCCAGTTGTAGCTGGTGGCTTAGTCTTAGTGCTATCACAGGGCGGCAAATTAGTCGCCTATCGACCTAAATAGAAGTTGCTGCTCAACCTCGCCCCATGAAGCTAACCCTATGAAACTCTCCCTATGAAACCCGTAATCGCGATTGTTGGTCGTCCTAATGTAGGTAAATCGACCTTATTTAATCGCTTAACGCGCTCCCGTGATGCCATTGTGGCCGACTTTTCTGGTCTGACCCGCGATCGACATTATGGCAATGGACGCTTGGGCAGCCGCGGGTTTATTTGTATTGATACCGGCGGTTTTGAGCCGGTTGCCAAAACTGGCATCGTCGCTGAAATGGCCAAGCAAACCAAGCAAGCTATTGCTGAAGCAGATTTTGTGATTTTTTTAGTTGATGGCCGTTTAGGTTTGGCACCGCAAGATCGGGTTATTGCCGATTTTTTGCGTAAAACAGGTCGACCGATTGTCTTAGCAGTTAATAAAACTGAAGGTATGTCGGCAGGGGTTGTTACGGCCGACTTTCATGAGCTTGGTCTTGGTGATCCCGTGCCTATTTCTTCCGCACATGGCGAAGGTGTGCGCAGCTTAATTGAGGATGCGCTTGATGATTTGGGCGTGCCTGAAGAGGATGACGAAGAAGATGTGTTGGGTGCTGATAAGCCCCTCAAGATTGCAGTAGTAGGCCGTCCAAATGTGGGCAAGTCGACGCTGATTAATAAACTCATTGGCGAAGAGCGAGTGATTGCTTTTGATCAACCTGGCACAACCCGCGATGCAATCGAGGTGCCATTTGAACGTGATGGGCGCCCCTATATTTTGATTGATACTGCAGGCTTGCGACGTCGCGGCAAAGTATTTGAGGCAATTGAAAAGTTTTCGGTGGTGAAAACATTACAAGCTATTGCCGATGCTAATGTGGTGATCTTGATGCTCGATGCCCAGCAAGATATTTCTGAGCAAGATGCCCATATTGCTGGCTTTATTGTTGAAGCAGGCAGAGCCTTAGTGGTTGCAGTCAATAAATGGGATGGAGTCGATGCTTATGTGAAAGAGCGTTGCCGTTTAGAGATTGCACAAAAACTACGCTTCCTTGATTTTGCCAATGTGCATACGATTTCAGCGCGCAAAGGATTTGGTTTAAAAGAACTTTTTAAAGATGTTGACGCAGCATATAAAGCTGCTACTACCAAGATGCCAACTCCGCGTTTAACGCGAATTTTGATTGAGGCCATAGAACATCAGCAGCCCAAACGGGTGGGAATGGGACGTCCTAAAATGCGTTATGCACATCAAGGGGGCATGAATCCGCCCATCGTGATTATTCATGGCACTGGTCTTTCGGGGGTAACCGACAGCTATAAACGCTTCCTAGAGGGGCGCTTTCGAGAGGTTTTTGGCCTGCGTGGCACACCGATGCGCATTGAATTACGCACCAATCGTAACCCTTATGTTGATGATGTCAAAAAGAAAAAGCGATAATATGACCTTGTTTTGAGTTTGAAAAAATCAAGACTCCCATTAGTGTTTAAAGGAGCGGTATGAATAATAATAAAAGCCAGATGTTGCAAGATCCTTTTCTTAATGCTCTACGTAAAGAGCATGTGCCAGTTTCAATTTATCTGGTCAATGGCATTAAATTGCAAGGCAATATTGATTCGTTTGATCAATATGTCATTTTGCTGCGCAATACGGTGACACAAATGGTTTATAAGCATGCTGTTTCTACTATCGTGCCTTCCCGCGCTGTGACTTTTCGCCTAGATGAGGAAGAGACCTCTGCATAAAACGAGCATTGATGCAGTAAGGGCTGTGCTGGTAGGGGTTGATACTGGCTTAGCTGATTTTCCTGATAGCATGGCTGAGCTTGCTTTATTGGTTGAGAGCGCAGGAACCTTGCCAGTTGCTAATGTAATTGGGCGGCGTGGCAAAACCGACCCCGCTTTATTTATTGGTTCTGGTAAGGCCAACGAACTTAAGCACATTCTTGAAGAACAAGACGCTGAACTGGCGATTTTTAATCACCCTTTATCGCCTAGTCAGCAACGCAATTTAGAACGTCATTTGGGGCGTCATGTGCTCGATCGCACGGGTTTAATTTTAGATATTTTTGCCCAACGGGCCCAAAGTCATGTGGGCAAAACGCAGGTTGAGCTAGCGCATGTGCGCTATCGTATGTCCCGTTTGGTAAGGGCTTGGAGTCACTTAGAGCGCCAAAAGGGTGGTATTGGCTTACGTGGCGGCCCGGGTGAAACCCAAATGGAGTTAGATCGGCGGATGTTAGCGACGCGGGCGAAAAGGCTTGAGCTTGAATTAGCCAAGTTGCAACGTCAACAACGTACCCAGCGACGCTCACGCAGCCGTAAAGAGGTTTTTTCCGTATCCTTGGTTGGCTATACCAATGCAGGTAAATCAACCCTGTTTAATGCTTTAACTAAAGCGGGCGCTTATGCGGCTGATCAATTATTTGCCACCCTAGACACCACCTCGCGTAAAATGCATTTGCACGAAGCTGGATCAATTGTGGTGTCTGATACCGTAGGGTTTATTCGAGACTTGCCACACCAATTGGTTGAGGCTTTTCAGGCCACCTTAGATGAAACGGTTCATGCCGATTTAATTTTGCACGTCATTGATGCTGCTAGCTTAGTTTCACGCGAACAAAAGGCCGAAGTTGAACAGGTTTTGCAAGAAATTGGTGCTGCCGATATTCCCCGCCTAGAAATTATGAATAAAATTGACTTAATGCCTGAAACTTTCCCGCATGGGCCTATTGTCAAGAGGGATAATAATGGTCGACCTAGCCAAATTTTCCTTTCAGCTCAGGCTGGCTTGGGCCTTGACTTACTCCGCAGCGCTTTAGGCGAACATGCCCAATTGACTGATAGAATAAGGGCTCAAGATGACCGAGCTAAAAATCACACCAATGCCACTGATTTAGTAGCCCCTTTAACTGATCGACCCGACTCTGCCGAATTTATTCCCATCCCTTCCCGTAGCTATTCGCCACACAATGCGTAAATTTCTTGAACTTTTTTCAGTCAAAGATCCAGGCTGGGGCAATAGCAGCAATAATGCCGACGATAAAGGTTCGGGCGATGGCGGAGCTAAGCCCGCTAGCGAAGGCGCAACTAATTTACCAGCAGGTGATGGCGCGCCACCAAAGGCGCCAGAAAATACCCCAAGCAATTTACCTACTGCGCCTACCAGCCCAACTACACCTGAAGCCAGCTCACAGCCAACATCAAAGCCGCCTTCTCGCCCAAGTAATGGCCCCCCTGATTTAGATGAACTTTGGCGTGATTTTAATAACCGCTTAAATAATTTTTTTGGCGGCAAAAAAGGCCCTAAAGGCAATCAAAGTAATTTTGGTAACCAGTCGCCTAATAAACCATCTCCTAACAAGCCAGCGAATAACGGTGGTGGTGGCAATCCGCAAGCACCCTTTAACTTTAATTTTAGTAATCCGTTTTCTAGCAAAATTAGCTTTGTATTGATAGCAGCTGGTGCAGTGACTTTTTGGCTTTTAAGTGGATTTTTTATTATTCAAGAAGGTCAAGCTGGAGTCATTCTCACCTTTGGTAAATATAGCTATACCGCAGGGCCTGGTATTAATTGGCGGATGCCTTGGCCGATTCAGGCGCAAGAAGTGGTTAATTTATCGGGGGTACGTTCAGTTGAAGTGGGGCGCCCTGTATTAATTAAGTCAACTAATTTAAAAGATGCCTCGATGTTGACCGAGGATGAAAACATCATCGATGTGAAGTTTGCAGTGCAATATCGCTTAAAAAATCCAACTGATTATTTATTTAATAACCGTAATCCCGATATTGCTGTAACCCAAGCTGCTGAGACTGCAATTCGTGAAATTGTAGGGCGCAGCAAAATGGATACAGTACTCTACGAGGGTCGAGAAAAAATCGCAATTGACTTAGCCATCTCAATTCAAAAAATCTTAGATAGTTATAAAACTGGTATTTACATTACTAGTGTGACGGTGCAAAATGTGCAGCCGCCCGAACAAGTTCAAGCGGCATTTGATGATGCCGTGAAAGCTAGTCAAGATGCTGAGCGCTTGAAGAGTGAAGGACAGGCCTATGCGAACGATATTATTCCGCGGGCTAAAGGTACTGGCGCACGTTTATTGCAAGAGGCTGAAGGCTATAAGGCGAGAATAATCGCAACAGCCGATGGTGATGCCACCCGCTTCAAGCAAATATTAACTGAATATGCCAAGGCTCCTCAAGTTACGCGCGACCGTATGTATATCGATACGATGAAAGAAGTTTATAGCAATGTAACGAAAATTTTGGTCGATACCACGAAGAGCAATAGCCTTTTATATCTGCCTCTGGATAAAATTGCCGCACAAGTGAGCGCTGAAAGTACTCAAGCTGCGGCTGCAGCGCCTAATAGTAGTATGGGGTCGGGCTCGGTAGGTAGCTCTACTGGGGTGCCTTCGTTGCCAGCTTCTGGCTCAGTTACGGTATCGCCCGCACAACCCACTTCGGTTAGTCCTTCTGCTTCAGGTAGTACCGGTGGTAGTACAGCTCGTGATGGCTTACGTAGCCGCGATCGAGGAGAAGCTCGCTAATGAATATGAATCGTTTACTTGCCGCGCTGTTTGGGTTCATTGCCCTAGTTTATGTTTTGTCATCGAGCATTTTTATTGTTGACCAGCGTAAGTATGCAGTGGTATTTTCGTTTGGACAAATTGTGCGCGTTATTCAAGAACCTGGTTTGCAATTAAAGTTCCCCGCGCCATTTGAAAATGTCCGCTTTTTTGATCGCCGTATTTTAACTATCGATAATCCTGAGGCAGAGCGTTTTATTACTTCAGAAAAGAAAAACCTCTTGGTTGATTCTTATGTGAAGTGGCGCATTGTTGATCCCCGTAAGTTTTTTGTTAGCTTTAGGGGCGACGAAAGTTTAGCGGTCGATCGCCTAAATCAATTGGTGCGTTCAGCACTGAACGAAGAATTTACGAAGCGTACGGTTCGCGAGCTGATTTCTGAGCAACGTGAACAAGTCATGCAGGGTATTCGTAAGAAGGTAGCCGATGATTCGGCTGATATTGGCGTTGAAATTGTTGACGTGCGCTTAAAGCGGGTTGATTTATTGGCTGAAATTAGTGATTCAGTGTATCGACGCATGGAAGCAGAGCGTAAACGCGTCGCTAATGAACTACGCTCCACAGGCGCAGCCGAGTCGGATAAAATTCGTGCCGATGCTGAGCGCCAAAGGGACGTCATTTTAGCTGAGTCTTATCGGGATGCGCAAAAAATTAAAGGCGCTGGCGATGCTAAAGCAACCGCTTTATATGCTGAGGCCTTTGGCCGTGATTCACAATTTGCACAGTTTTATCGTAGCCTTGAAGCTTATCGCAGTTCCTTTAAAGATAAGAAAGACCTCATGGTAGTTGAGCCAAATGGTGAATTCTTTAAGTTCTTACATAAAAAAGGCCAATAAGACTAAGGTGAATTGGGTGGTTATTGCTTGACACCACGACTATTGTATTTATTAACTAAGAAATATCTTCATGGTTGTTTCGAGCAAGGATCTTAGTATAGCTATTTTTCCCTAGTACTTAGAGGCCCCTGAGGCTATTAACGTCATTGGAGTTGGTGTTATTGCATTTGCAGGTGTTTGTCGGGAAAACTGACATTTTGATATTCAAATGTCTTTTGTGTATGCTTTTCTGATGATCTTATTGGCCGACCTCGTGCTGCTTACCCACTTTACTATTGCCGCTTTTTTAGTAGTTGGCATGCTTCTAATCCCGCTGGGCGCTTTCTGGAACTGGTCATGGGTGCGGGCACGACGCTTACGCCAAATCCATATGGGGCTTATAGTACTTATTGCCATTGAGGC
>CAMCUP010000044.1 GCA_945878885.1 Polynucleobacter meluiroseus | reverse complement strand
TGGCAACCCTGATTTTGATATTGATCAGCCCCCTAATTTTAATTTTGGCTATCTGTGTCAAGGTCAGCTCACCAGGCCCAATTTTTTATCGCCAAGAACGCATTGGCTGGAATGGCGAAGTTTTTGAGATTCTGAAGTTTCGCAGCATGCCTACAAACCTAGAAGAAGAGCAAGTGCAGTGGGGTGGTTCAGCAAATAAATCGGTTACGGGCTTTTCAAAATGGATGCGCGCAACTAGCCTGGATGAATTGCCGCAGTTTTTTAATGTCTTACAAGGTCAAATGTCGATTGTGGGACCACGCCCCGAACGCCCGATTTTTGTTGAGCAATTTAAACAAGAAATTCCGGATTACATGAAGAAGCATTTGGTGAAAGCAGGAATCACTGGCTGGGCCCAAATCCATGGCTGGCGCGGGGATACCGATTTACATGCCCGTATAGAACACGATTTATATTACATTGAAAATTGGTCGCTCTGGCTCGACTTCAAGATTATTTTCTTAACGATCTTTCGCGGTTTTATAAATAAGAACGCATATTAAAGTTAAGGCGCCAATGAATTCGACCATGAGCTCTACCATGGACGTCACAGAACTAGAACACTTCCCCAAACGTTGGTTAATTCTGGCGCATGGTTTTAATATGGACGGTCGTGCCGCAAGCCAAACGATAACCGATAAGGTGCCTTATTTATTGGCCGCTGGTCTAAAGTTAACTGTCTTTAGTGCGGTTACCGGTTCTGCTGATCGACGCTTTACCCATCGGCAATTTTTCCCTTGGGGGCCTGCAGGCCTTCGCTTTGATTTTCGTCATTGGCTTGCTATTCGGTGTGGACGAGGCTTTATTTATAAAGTATCGACGGTTTCATTATCAGTATTACTGGTGCCTTTTATTGCTCTCGAGCGACTCATTGCTGGCTATTCAAGCCAATGGTCATGGGCATTGCCAGCAGCCTGGCACGGTATTCAGTTAGCGCGCGCAGGTAAAATTGATCTGGTGTATTCCACTGGCGGGGCTTGGTCAGCCCATTTAGCGGCAATGTGGATTAAGCGCTATGCAGGCAAAAACTCTCAGCTAAAGTGGCTGGCAGAAATTCATGACCCATTAGTCATGCGCAGTAATGAGCATGATGATGGACTCAATACTCCAAGTGAGCGTGAAGCCCATTTTCGCTTTCAGCTTGAAAAGCAAATTTGTTTGCATGCAGATCGGGTTTGGTGGTTTACACTAGGCGCTTTAAGTTATGCACAAAAGCGTAACCCGAACTTATTAGTTCCTGACTCGCGTGGTAATTTAAAGGGCTTAGTTGTCTTGCCAGGTGCAAACCCACCAAGGACTGAAGATTCGGCGGTAGCTTGGGTGGCTAGCCCTCATTTGCATTTGGCTCATTTTGGTTCTTTATCCCATACACGCTCATTGCAGGGGCTGCTCAATGCATTGCCAGAGTTTTTTTCTCAGCATCCAGAGGCAAGAACGCATTTACGTATCGATATTTATGGCTCAGACTTAGATGCGCTTTCAGCTCGCGCCATCCAAGATCATCAGCTAAGCGATATTGTGATCACACACGGGCGTTTAGAGTTTGATGCTGATAGTCAACAATCTGGACGCGAACAGGTTAATAAACTGATGCGAGAAGCCGATGCATTGCTTTTGCTCCATGGTAATAGTGAGTGGTGTGCTGAATATATTCCCTCAAAAGCCTATGAATATTTTTGGGCACAGCGACCAATTTTAGCTTTAACCCACCGCAACCCCGCCTTTAATCAGCTCTTAGTTGAGCATCAAGCCTATATTTCTGAGCAAAGTAATCCAAGGTCGATTATCGCTGCGCTTGAGCAAATTTACGCTGCTTGGCAGCAGCAGCAAATGCCCGTAATTATCGCAAAACCGCTGGGTGTTGAGCAAGCTGTACAAACGATTTTGCATGTTGTGGGCGAGCTCAATTAAATAAAATCAACAAAATAAAATCAATAACTTAACTAAGTAGAATCAGTTGATGGAAAGATCATCGCACTTAAAAGTGCTATGCAAAAAAATAATATTTCGATTGAATGTTTGCTGCTGACTTCAGCAAACGTAAACGTAAGCAATAGACCTGCTGAGACCCAAATCGCAATCAGTGCAGCTGGCGAAGTAGATGTGTGCAGTTGTCTAAGACTGATACCAATGATGCTGATTAAGGCTCCCAGTGTCAGCACCAAACCAGGAATACCAAAAGCAAGCCCATAATCAATCCAGGCGCTATGCGCAGATTTAATTGTGGCATTGGGATACGATTTTTTGATGACCCGCTCTAATGAGTGCTCCAGTAAGCCATATCCCAAAGGATTTTTCGTAATCGAGTCAATCCCAGCTGTGGCCCAGGCAGCACGTTCGTAATTATTTGGATAGACTATTTCGCCACTAGCAGTTTTAGGGTAGCCTAGCTTTGGGGTATCTTGCCATTGTGGGTAACGATCAATTTGCGTGGCAATATGTAAATCTTCAAAAAAATGATTCCAACCACGATTAATTTGTAAATGACCTTGAATAAAAAATAGTAAAATAAGCAAGGGCAGTGCTATGACGAGTAATGATTTCCAATAGCTTGCATTGAAATTAGTGCCCAGTCTATTTTTTACGCTGCGCAATTTAGCGAGCAAAATAATCATAATCCAGACAGTCAACAGAATAGTGGCTATTCCGATACCATTGCGCGTATCAATAATGGTGGTGTAAGAAAATAAAATCAATAGAATCCCAGAGAGCCAAAACGCAGATAAGCCTAAGCGGACCTTCATTTTTTCTACATTCATTTTTCGGTACTGAAAAGCGGCTGAGCCGCAAACCGCACTAATAAAAATAATACCCATGATCACGGTATTTATCTTATTACCAAAGGGGCTGACAAAATAATAGCGGGGCATAAATACTTGCCCCGTTTGTTTAAAGGCGATTAAATAGTCAACCAGTAAAAATAAGAAACTGGTATAGATTCCAAGCCATAAGAAATTAGTTTGATGCGGGCGCTGGCCTACCACTAACCCAGTTGCCCCACCGATGAGAAAGGCTAGAAAACTACGCTTCCAAGTGCTGCCTAGCTCATGTAGTTGCGAACTAGGATCTTGACTGAATAGCAGGAAATGCAATAAAACCCAAATGAACATGCCAATACCAAGGCTTATTGGTAAAAAGCGGAGTAGGTTATTAGTGCAAGAAAACCGCTTAAAGACGATTAAGGCCAAGATAGTGCCCGCAATGAGTAAACCATTACGTAGGGCGATCGTATTGCTGATGGGCCAAATCAACAATAAAATACTGCTTATGGCGACCAGGGAAAAGTCCAAAATAGGGCTTGAGCTGTTTGCTGTGGACGACCTCATAAAAACGAATGATAAAGGGTAATCGGGGATAATAAGCAAATTACTGAATTGCTTAATGAAGGTATTGGTAAGACATGATTCTTTTAACAGGCGCAACGGGTTATATCGGCTCGCATACATGGCTTGAACTTCTGTTGGCGGGGCATCGCGTCATCGGCATTGATAATTTTGTAAATTCAAATCCTCAAGTGCTACGTCGGCTTGAAGGGCTTGCCAAACAAATACCAGAGTTTATGGAGGGGGATGTTTGCGACCCTATTTTCATGGCAGCACTTTTTAGTCGATATCCGATTACCGGCGTCATTCATTTTGCAGCACTAAAGGCAGTGGGTGAATCGGTAGTAAGGCCTTTAGACTACTACCAAAATAATTTACTGGGTTTATTAACTGTTTTGCAGACGATGCAAAAATTCCCCTGTCGTAATTTTGTCTTTAGCTCTTCGGCTACGGTTTATGGCGACCCAGATCATGTTCCAATTAACGAACAAGCAGCACTGCGTCCTACCAATCCATATGGTCAAACAAAAATCATGAGCGAGCAAATTTTGCGCGACCTAGAAATTGCTGACCCAAGCTGGCATATTGCTTACTTGCGTTATTTCAATCCCATTGGTGCGCATGAGTCGGGCCTAATTGGTGAAGATCCGTTAGGTATTCCGAATAACTTATCGCCCATCGTAGCGCAAGTAGCCATTGGTAAATTAGCCGTCCTCAATATTTATGGTAACGATTGGCCTACTCCTGATGGTACTGGAGTACGTGATTACATCCATGTGGTTGATTTGGCTCAAGGACATGTGAAGGCAATTGACTATTTGTTACGTGGCCAACCATCATTAACAGTCAACTTGGGCACGGGGCGAGGCTATAGTGTGATGGATGTAATACGAGCGTATGAACAAGTAGTAGGGCGGCCCATTCCTTACCAAGTAGTGGCTAGGCGAGCAGGCGATATTGCCAGTTGTTATGCAGATGCCAGTTTGGCCGAGCAACAGCTCGGTTGGAGAGCCAGTCGCAGTATTGTCCAAATGTGTGCGGATGGCTGGTGCTGGCAATCGCAAAATCCCCAAGGCTACCAAAGCTGAGATGGTGGGGGCAAAATGACTTCCAAAATAGCGCTCTACTGTAAATCATACCGACGTGATTTTTTGCGGGTGAAGCGATTATTAATATCCTTGCAAAAACACAATCGCGAAGCACTGCCAGTGTATATTTCTACGCCTACGGCTGACCATGATTTGTTAGTCGATATACTAGATCATGAGGGCTTAAATCAGGCTTATGAATGGGTTGCGGATGAGGCCATTATTGCCGCTAACCTGCGCGCACCCAAAGACGTTCAGGTAGGAATTGCTGGTAGCTTAAGTCAAGCCATCGTGAAAGCTGAGTTCTGGCGTTTAGGTTTGGCCCAAAATTATCTTTGCATTGATTCAGATAGCATTTTTATTCGCAATTTTGGCGTAAGCGACTTTTTAGCTAGCGACGGCAATCCCTATACCGTCTTACATCAAAATAAAGAATTATTTCAACTAGCAACCAATCGTGGCCATGCAAAGGTTGAGCGCGATTTACGAGCAGAAGCAGTGCGCGTGCAACAATTATTTGGGCGGCTTGGCCCCCAATATTATTGCGCGCCAGCCCCGTTTATTTGGTCAGCCAAGGTATGGCAGTCGCTCGATGACCAGTATTTGCTACCCAAGGGATTTACCTTATGGGATGCTGTTACCCCCGAATATCCTGAGACCTTATTGTATGGTGAGGCCTTGCTTAATTTTCAGGCTATTCCCATTCGCATGATTGAGCCCCTCTTTAGAATCTACCACTACGACTGGCAATACTATACAGCGAGACGTTTAGGTGAAACTGAAGTCAAGTTAAAGCAAAATTTTCTCGGCGTAATATATCAGTCTAATTGGGAGTCTGAGCTAGATTACGGCGTTAGTAATAAATCATTTGCTTCGAGTGTGCTTAAATCAATCAAGCGTTATTTGCGCTACGTGCAAAGTTATTTTTAAAATAATAAAAAATTATGAACACCCCTGATCAACTGAATGCATTTGCACCACTAGCCGAAGTTAGACTAGAAAGATCGGAACCACTAGTTAGCGTTTCTATGCCAGCTTTTAATGCAGAAAAGTACATCTCAGAGGCAATAGAAAGTGTATTGTCGCAAACCTATACTAACTTTGAATTGATTATTGTAGATGATGGCTCTACAGATAATACTCGCGATATTATTAATCGATATAGCGATCCTAGGATCATTAAAATATTTTCTGATAAAAATCATGGCTTAATCAGCACTCGCAATAAGATAGCCACTCTGGCCAAAGGCAAATACCTTGCACTATTAGATGCAGATGATCGTGCCCTCCCAGGCCGATTAAAGATCCAAGTTGAATTTCTTGAAACTCATGATGTGGATATTTGCGGGGCGGATCACTGGACCTTAAATCAGAACAATGGCGATTTACGTAATTCAAAACAACGACATTCAAATGCTGATATTCGTGCAATGTTGACCGTATGCAGCCCTCTATGTAACCCGGCTGTAATGGGAAAGACAGAAATATTTAAATCGCACCCTTACAAATTAACCTCTTTGCATGCGGAAGATTATTTTTTTTGGGCAGAGTTAGCCTTAGCTGGGTATCGATTTGCGAATATTCCAAAAAAATTAATTATTTATCGTCTGCATGCAAGTCAAACAAGTATTAATTTTAGAGAAGAGGCTAAGAATGTATTTAAAAAATCTCAAGCGCATTACTTAAGCGGATTGGGTATCCCAGTTACATTTTTACCTCGCGTCCTGTCTTTAGCTGAGCGACTTAATTTTGGAGTTGAATGCCTAAGGCTTTTAAATCAAAAAATTCCCGGAATATCGGTTGGTGCTAATTATGAGATTTATGCTCGGTTTCAACATCGAAAAAACGGTATTTTAACGCCATTAACGCGGCTTGAACGCTTGTTGATAGCGCTATCTGCGAGTTGGATTGGCAGAAAAGCATCAGAAAATTAATTTCAGTTAATTTAATTTATTAAGCAGTTAAGGCTAACCAGTCGGGTGGCAATAAATCGGATAGCTCATTTTTCTGCTTAACAAGCCAACGACTAGGCGCAATAACTATGCCCGTTGATTCAAATTTCAACCATGCACCCCACCAACTAAAAGAGCTATTAGCAATTATATGGTGGCGGCAATGCATCATCAATTGTAATTCTTGCGATGGAGAATTAGCGTTTGAATCAGTTTCAATAAATGTAGATCTTAAATCTTTTGGTAAAGCATTTTTAGTCCAAGCGATGTCATCTGAAAAAATAAAAAAGTGTGCGTTGGGTAATTCTTTCAAAATTAACTGAATGGCCGTAAGGTAATAGTTTATATTTAGTACGCCATGAATTTGCATTGCCGATGGAGAGGTTAGATAATCGCCGCGCCTAATATGTAGCATGATCGACTCTGTAGATTGTATTTTTTTTAAATAAAATTCATAGTGCTCACTAATTTGGGCAGAAGGTTGACACTCAGATTGAAGTGCCAAGCGCATTGACGAAAAATACTTAAACGATTGCCAATACCCGAATAAGAATAGATCTTGATTTTTATTTAATTTCACTTTAAATAGCTTAGCGTCAAAAGTAAAACCCAATTTTTCATGGTATACCTTTGGTTTGGCTGGGGAAAAAGCGTGTATGAAAGATTTTATTGCCCCCATTTTTATTGGCGCAGTAAAATTAGCGCTGATATAAGTCGGTGTAGGCAATTTTAAAAATGGCAATTCTAGTTGTCTGGGTGTACTGCCAAAGGGTGGGCATTCAAACCAGGCTCTATCCAGCAAGAGATCTGTCTGTAAATGCGCTGCGAGCGCTCGTCCAGTAGCGTATTGAAATAATTGATTGCCTAAGCCGCCTTGAAGTTGGGTAATGATAGTCATAACTCTATAATTAGAACATTAACTCAAAGAAAAATCAGAGAGCAACTCTTCATGCTAAATGGAAGTATCGTAGGGTGGGAGGCAGGTCAGGATGATCTATTTAACCCACAGAGCCCACGCAATCGTGACGATTGCCTTGAGCCTTTCCGCGTTTTAAAGGCCCAAGCATTAGCTTGTGGCATTGAATTGCATACACTGGATGTAAATCAAAGCCAAGAAAAAGAGTCCGACTTCAATCTCTATATCGAGTCAGTTCCGCTGATTACGCAGGGTCACGGTAAAAATTATTTAATCCGTTTTGAGACCGATTTAACAGTATTAGCCAATGCAGACGCTGCGTATTTGCAGCAGTTTGACGGCATTTTTACTTGGGATAAAAACTTACTCGAAGCCGACTCACAGTCGGCAATAGGCTTAGGTCTTACTAAAGCAAAATTACATGCAATTGCGATACCCAATCCGCTACCAGTTGAATTCAGTCAACATCGAATAATTAATTTAGGCTTTAACGCACGACCCCAGTTTTGTATTTTAATTGCCAGCAATCGACATGCTAATTGTGTCGATGAGCGGGCGTTGTATTCAGAGCGAGTGAAAGCCATTCGCTGGTTTGAAACTAATGCACCAAGCGATTTTTTCTTATTTGGTCATGGTTGGAAAGTACCTCAAAAGCGCTTAGGTAAGATGGGAAAAATGCGCTATCGATTAGCTAAAGTGCCACCATTTCTACTGGGAAAACCCGTTTTTCCAAGTTATGCTGGCCAAGTAAAAAGTAAATTTACCGTCTTAAGTCAAGCGCGCTTTAGCATTTGTTTTGAAAATGCACGTGATATTCGTGGATACCTTACTGAAAAAATATTTGATTGCTTATTTGCGGGTTGCGTACCAATTTATTGGGGTGACCCTGAGGTAGAAAAAGTCATTCCAAAAAATTGCTTTATTGATTTTCGCCAATTTCAATCCTATGGAGCACTCTATAGTTTTCTAAAGGATCTATCTGCAGAAGACTATCAGGCATACCAAATAGCAGGCCAACAATTTTTAGCCTCACCTGCCTTTCAACTATTTAGCTCCGCAAACTTTGCTAAAGTGCTTATTGACTGTATCCAGCATGATTTTCAATTAAGTTAAGTATGTCGCCTTCAATCCGCAAGCCAATTAAAGATGCCGAAATTTTAATTACGGGTCCAGCCCGAAATATTGCTGCATTAATTGCCAATGAGATCAGTGGTTTATATAAAGCTATGCGTGACTTTAAATGTGTCCATGGATTGGTAGTGGAAAGCGATTCTGATGATGGCACTGTTCAACAATTGGTAGCATTAAAAGGCCATCTGCCAAATTTTAATTACATTAGTTTGGGAAGATTAGTCGACCAAATTCCCATGCGTACAGCGCGTTTGGCTTATGTGCGTAACTGCATTATTAAAGAGGTGCAAACCAATCCCCAGTATGCCAAGATTGATTTTATTGCGATGGCTGATTTAGATGGTATCAACCGCCATATTTCTGCTGATGCTATTACTCAATGTTGGGATGTAACTGAGAATTGGGATGTGATTACGGCTAATCAGGCGAATACTTATTATGATGTCTGGACTTTGCGCCACCGAGATTGGAGTCCGGTCGATTGTATGGTGCAGATGCATAAACTAGAGCCCATCCTAGGCGAATCAGCAGCCCAAAATTTAGCAGTACAGGCAAAGCAGGTTCACTTAAGCACCAATCAAGGCATGATCGAAGTTGACTCTGCATTTGGTGGTCTGGGCATTTATCGCCGTGCGGCTTTTTTGGCTGGTCGTTATAGTGGCGTTAATACTGCAGAACAAGAAGAGTCTGATCATATTGCCTTTCATGCTGATTTACGCAAACAAGGCTATCGAATTTATATTAATTCTGTTCTCATTAATAGTTCGCATCACCTTGACCCACCACCTCCACCACTTGCTAAAAAACATACTTTTTTTATCATTCGTGCTGCTCAATGGCTTGGCAGGTTACTATTTGGGCATAAACGGTTTAATAAGTATCTCGATCTACTTAAAATAGATTGAAATAGCCGTACAAACTTATTTTGGAAGCGTAAAGATGATTTTAGTGACTGGCGGAGCTGGTTTTATTGGCAGTAATTTTGTCTTGGATTGGCTTGCCAACCCAAAGGCTGAAGGCGTTGTAAATTTAGATAAGCTAACTTATGCAGGTAATTTATGTACGCTAGCCCCACTTGAAAATAATTCACGCCATGTTTTTATTAAAGGTGATATTGGCGATAGTACTTTAGTGGCTAATCTTCTTCAAGAGCATCGCCCCCGTGCCATTATTAATTTTGCTGCCGAGAGCCATGTTGATCGATCAATTCATGGGCCAGCTGATTTTATTCAAACGAATATTTTAGGTAGTTTTAATTTACTAGAATGTACGCGTACGCATTGGAATTCATTGCCCATGGAAGAGCAACAGCAATTTCGTTTTTTACATGTGTCTACCGATGAGGTATATGGATCATTAGGAGCAAGCGCTGCTGCGTTTAAAGAAACTAAGGCCTATGAGCCTAATAGCCCATACTCAGCTTCAAAGGCAGCTTCTGATCATTTAGTGCGCGCCTGGTTTCATACCTATGGATTGCCTGTACTTACCACCAATTGTTCAAATAATTATGGGCCTTATCATTTTCCCGAGAAGCTGATTCCGCTGGTGATATTAAATGCCTTAAATGGACAGCTGCTACCAATTTATGGTGATGGTATGCAAGTACGCGATTGGCTTTACGTAGGCGACCATTGCGCAGCGATTCGGCGTGTACTTGAAAAAGGCGCTCTGGGAGAAACCTATAACGTTGGCGGATGGAACGAAAAAGCTAATTTAGAAGTTGTCAAAACCATTTGCTCAATTTTGGATGAGCTTAGACCTCGAGCAAATGGCGCATCCTATGCCGAGCAAATTCGATTTGTTACCGATCGACCTGGGCACGATCGGCGCTATGCAATCGATGCTAGCAAGCTAGAGCGCGAGCTTGGCTGGAAGCCTACCGAAACTTTTGATACGGGTATTCGTAAAACTATTAAGTGGTATCTAGAGCATCCAGAATGGGTGGCTGGAGTGCAAAGCGGCTCTTACCGCGACTGGATTAATCAGCACTATGTCGCTTAGTATGTCGCTCAGTAAGCCACTAAGTAAGTCATATAGTAAGATTCTGGTTTTTGGAAAGAATGGGCAGCTAGGGCGCGCTTTTCAAAATGCCCTAAGCACTAATGCACAGCAAGATATTATTTTTATTGCTCGTGGCACTGGAAATAATGCAGATCGTAATACTTGCGATTTAGAAAACCCCCTAGCGCTTGAGGCCGTCCTAAAAAACCACCAGCCTAATCTCATTATTAACGCTGCTGCCTATACTGCGGTCGATCGTGCTGAAACCGAAAAAGAGCTAGCTTTTGCGATTAATGCAACTGCAGTTCAAATCATGGCTGAGTTCGCTGCTCAAACTAAGGCAACTTTATTGAACTACTCAAGCGATTATGTTTTTGATGGCAAAAAAGTAGCAGCCTATCTTGAGACTGATTTACTGGCGCCACTGAGTATTTATGGCGCAAGCAAGGCTGCTGGTGAAGCGGCAATCACTTCATCGACTGCCCACTTTGCTATTTTTAGAACGAGTTGGGTCTATGGCGATGGCGCCAATTTTATTCGTACCATTTTGCGTTTAGCTAAAGAACGTGACCAACTGGCAATTGTGAGTGATCAATTTGGAGTGCCAACAAGTGCAGCATGGTTAGCGCAAATAAGCTTAGACTTTATCGCCCAGCCATTTCATTCAGGCATTTATCATGCGGTACCGGATGGTGAAACTACCTGGTATCAATTGGCTTGTTTGGTAGTTCAAACCGCGCTAGACGCTGGCGCCACCTTAAAACTGCAAGTAGCGAATATCCAACCCATTCCTAGCAAAGACTACCCAACCCCAGCCCCACGACCAAACAACTCTAAAATGGCCAATACGAAGCTAAAAGGGGTCTTTGCCGATCGATTAGCCGCGGGCGCTAATGGCGCTGCCGGCTTTCCTAATTGGCAGCCAGCAGTGATTGATTATGTACAGCAGTTAGTAAGGCAGGTTAAATAAGAAATGATTAAATCAAATGAATAAGCGCAAGGGAATTATTTTAGCGGGGGGCTCGGGTACACGTTTATACCCAGTAACCCAAGCTGTATCAAAACAGCTGATGCCAATTTATGACAAGCCAATGGTGTATTACCCTTTAAGTACCTTGATGCTTGCTGGTATTCGGGAGATTTTATTAATTTCTACTCCGCACGATACTCCTCGCTTTCAAGAGTTACTGGGCGATGGTTCGCAATGGGGTTTGCAAATTCAATATGTAGTGCAACCATCACCCGATGGCTTAGCGCAAGCGTTTATTTTAGGAAAATCATTTATTGGTCAAGATCCCAGCGCCTTAGTCTTGGGCGACAATATTTTCTATGGCCATGAATTAGTCAATCAATTAGATCGCGCCGATAGTCAAACCACTGGGGCTACAGTCTTTGCCTATCATGTGCAAGATCCAGAACGGTACGGGGTAGTTGAATTTGATGCACAGTTAAAGGCCATTTCAATTGCGGAAAAACCGCTTAAGCCGCGAAGTAATTATGCGGTTACAGGCCTGTATTTTTATGACTCCGAAGTCTGTGAAATTGCCGCAGGAATTAAACCGAGTGCACGTGGCGAATTAGAAATTACCGATGTGAATCGTCATTATTTACAAGCAGGACGTCTTAGCGTAGAGATTATGGGACGCGGCTTTGCATGGCTAGATACAGGCACACATGATTCTTTATTAGATGCTGCGGGTTTTATTGCGACCTTACAAAAGCGCCAAGGCTTAATGGTAGCGTGCCCTGAAGAAATTGCCTATCGGCAAGGTTGGATTACGGCTGCAAGCGTCGAAAAAATTGCTAGCCAAATGATGAAAAGTGGCTACGGTCAATATCTGCAACGTGTCTTGCAAGAAAAAACTCCCTAAATGAGTAGCGTATGAGCAATTTACAAGTTAACCCAACCCATATTCCAGATGTATTGGTTTTAGAACCTAAAGTCTTTGGTGATGAGCGCGGCTGGTTTTATGAGTCGTTCAATGCAGCGCAGTTTCTCGCTGCTACAGGAGTACAGACCGAGTTTGTGCAAGATAATCAATCTTTCTCAAAAAAGAACACGCTACGTGGCTTACATTATCAAGTAGAAAAAACTCAAGCTAAATTAGTACGCGTGACTTATGGAGCGGTTTTTGATGTGGCAGTCGATCTTCGCCAATCTTCAAAATATTATGGGCAATGGGTGGGGGCAGAGTTAAGCGCACAAAATCATCGGCAAATGTGGATACCTGCAGGCTTTGCCCATGGCTTTTTTGTGCTTTCAGATACTGCTGAGTTTTTGTATAAGACCACCGATTATTACTTTCCCCAAGGCGAAAGTTGCTTAGCTTGGAATGATCCAACCGTGGGGGTTGCGTGGCCTATTCCTGTCGGAGTAGAACCAACGCTAAATGCCAAAGACCTCACTGGCTTAGCTTGGAATCAGGCGCCAAAATTCTAGTCTTTTAAAAAAGCAAGATAATTGCCAGTATGAGTTCAGCACACATCCGTATTTTGATCGTGAAATTATCTTCCTTAGGTGACGTCTTACACAACCTACCAATTGTTTGGGATTTACGTCAACATTTACCCGAGGC
>CAMCUP010000043.1 GCA_945878885.1 Polynucleobacter meluiroseus | reverse complement strand
AAAGCTAGCATCGGTAAAGCGGTCTGAAATTACCAGTTTGCCGGCGCCTAAGGCCGGCTCAATGACCTGAGCTAAATGCTCACGGCGGGCGGCAAACATTAATAAAGCCTCAGTTTCCAGATGCATCGGGGCATCAAGCAGTAACCTTCTTAATTGTTCGCCTAAGGGCGTTCCACCCGGTTCACGAGTAAGTAAAACCTCGCGTTGCGGATATTTAGTACGTAATAATTCAGCAAAAGCCTCAATATGGGTACTTTTGCCGGCGCCATCGATGCCTTCAAAGCTAATAAAATATCCGGGTTGATTGCGCATGCTGATAAAAATAATCGGAATTAGTGAATTTAAGGTTTACTAGGTAATTTAGAGCTAGCCTTGGCAGGTAGCCGTTGGTATAGGGTAACCGCACGCTCGTGCTCGGGCAGAGAGGTAGAAAAATGACTACTGCCATCACCTTTGGCAACAAAATAGAGGGCATTGCTTGGTGCTGGGTGAGCCGCGGCTACTAACGCTTCTCGGCTTGGCATGGCAATAGGTGATGGGGGTAATCCGCGGCGCATATAAGTATTGTATGGATTGTCGCGCCGCAAATCCGATTTGCGTAAATTCCCATCGAATGTAGGGCCAATACCGTAAATTACAGTGGGATCAGTTTGCAGTAACATCCCCTTTTTAAGGCGATTATCAAAAACGGCTGCGACTAAGCCGCGGTCAGCAACTTGACCGGTTTCTTTTTCAATAATCGAGGCCAAAATCAATAAGGCATAGGCGTTTGGGACGGCAATTTGAGGGCTGCGTTGTTCCCAGGCCAACTGTAATTGCTTTTGCATTGCGCCCGCTGCTAGCTGATAAATTATCAAATCGCTTTCGCCAGGATCAAATACATAAGTATCGGGATAAAACAATCCTTCAGGATTGCCGTAATTTAAATTGAGCTTAGCTAATAAAGCTCGATTGCTTAAGCCTTTGGTTTGATGCTCTAAAGCTGGGTTGGCATCGATTGCAGCGCGCACTTGCCAAATAGTCATCCCTGGCACGATGCTAATACTTTCGCGCACCCGATCGCCGTGCGCCATTTGCAATAAAACACTACCAGTGCTTGCCCCTAGTGGAAATAAATAGGTACCAGGCTTTAATTTGCTGCCGACGAATAAGGCCCGAGCTGCTAACTGAAAAAACCATGGATTTACTGGAATTCCCTGCGCTTGTAATTGTTTAGCAATGCTATGCACCCCAGATTGAGGTGCCACACGAATTCGCCAAGCGCCTGAGTTGGCTTGACCCGTTTCCTGCGCTTGGGGTGGTACTAAGCCAAGGCTAAAAACATTCACATAAAATAAAATCAATAAAGCCAATAGAATCAAAGCAATAGTTTTGAAATAACTGCCTTTAGGTAATTTTTTGCGCATCAGGCTATGATAAAAGCAGAATGAATTTCACCACGATAAATCAACCCACCCTTGCCTCTTCAACTGCTGTTTTAAACAACTGGGGATTAATTCGCGTACAAGGACCCGATGCAAGCCATTTTTTACAAAATCAACTTACTAATTCCATAGAGGGTTTAGATCCATTGCTGATTGGCGCAATGGCAGCAGGTCCTCAACAAGTTAGGTTGGTAGGCTACTGCACTGCCAAAGGGCGTTTACTTGCAAGCGCCTGGTTAGTTTTAATTCAGGCTACTGAGCCAAGTTATTTCTTATTTATTTCAAAAGATATTGCCGCTACCTTTGCTAAACGGTTAGCTATGTTCGTTTTACGCGCTAAAGTAGAAGTAAGCGATCTAAGTGACACTTGGCACATACAAGGGGCTTGGCAAAAGCAAGGGCTGGTGGCAACCCCAAGCGACCCCGATCAGCTCAACGAGTTTCCTGAGCAGACTGTTACTTTAACTTTACCTCCCACCCAGCTCATAATTGCAGGCATAGCGCAAACCTATATCCGTTATTTATTGGCAACCCCTGTAAATGAAGAAACGCGGGTTGCTGGCTCAGATACTGCAATGTGGAACTATCTTGAAGTGATGAGTGCCATACCACGCATTGTTTTGGCTACCCAAGATCAATTTGTACCGCAAATGATTAATTTTGAATCGGTCTATGGTGTTGATTTTAAAAAAGGCTGTTATCCAGGCCAAGAAATTGTGGCGCGCAGTCAATATCGCGGAGCCATTAAGCGCCGTTTGTATTTAGCCTTCAGTGACTGCAAAATACCTATTGAGAACCCCGCGCTCTTTCAACCAGGAGTTGAAATTTTTCATAGTAATGACCCCGCCCAACCGGCCGGCATGGTTGTTCTATCTGCGCCTAATCCCTTTAATCTGGCACAGATCTATTTACAAATTGAATGTAAATTAGAAATGGCAAACATGGTAATGGCTTCACCCTTATCACAATTGCATTTAGGCATGCCAAACGGACCACTTTTATTTTTAGGGGAAAAATTACCTTACCCCTTGCTAGAAATTTAATCTGGCATATTATCGGTATGTGCCTCATTCTATTCGCCTGGAAATCGCACCCTAAATACGCTTTAGTGGTCGCTGCTAATCGCGATGAATTTTATGAGCGCAATACTGAAAAAATGGCTTGGTGGCCAGAAAAACCCCATTTGCTAGCCGGTCGTGATCGTGCTGATGTGCTTGGTAATCCTGGTACTTGGTTGGGCTTTACTAAAACCGGTCGTTTTGCAGCCCTTACCAATGTTCGGGCACCCAGCGAAAAACGACTTGATGCCAGAACTCGGGGCGAGTTACCCATGCTCTTTTTGAATCATGCTGGTCAACCCCATACTTTCATCGAGCAACACGCGAAACAATTTGATCAGTACAACGGCTTTAATTTACTGATGGCCGACCTAAGCAATCCAGCCAATGCTGAAATGCACTGGGTCAGTAATCGCCTCATGATGGGGAAAACCATTCGGCCCCGTAAAACCTTTCCTAAACAAGCCTTAGATGCCGGGGTATACGGGCTTTCAAATGCCATGCTCGATACGCCATGGCCAAAAGTTAATCATCGTATTGCCGCTTTTGCCCAAACCTTAGCAATGGATCAAGGCGAATTAAAAAATGTTGATCCGTATTTACGTCTGTTGGCCGACTCACACCAAGCTAGCGATCAAGAGCTGCCAAGTACTGGGGTTAATATGGAGTGGGAAAAAGCCTTATCAGCTGCGTTTATACGTACCCCAAATTACGGCACACGCTCAAGCACAGTGTTACGTGTTTGTCATGATGGTTCATTTGAAATGGTTGAACGGCGCTTTGATGCCAAGGGTACGATTGGCCACGACGTTGTAACAGGCGGTTTAATCGGAGCCTCGGGTTCAAACCTCTCGGTTTAAACCTTCTCTTACGCTTTACGTTCGTCAATCTCTACTACTCGCTCGCCGTGTACATTACGGGTTGGCAAACGTTTTAAAAACTTAAAGGTACCTGTGGCCATGCAGCAAATAGCCCCTTGATCATCGTATAACTTAGCCTCACAAAACGCCATCGTAGCAGTAGTATGAATGGTCTCAGCCTTAACCCGCAATACCCCTTTAGCAGCTTGTAAAAAATTATTCTTTAATTCAATCGTCACCACACTGCGGTCACCTGGATCAGCCGAACGGGCAGCTACTGCCATAGCAACATCCATTAGTGTTAATAAAACGCCTCCATGCGCAACATTCCAGGTATTTTGATGTTCGGGCCGCAAGGCTAATAAAATTTCACCACGGCCCATCTCAGCTTTTAGAATGCGCACCCCCAATAATTTTAAGAATGGCACATCGAGCTCTTCGCCCAAATGGGCAAGCTGACTAGAAATGGCAGTTAAATTCGTATCGGTGGTCATAGGGTCTCCAAATGCACAATAGCATAAGGCTTTCTGGTGTTGCCAGCAAAAAGCCCAGAGTTAAGCTAGAGTCAGGCGCATGACATTTATTTTAAGCGGCGCAGCAGTTAGTCAAACAGTTACCCCTACTCCTTTACCAGACCCCTATTGGGTGGCATTTTCAAGCGATGCGGCGAAGCTAATTGGCTTAACTACCTCGCCCAATCAATGGCCGACTGATTCAGCCTGGTTGCAAGTATTAGCGGGCAATGGGCTACTGGTTGAGGGGGCTAACTTTAGCAACCCAATTGCAACTGCTTATAGTGGTCATCAATTTGGCATGTGGGCTGGCCAACTTGGCGATGGCCGCGCTATTTTATTGGGCGATATACAGGGCCAAGAAATTCAGCTCAAAGGCGCCGGTAAAACTCCTTATTCTCGTATGGGCGATGGCCGCGCCGTGCTGCGCTCCTCCATTCGCGAATATCTTTGTAGTGAAGCGATGCATGCCTTGGGCATCCCCACTACACGAGCTTTAGCGGTAGTTGGTTCAAAACAAAAAGTAATCCGTGAAACGGTTGAAACTGCGGCTGTTTGTACGCGTTTGGCCCCTAGTTTTTTACGGGTTGGTCACTTTGAACATTTTGCGTCATTACAAATGCATGCAGAGCTACAAATGCTTGCTGATGATTTGATTGGCAACTTTTATCCTACTTGTGGTGACTCAACAGCTCCCTATTTAGAACTCTTTAAGGCAATTTCTGCACGCACTGCTCATCTAGCGGCACAATGGCAAGCTGTTGGCTTCTGTCATGGGGTGCTCAATACCGATAACACCAGCTTACTAGGCCTAACCATGGATTACGGCCCGTATGGATTTCTAGATCAATTTCAAATCAATCATATTTGTAATCATTCTGATTCTGGCGGTCGTTATAGTTATCAGCGTCAACCCCAAATTTTGCACTGGAATATGGCTTGCCTAGCCAGTGCGATGCTGCCCTTAATTGAGCAAGAATTAAAGCAAGCTAATGTCAGCATGTCTGAAAATGACTTAAGCAATACGGCACAAACTGCCTTACGTAGTGCGATTGCGCTTTACCCAGAAATTTATCAAACCGCATGGGAGGCTCATTTTCGCGCTAAGCTTGGTTTACTCGAGTCCCAATCTGATGATGTAACTTTAATTGAATCTTTGCTGCAATTAATGCACCACAACCAAATCGATTTCACCACTTTTTTTCGTCATTTAGCCAACCTCAGTACTCTGCCTAGTAGCAATCAAAATAAGGTCTTACGAGACCAATTTTTAAACCGCGATGGATTTGATGCTTGGCTTTTGCGATACCGCACTCGCTTACAGCAAGAGCACAGTAACGATCAAGCACGCAAACAGCGCATGAATCTCGTCAATCCCAAATTTATACTGCGTAATCATTTGGCTCAAGCAGCTATCGAAGCAGCACAAGCGGATGATTTTTCGGAATTATCACGCTTAGCCACTATTTTGTGCAACCCTTTCGATGAGCAATTAGAATATGATGCTTATGCCCAGCCCCCTCCACCCGAATTGAACTCAATTGAGGTGAGTTGTTCCTCCTAAAGAGAGCTATTGAAATGAAGAAAACTGACGCAGAATATAAAAAAGAGTTAAGTGATATTGAATATCGCGTCACTCGACAAGCTGCTACTGAAGCGCCTTTTACTGGTAAGTATTGGGATCACTGGAATCAAGGTGAATACAAATGCGTTTGTTGCGGCACCCCCTTATTTGTTTCGAGTAGAAAATTCGATGCCGGCTGCGGTTGGCCTAGCTATGATGCGCCAAAAGTTGCCGAGGCAATTGTCGAACATAAAGACTCCACCCACGGCATGACGAGAACTGAAGTGCGTTGCGGTAATTGCGAGGCCCATTTAGGGCACGTCTTTAATGATGGTCCCACTGATACTACAGGCTTGCGCTATTGCATCAATTCTGCGTCACTAAAGTTTGAACCCAGCCAAAACGCGCAAACTATTATGGAAAATAAATAAAATTTATGAAATTTCTTTTTGATTTATTTCCTGTCATTTTATTTTTCATTACTTTTAAATTTGCGGATATTTATGCCGCTACTATTGTGGCTATGGTCGCAACCATCGTACAAATTCTTTGGGTCTACTATCGCCACCGTAAAATTGATGCTATGCAGTGGGTCAGCTTAATACTGATTGTGGTCTTTGGCGGCCTAACTATTTTTCTGCAAAATAAAGTCTTTATTCAGCTTAAACCAACAGTTTTATATTGGCTATTTGCTGCGGTACTTTTTATTAGCGCGCAGGTTTTTAAAAAAAATTGGATTCAAGTTGTCATGGGTAAGCAAGTTATCCTTAAACCACGTAATGCAAATACCCTATGGGGCAAGCTTAATTTAGCTTGGGTAATCTTTTTCTTGGCGATGGGGGTCTTAAACCTCTATGTTGCCTTTCAATTTTCTGAAGATACTTGGGTCAACTTTAAATTATTCGGCAGTACGGGTTTATTAGTTATTTTTATTATTTTGCAAAGTATTTGGCTTGGAAAGCATATTGAATCATGACCCCAAACCAATTACGCATCCAACAATTTACTACCGATCTAGAGGCAGCATTTGCCATTGCTAACTTACAGATTGATGATGAGAGCCATATGCATGCAGGGCATGCTGGTGCGGCTAGTGGTGGGGGTCATTTTCGCGTTACCTTGATTGCTCCCGAATTTACCGGTCTATCGCGCGTGGCACGCCACCGGCTGGTGTATGATGCTCTGCAGAAACACATTCCCACTGAAATTCACGCCTTAGCCATTGTTGCCTTAACCCCAGAAGAAGCCATTTAAGATCATGTCATTTATTCGTAAACACCTCTCCCTTAGCATTATTTCTACTGCTATTTGCCTTGCTTTTGCCCCCCTTCTAGCGCACTCACAAAATGCTGCAATTGTGAATGGTAAGGCCATTCCCTCAGCTCAGCTAGACGCTTTAATTAAAAAATCAGGCCAAGGCGATGATCCTAAAATTCGCGAGCAAGGTCGAGAGATGCTCATCACTCGTGAGCTCATTTTGCAAGAAGCCGATAAAACTGGTGTGGCTCAACGCCCCGATATACGCGAACAAATTGAGCAATCCAAGACCGGTGTCCTCGTTGCCGCAGTATTTCAAGAGTACATAGAAAAGGAAGGTGTCACCGAGGCCGATTTAAAATCAGCTTACGAGTCAATGAAAACCCAATATAGCGGCAAGGAATATCACGTTGAGCACATTTTGGTTGAAAAAGAAGCTGATGCCAAAGCTATCATTACTCAAATTAAAGGCGGTGCAAAGTTTGCCGATATTGCCAAGGCAAAATCAAAAGATCCTGGCTCTGCCCCTAATGGCGGAGATTTAGGCTGGGTCAGCGAAAAAGCATTAGTTCCTGAATTTTCGAAGGCAATGGTGGGCTTAAAAAATGGCCAGATGACTGATAAGCCTGTTAAAACTCAATTTGGCTGGCACATTATTAAAGTCGATGAATCGCGCGAGGCAAAAGTGCCTAGCTTTGATGAAGTCAAAGATCAGCTTAAACAAATGATTATTTCGGATGAAGCTTGGCAAAAAGCGCAGTTTGCTGAAATGATGAAAAAACTACGGGCAAAAGCAAAGATTCAGTAAACTTTTAGATTAGTTACTGGGGCTGGGCCCTTTATCCCAGCAGCTGGTTCTTTAGCTACAAATTGACCTATCTGACAAGCATCACTAAACCCAGCTTGCAATAAAGTTTCCAGAACCTGCGGCGTGGAAGCTGGCATACAGCTAATTAAAAGCCCCCCACTGGTTTGGGGATCCGTTAATAGGGTTTGTACTTGCGCAGTTGAAAGCTCTTGATCATGGCCCACTGACTTGCCAAGCGCTATCTCACTTCCATAGCTTTGCCAATTGCGCGTGCTAGCGCCTGTAGAATAGCCTTGCTTCAGATATTCAAACGCCAAGGTAATAAACGGTATAGTTGAAAAATCCAGCTGCAGCTCTAAATTAGCTCCTCGAGCCATTTCAAGGGCATGACCTGCTAAACCAAAGCCAGTTACATCAGTCATGGCCGTCACACCCTGTAACTTAGCAATACTTGAACCAATGCGATTTAATTGCGTCGTTAAGCGCACCATTTCAGCATAACCATCATCACTAAGCACCGCCTTTTTTAAGGCTGCAGAAAGAATCCCAATACCCAGTGGCTTAGCTAAAATTAATACATCCCCTGCTTTGGCGTTGCAATTTTTACGCACAAACTGTGGGTGCGCCAAGCCCATCACCGCTAAGCCATAAATCGGTTCGGGGGTATCAATTGAATGTCCACCAGCAATCGTAATGCCAACTGCAGAACAAACGCTTTGCCCGCCGGCCAAAATACGGCCAATAGTTTCAGCCGCTAACTTATCAATGGGCATTCCTACAATAGCTAAAGCCAAGATCGGCTCACCTCCCATGGCATAAATATCAGAAAGTGCATTCGTGGCTGCAATGCGTCCAAAATCGAAGGGGTCATCAACAATGGGGGTAAAAAAATCGGTAGTAGCAATTAATGCTTGCTCATCATTTAAAAGGTATACCGCGGCATCGTCTGCAGATTCATTTCCAACTAGCAATTTAGGATTAGGCAACGGCAAAGGTACATCACGCAAAATAGTTTCTAAAAGGCTAGGGGAAATTTTGCAGCCACAGCCTCCGCCATGGGCATATTCAGTCAATCTAATTGGTTTAGTCATAAACGCAGTATATTGTTTCCTATGATGATCCTCCATACCATGCTACGAGTCGGTAACCTAGCCCGATCGATCAACTTTTATACCCAAGTAATGGGTATGAACCTATTGCGTACAACCGAGCGCCCAGACCAACATTATTCATTGGCTTTTGTGGGCTTCGGCAAAGGCAATGCCGATGGCCAGGCAGAAATTGAATTAACCCATAACCATGGGGTGGAAAGCTACGAAATGGGTACCGCATATGGCCACATTGCCATTGAAGTGCCCGATGCCTATGCAGCTTGCGAAAAAATTAAGGCAGCTGGTGGCGTAATTACCCGTGAAGCTGGCCCAGTAAAAGGCGGTGCTACGGTAATCGCTTTTGTAGTAGACCCCGACGGCTACAAAATTGAACTAATACAGCGCTGAGAAAACTGCTAAGTAGAGCGGCCAATAGGGCAGGCTAAATTTAGCGCCAACCTTTTAATTCCATACAACCAATCCATTGCTTGTGATGAATGCCTGAATTTTGCTCCGGATAAGCTAACTGACAATCGGCAATATCCTGATTAAACGTTTTTGGATTATTTTTAGCTGCATCTAAATTTTGTGTTGGTATTTTGGCGCAAGCACCTAAAACCAAAGTTGAAAAGAGTAGGCTAAAAATTAATTTCATTTTAATCCTAGATTTTTTTATTACTAACCGTGATGCACTGACCAGTAAAACGCTGTTCACTGGTATATTCACCCCGCTTCATCAGGCTATATTCATATAGTACGCCAGTTAGTCGATTGTATTTCACTTTAAAGTCATGCTCATCGTATGAAACTGTGCTAATTTCTTCACATTCAATCTGCTCTTCGGTCCAAATATGGCATGGTATTGAGCCCTTTGCCTTCTTGTCGATAAATTCAAATGTTTGGCGCTTTACTTTTTCAGCCTCAGCTGTTTGATTATTTGCCGTGTAGTAATTTTTAATCAGATAATCGCCAGTACATAAAAGGCGAAAGTTGCCCTCTTCTTTTTTACATGCCGTTAATAGCAGCATGATGCTAAGTAATAAGTAACTGCAAAAAGTATGAATATTTTTAATTGAAAATAGCCTTTAAAATTTTAAAAGAATCCCCCTCTGACATGCATATAGGGTAAACCTGAATGTAATATGGTATTTGTTAATTTGCACGCAAAACTGATCCAATTAGCGCCCTAATTTGCACTGAATTTCAGCCCATCATCTGTTTAATATACTCCGCTAGTGAAAGATAAACTGATCACTTGGGTGGATTAAAGTTAGATACAAATGGTGGATCAGGATTGGATGCAAATTAACAGGCTGTTTTTATCTTGGCAGGATCAGACTTGGGTCCAACAATATAAAACTCATTTGAGCCAATAAGAGTTCTATCGGTTGCCCACCCCTCTGCTAACGCTTTATTAACCGCCTCAGGCGCATGAACCATGATCATGTCTACTTGCTTAGTCTTAAGTAGATTTAACGATGCTCCACTGCCTGCCTTAATCCACTCCATCTTGGCATTTTCTTTTTTGCCAAATGCCTCTCCTAAAGCCTGAAGTAAACCTAGCTCACCTGGGCTACCAGTAGCCAACTTAAATACATTGGCTCCTGACGCATAGACAGCTTCTACCTTTAGTTCGGCTTGGGCCATGGAGCTGAATCCTATTAAACAAAGCATTGTGCCAATAATGGCTTGAATTGATTTAGACATAATTTATTTCTTAGCATTCGGGAAAAAGAGTTGTTTGCCTTCAATCTTGTATAGAGAGATGACTTCTTGCCCATCTTTAGAAATGATCCAGTCAATAAAGTCCTGTCCTTCTTTAGCCTTTAAATGTGGGAACTTTGCTGGATTAACCAACATCACGCCATATTGATTAAAGAGCTGAGGATCACCCTCAACCAAAATATCCAAGTCTCCACGGTTTTTAAATGCCAACCAAGTAGCGCGGTCTGCCAAGATATAGCCATTCATTGCCGAAGCTGAATTTAACGCTGGGCCCATACCGCTACCAGTGTCCTTGTACCAGCCCATCTCTTTATTAGGCTCAATCCCTGCAGTCTTCCAATAGCGAAGTTCAGCCGCGTGCGTACCGCTCTTATCCCCTCTAGAAACAAAAGTTGATTTTGCGTTAGCAATTTTTTGTAATGCTACTTTGATGTCTTTGCCACCAGCAATTTTGGCAGGATCAGACTTGGGCCCAATCAATACAAAGTCGTTGTACATAACGTCGTATCTCTTGGTCGCATTGCCCTCTTCCAAGAATTTCATCTCGCCAACCTTATCGTGGACAAAAACGACATCGGCATCACCACGACGCCCTATATCTAATGCCTGTCCTGTACCTACAGCAACGACCTTGACGTCAACTCCTGACTTACTTTTATAGATTGGCAAGAGAAAGCCAAATAATCCGGATTGCTCGGTAGAGGTTGTTGATGAGACAACAATCGATTTTTGTGCAAATGATGGGGACGCAATGGCTACGGTTATTGCCAATAATCCAATCGATAGTAGACGACGCATTTGATGTTTCCTTTGATTAAAAATTAGTACAAAAATATCTTTAAATCCAACCTGAAATTTGACGATTAAGACTTACCGCCTTGTAGCCTCTAGTTGTATCTGAGTGACTTCGAATTCTTCTAATGAGCTTTGTAGCGATGCTTTGGTCCGCTACTTCTTTTTTCATTGCCACAAAAAAGATTTCATCTTTCAATGGAATAAAACTTAGGCCGCTTTCCATCGCTACATTTTTAACGCCAATGCCGACATCTGCCTTGCCAGCTAAGATCGCATTTGAGATAGCTGAGTGCGTGAATTCTTCGTGAAGATACCCATTCACATCGGAAGGGCTTATCTCCTCATCCATCAATAAAGTATCAAGTAGTTGCCTTGTTCCAGATCCTATTTGTCTATTAATAAACCGAATCTTAGGATTGGTTAAGTCTAAGATTGATTGAATACCCAATGGATTGCCCTTTTTAACCATGAGCCCTTGCACACGCTTCATTACTGGATATATTTGAATATCATTTTTAGATAGGCGACTATGAATTGCTTTGGAGTTTTTCTTATCGGACACATGATATCCAGCTAAATCAGTTTCATTGTTTAGCAACTTCTCTAGCGCCTCACCAGAGCCGGCTATTTTTAAGTCAAATCCTTTAATCTCACTTACTGATTGCTGGATGACGGCATCGCTACTAGAAGAAAATCTCCAGCGTTTGCTGTCGGCTACCCCAGCCTCACCAATTTTCTTTGACAGCATATCTTGATATGTTTTTACATACTTGTGATTGCTCGCTTGCATCTCATCAATAAATTCAAGAAAGAACTCTCCAAAACTTGTTAGCTTTGAGCCATGCCCTTTTGTCCTAATAATTAATGGTGTTGCCAAAGCCTCTTCTGCCAAGTTCAGCTTTTCCCACGCGCCTCGGTATGAAGTTCCAGATTTTTTAGTAGCCTCAATCAATGAACTACCCGCTTTAATATCTTTGAGAATCGCAGATAGCCACAATAAGTCAACTGAATCTTCGCCACCTAGACGAGGATTTCTTGTGATGATTGATGGGCGAACTTGAATTTGCATATGTAATTTATTGCATATTGAAAAGTATTGTTGTTTCTACTGTACCGCATTTTTCGTTTTAAACAACATTGAAAACATTGACCCTAGATGAGCGTCACTTAAATCGACGCTTGACCACCACAAGGATGAGAAATTGGTTTGTCGTTTAAAACGACATCCCGAGTAAAAGGGAAGTTGGATGGCCTAGAGAAACGGGTGCCAAACCGCGGCTAACACTAGAGATTCTATGGACCACTTCTAATGTTCGGAGAATTCTTGGTGGCCCGGGGCGGAATCGACTAGCGCCTTAGGATGTCTGAATCTATTGCTTATCGTTTTCAGATTCAGGCATTGCGGTAAATAGTAATGTAAACATAATAAGGGCAACAAAACGAAAGGCTGACCCTACACCATTCCACTTCTCGGATTGCCACATACAAAACCATTCACCGCCAACAACAATAAAACCAAAAAACCACAGTAAAAAACCAGTCAGACAACCAAGATAAACCCAATTCTTAGCTCTAGCAAATGCCAAAGGGGAATTAATATTTTTGAGTAGGCCAATAGCGCCTATGAGCAAGAGAACTCCTGTTAAAAATTCGACAAAGATGATTAGTCCGTAGGCAAGACTCCAAACCAGGGGGTTAACAATAGCTCGGTACTTCAAAGCATTATCCGGAAAAACTGTATCCATAGAAAGGGTGTGCTGAACAAAAGCGTAATTGGAGCCGTAGTCCATCACATTATTCAAGCAGACTAAAAGAGCGAAAATAGAGAGCAGCAAACAAATAATGGATTTACATACCCGCAGAATGGTCATCTCAGAAGGCTCTATAAAAGATCATAACTATCCATTCTACGACTCCAATGATACAAATGAAAACCACCCGAAGGTGGTTTTGGTGTTTCTTGGTGGCCCGGGGCGGAATCGACCAGGGCCTAGGATGTTTAATTCCGCCTCTAGACTGTTGCTTTAAAAGACAATTTACTCGTGCTCAATGTTAACAAATTTGTTAACATACACGGATGAGCTATTCCATCCTTTATTACAGCGAGCAGGTTCAAGAAGACATTATGAATCTTCCCGACACGCTTCAAGCTCGCTATATTGGATTGACCACTCGAATGATTGAGCATGGGC
>CAMCUP010000042.1 GCA_945878885.1 Polynucleobacter meluiroseus | reverse complement strand
GTAGCTGGCAGTTCTTTCATCACATCAACAAAGACAAATAAGCCCGCTGTAATAATGCTTCGCTTTAACAAGGGAACATGGACTCTTTTTAAGATCTGTAACTTAGATAAACCTAGCAACGCCGCGGAACCATCCATCGAGGGCGTAATACGCGAAAGCCCTGCTTCTATGCTTTGTAAACTAGAAGATAAAAAACGCACCAAATAGGCATAAATTAAAATGAATAAACTAACAGATACCCACCAAGCTAATTGAAAAATTTCTAAAAAGGATAGAACTCCAATTGCCAATACGGCACCAGGTAAGGCATATCCGAATCCAAGCAAACGATTAACCCAACTTAACCGTGAATTTAAACGTACAGCGTAAGCAAAAAACAGTGCGAGCAAAACTGAGATGATCGAGGTAATCAAAGCCACTGATAAAGAATTACTGAGCCAATCGAAATAATGAATATTAATGCTTAAGCCTTGCTGATAAAGGAGTTGTAGTAGCACAAAAGCAGGTAATAAGAAACCAAATAGTAAAGTGGCTCCGCAAAATAAAAAGGCAAAAAACGCATCTTTGCCCTGCAATAATTTGGTACAGGGCTTGCTTTGTAAACCGGCAGAGTAACGTAATTTTGCGCGACTACTTTGCTCAATAAAAAAGATCAGTAAGACAAAGCTTAAAAGCCCTAAGGCCAGCTGAACTGCAGCCAAGCGATCACCAAAGGAAAGCCACGCTTTAAAAATTCCAGTTGCAAAAGTCTGTACCCCAAAGTAAGAAACAGCCCCGAAATCTGCTAGCACCTCCATCAGCGCAAGCGCCATCCCAGCAAATATAGCGGGTCTAGCCATGGGGAGCACTAATTTTAGTAAAGCTTGAAATGGGGTATAGCCAAGTGTTTCTGAAACCTCTATTAATCGTGTACTACGCTCCAAGAAGGCAGTTCGAGTGATTAGATAGACGTAAGGATACAAACAAAATGTAAAAGCCCAAATTGCTCCGCTTAATGATCTTGGGTCTGGAAAAAACCATAAAGAATCCAATCCCCATAACGCTCGAATTGCACTTTGAATCGGCCCTGAAAATTGCAATAGATCAACAAACAGGTAGGCCATTACGTAGGTTGGTACCGCCAAGGGCAAAATTAATGCCCACTCAAATATTTTCTTGCCTGGAAACTGATAGCTTGCAACAATCCATGCATTACCGACACCAAGAATAAAAATTCCAAATCCAACCCCCATGATTAATATCAAGGTGGAGGTAATATAGCCCCCCAATACATAATTCCATAAATGAGTTAAGGTGCCAGACGACATTGATTCATTGGCACTATTTCCTAGATTTGGAAAAAAGAATGGCACCAATAAGCCAAATAAGGGAAGAAATAGCAATAGGGCAAGCGGTACTACAAATCGATTCATATAATCAGTAACCCGTTTAGACTCTAGTTAAGTATTAAACCACTAGCATTAATGAGAAAATTATAGGGATGAAATCTACGCAAACTCTGCTTTCGATAAAACAAGTAAACATTGACTATCCAAGTCAAGATGGTAAAGGTCGGGTTTTAGCCGTTGAGGACTTAAATTTAACTCTAAAACAGGGTGAAATCGGCTGCTTACTCGGCTCCTCTGGATGTGGTAAATCTACCATTTTACGGGCCGTTTGCGGCTTTGAACCCGTACGAAAAGGTGAAATTCTGCTGCGTAATCTGGTAGTGAGCTCCCCCACTATTCATCTTCCTCCCAGTGAAAGACGGGTTGGCATGGTCTTTCAAGACTTCGCCCTCTTTCCACACCTAAATGCTTTAGATAACGTGGCCTTTGGCTTGCAACACCTTCGCACACCACAAAGGGCAGCTTTAGCCACAGAATGGTTAAAGCGGGTTGGACTCGCAGATAAAGCTCGGGCTTATCCCTATGAGCTTAGCGGCGGTCAACAGCAGCGCGTTGCGCTTGCAAGAGCAATGGCACCAGAACCCGATTTAATTTTGCTTGATGAGCCCTTCTCAAGCTTAGATATTGAGTTTAGAGAACGTCTAGCAGGCGATATGCGCGAGATCCTCAAAAACAATCACATTACCGCGCTTTTGGTTACCCACGATCAATTCGAAGCTTTTGCAATTGCCGATCAAATCGGCGTAATGGCAGAGGGTAAAGTTATTCAATGGGATACCCCTTACGAGTTGTATCACCAGCCAACTAATCGCTATGTCGCTGACTTTATTGGTCGCGGTGTTTTTGTCAAAGGGATAGTGCAAGCAGGTGGAAAAGTAAACATTGAGCTGGGTGAATTAGTTTTAGACCGCGACCACACCGGCGAAGTTGGCAAAGAGATTGATGTACTACTTCGTGCTGACGATATTCAACATGATGACGCTAGCCCTATGCAAGCAGAGGTTGTAAGAAAAACGTTTCGAGGTGCCGATTTTCTTTATACCCTCAAGCTAACTTCAGGCACTGAAATTTTTGCCTTTGTGCCAAGTCATCATGATCATGCCATTGGCGAAAAAATTGGTATTCACTTAGTAGCAGATCATGTAGTCACATTTAGTCAGGAATAAAATCAAGCGAGATCATAACGATCGAGATTCATCACTTTAGTCCAGGCTGCAGCAAAATCATTGATAAACTTAGTTTGCGAATCAGCACAAGCATAAACCTCTGCAAGCGCACGCAACTGCGAATTAGAACCAAAAACAAGATCAACAAGTGTTCCAGTCCACTTCAGTTTTCCTGTTGCACGATCCAAACCTTCAAGTACACCAGTAGCTGTATCAGCTTGCTGCCACTTGGTATTCATATCGAGTAAATTAACAAAAAAATCATTTGTTAAGGTCCCAGGACGCTGTGTGAAGACACCATATGCGGTGTGGTCAAAATTGGCATCGAGAGCACGCATGCCGCCAATCAAGACGGTCATCTCAGGCGCTGTTAAGGTGAGTTGGTTAGCCCGATCGATTAAGCGCTCTGCTGCAGCAGCAACATGGCCATCCCCCATATAGTTACGAAACCCATCGGCGCGTGGCTCAAGTACAGCAAAAGAATGTACATCAGTTTGCTCTTGCGATGCATCATTACGACCCGGAAAGAATGGTAGCGTTAGTGCATGGTTCGCTTTCTGGGCTGCCGACTCAATTGCTGCATTACCACCTAGTACGATTAAATCAGCTAGAGAAACTTTTTTACCAGAAGTCTGTGAGGCATTGAATTCTGTTTGGATAGCCTCTAATGTTTGCAAAATAGTGACTAACTCAGCTGGCTGATTGACCGGCCAATCTTTTTGCGGCGCCAAACGCAAACGAGCGCCATTAGCTCCACCGCGCTTATCACTACCGCGGAATGTGCTCGCTGATGCCCAAGCCGTTTTTACTAATTGTGAAATAGACAGCGGCGCTGCTAATATTTTGCTCTTTAAGCTAGCAACATCTTGTGCATCAATTAATGGATAAGTGACCGTAGTAATCGGGTCTTGCCACAGTTGCAGCTGCTTTGGCACAAGCGGGCCAAGATAACGCGTGATAGGTCCCATATCTCGGTGTGTTAGCTTGTACCAAGCTTTAGAAAAAGCGTCTGCTAATTCCTCTGGGTGGGCATGAAACCGCTGCGAAATGATGAGGTAACTTGGATCTATCTTCAGCGCAAGGTCCGTAGTAAACATCATTGGCGCATGTTTCTTAGTGGGGTCGTGTGCATCTGGAACGGTGCCAGCTGCAGATGCCTCTTTTGGTGTCCATTGATGAGCGCCAGCGGGACTCTTAGTTAACTCCCACTCATAGCCGAATAGATTATCAAAATAGTTGTTATCCCACTGCACGGGATTAGTTGTCCAAGTGCCTTCTAAGCCACTAGTAATAGCATCATCACCAGAGCCAGTGCCAAAAGTATTTTTCCAACCAAAACCTTGTTCTGCAATCGGTGCTGCTTCAGGTTGAGGCCCAACATACTTTGCTGGATCAGCAGCGCCATGGGACTTACCAAAGGTATGTCCGCCCGCAATGAGGGCAACCGTCTCGGTATCGTCCATCGCCATACGGGCGAAGGTCTCACGTATATCGCGAGCTGCGGCCAGTGGATCGGGAGTGCCGTTAGGCCCCTCAGGATTCACATAGATCAAACCCATTTGTACTGCAGCGAGTGGCTTTTCTAATTCTCGATCACCGCTATAACGCTTATCAGCTAGCCACTGGCCTTCTGAGCCCCAGTAAATGTCTTCACCTTCCCATACGTCTACGCGCCCACCAGCAAAACCAAAAATCTTTAAGCCCATTGACTGCAGCGCAATCGTACCGGCAAGCACCATAAGGTCAGCCCAAGAAATTTTACGGCCATACTTTTGCTTAATAGGCCAAATCAATCTACGCGCCTTATCAAGATTGTCATTATCAGGCCAACTATTTAGTGGAGCGAAACGTTGTGTACCAGAGCCTGCACCGCCACGACCATCACCAATACGATACGTACCAGCGCTATGCCATGCCATCCGAATGAAAAATGGGCCGTAGTGGCCATAGTCAGCTGGCCACCAGGCTTGTGAGTTTGTCATTAAAGCATTGAGGTCTTTGATCACAGCATTTAAATCCAGGCTTTGAAATTCCTTAGCGTAATTAAAATCCTCAGCCATCGGATTAATTAGCGGCGAGTGCTGATTTAACAGCTTGAGATCTAATTGATTAGGCCACCAGTCGGCATTTGTAGTGTGTCTTGCTAAGGCACGATCATCCGCACTGTCAGAAAATGGGCAAGTGGCTGCTGTTGACATGAATCTTTCCTTAAATAAATTAATTTAACAATTGATTGAATGAGTACGCTGTTAAATACTACCTAAATAATCTCGCTTACCAATTTCAACGCCATTATGGCGCAAAATATTATAGGCAGTAGTTACATGAAAATACACATTAGGAATAGCATGCGCTAATAAAAACTGGAGGCCTTTGTAATGGGTCTCTTTATCGCCTCGCTTGGTAACGATGTCCTTGTCTTCGGTGCCATCAATCTGCTCAGGTTTAATGCCCTCGATAAAAGCAATCGTTTTAGCAATGCGTAACTTCAAATCTGCGATAGTTTGTTCGTTATCTTCATACACAGGAATTTCTACTCCGGCTAAGCGGGCAACTAAACCCTTCGCTGTATCAGTTGCAATTTGAATTTGTCGCGTGAGGTTAAGCATGTCGGGAAATAAACGGAACAAAGTAAAAGCGGTGACATCTAATTTTTTAGCATCAATATGGGCTTGAGTCTTATCTAATATAGCCGATAGATTCTTTAAAACATGGATGAATCGCGGAGCGCTAGCTTGGTACATTGAAATCGTCATCTTAAGCCTTTAGGAAGAGAAAAATAGTAATAAGGATGCTGATGTTACTCTTGTAATATTAATTTTGCAGAACTACCAGTGGCCATTAAGATCAGCTATATTTAGGGGTCTAAAATAAGATAATTACACTAACTAGACTTACAGGGAGAATTAGCATGAAGCGCATTATATTTAGCTTGCTAGTGTTGATGTCATACGCTGTTTTTGCCCAAACTGCATGCAAAAGCAGTGGGGATCTTGACCCCCAATATTGCGACCAAAATGGCGATATGGTTGCCGACACCCCAACCGACCCTAAATTACTTAAAACGCCATCTACGATTGTTTTCACCTATACCCCCGTTGAAGACCCGGCGGTATATGAAAAGGTGTTCAAACCCTTTACCGACCATTTAGCCCAATGTACCAGTAAAAAAGTCATTTTTTACCAAGTGCAGTCGAATGCTGCAGAAATCGAAGCTATGCGCTCAGGCCGCTTACATGTGGGCGGGTTTTCAACAGGCCCAACCGCATTTGCTGTCAATATTGCCGGCGCTGTTCCTTTTGCTGTTAAAGGTACCGAAAAAGAATTTCAGGGATATAACTTGCTAGTGGTTGTTAAAAAATCTAGCCCATATCAAAAGCTGGCCGATTTGAAAGGCAAAAAATTTGCCCATACTTCCCCATCTTCAAACTCTGGCCACATGGCCCCAATGGCTTTATTTCCAAAAGAGGGTCTTGCGCCAGGAACCGACTACAACATTCTCTTTTCTGGCAAACATGATCAATCTATTTTAGGAGTTCGCTCGGGTGATTATGACGGTGCAGCAGTAGCCTCAGATGTATTTCATCGCATGGCAGTAAGAGGTCAAATTAATGAAGATGACTTTCGCATTATTTATAAGAGCCCTAAATTTCCAACCTCCTCTTTTGCATATGCATATAACTTAGAGCCAAAGTTTAGAGATCAATTACTTAAGTGCTTTTTCGATTACCGTTTTACAGATGATATGAAAAAAGCCTTTGATGGTGCTGATCGTTTTTTCCCAATAACTTATAAAAAAGACTGGGCTATAGTGCGCCAAGTTGCTGAAAATGGTGGAGAGAAATTTAATCGCACTGCATACGATAAAGAAGCTTCTCGCGAAGACGAAGCTCGTAAAAAGGCCGCCGCCGCTAAAAATTAAATGAACTTAAGCGTTACCACTCTAAAGATTGAAAATCTTTATAAGGAGTATATCCCGGGCAAATTGGTGTTAACAGATATCAATCTTTTTGTGCAAGGCAGTGGGCTCATTGCCATCATCGGGCCATCGGGAACCGGCAAGTCAACTCTGATTCGCTGCATTAATCGTCTTGTTGAGCCCACACGAGGAATAATTAATTTTTGCGGTGAGAATTTAGTCGCGCTTAACTCTAGCTCGCTTAGAAAAGCGCGTCGAGAAATTGGTATGGTTTTTCAGGAATACAACCTAGTTGAACGTTTGACTGTGATGGAAAATATTCTCTCTGGACGCCTCGGCTATATTTCAGCATTGAAAGCTTGGCTCAGAATTTACCCGCCGACTGATATTGAGCAAGCCTATCAATTGTTGGATCTGATTGGCTTACGAGGTTATGAAAATCAACGCGCTGATTCACTATCTGGGGGTCAACGCCAACGGGTTGGTATTGCTAGATCAATTATGCAAAACCCAAGATTATTATTAGCCGATGAGCCTACCTCTTCTTTAGATCCAAAAACTTCTGTAGAGATAATGAAATTGATGCAAGAATTAGGTAATAAGCTTAATATTCCAGTAATAGTCAACATGCATGATGTTGAATTAGCAAAACGATTTGCGACCAGAATCATTGGCATGTCTGAGGGCCGAATCATTTATGACGGCTCGCCCGAACAATTAAATGATGTGGTTTTAAGGTCTATATATGGTGGCAAGGATTGGCTGCAGTAGCATTCTCCCCATCCTATAAAACAAAAATCATGTGGGCGATTTTTTTTGCTTATGTGATTTATGCTATGACTAGACTTAACTTTACTTGGGATCGATTTGTCGTCGGCATCCATAATGGTGCGCAATTTTTAAGTCGTATGTTTCCCCCACAGGTAATGCAACCTGAGTCGATGTTTAAAGGCTTACAAGAAAGTCTGGAAATTGCTGTATTAGCTTCCTTTTTTGGGGTGATTCTTTCATTACCACTTGGCGTACTAGCAGCGCGTAACTTAATGCCTAAATGGATAACATGGATTGCGCGGACTGTGATTGCCCTTTGTCGTAGTTTTCATCCATTGATCGTGGCTATTCTATTTGTTAAAGCAGTTGGCTTTGGTGCCTTAGCAGGTATCTTGACCCTAATTGTGGCTTCAATTGGATTTATTGCCAAACTCTTTGCTGAAGCAATTGAAGAAATATCGCCAAAACAAGTTGAAGCCATTAAAGCAACGGGGGCCCCTTTTTTGAGCATGCTAGATTATGGCGTCTTCCCCCAAGTCATGTCGCGCTTTGTTGGCTTTGTTACTTACCAAATCGATTCTAATTTAAGAAACTCAACAATGGTCGGAATTGTGGGTGCTGGAGGTATTGGTGGTACTTTATTTGCCGCCTTTCAACGCTTTGACTATGACTTTGTATGCGCTATTTTGCTTGCCATCATCGCAATGATTATGACTGGTGAATTATTGGCTAAATGGATTCGCATTCTGCTTACTGGTAAACAAAGTCGAATCGAAAACGAATCATGATTACCGCACAAAAAAACTATCCTAGTACTTGGTCGCGTTATAGCTTTATTCAAGTACAACTTCGATTTTTTTTATCGCTGTTAGCGATAGCGCTAATTATTTTCTCAGCTAAAAATGTTGAAGTTATTCCCGAATTTTTGCTAGATGCTCCAGAACAAGTGCAGGATCTATTTGTACGTATGTGGCCAATTGATTTTAGCTACTACCCTAAGGGTATTCATGAAGCCTTATTGGATACCATTCATATTGCAACTTTAGGTACTATTATTTCATTAGTTATTGCCTTTCCCATTGGGCTTTGTACCTCTTATCGCTTGGTACCTTTTCGCATTATTAATTTGATCGCACAATTTATACTAGTTGCCTCAAGATCAATTAATTCAATTATTTGGGCCTTATTATTTGTTGCAATTTTTGGTCCAGGAGCACTAGCTGGCACTCTTGCCATTGCTTTTCGATCAATCGGCTTTGTTGGTAAGTTACTGGGCGAGTCAATTGATGCTGCCGATATGAACAGCATTGAGGCAATAAAAGCCTGTGGTGCACCTTGGCTTTCAATTTTTACCAAAGGCTATTGGCCCCAAATTGCACCTAGTTTTTGGTCAATTGCCTTATTTCGCTGGGATATCAATATTCGCGAATCTTCAGTCTTGGGTCTGGTTGGTGCCGGTGGAATTGGGATGGCACTCGATTCTGCACTAAATCTATTTCAGTGGACCCGTGTTTCATTAATACTATTATGTATTTTTATTATTGTTGTAATTGCTGAAATTATTGTGACACAAATCCGCAAAAAATTAATTTAAATTTTTGAGCCATTATCCTTTGAGCCGATCAACCTACCCTAAGCCAATTGCTGATCTACCTATAAAGGTTGCCGCAGAAATTGAATATGTATTTACTGATATTGACGACACGATCACCGACGGAGGAAAATTACTTCCTGAAACTTTTACTGCAATAGCCGCCCTTCAAAATGCAGGCTTTAAAGTAATCCCAGTTACCGGAAGACCTGCTGGATGGTGTGACATGATTGCCAGACAGTGGCCAGTAGATGCTATTGTTGGCGAAAATGGTGCCTTTTATATGTGGTGGGATAAGGCCTCAAAAAAACTTAGCACCTATCATGTGCTTGACCAAAACGAAAGAATTGTTTATGCCCAGCGCCTTTTGCAAATAAAAGAGTTATTGATTAAAGAATATCCTAAGATTGTTTTTGCTTCAGATCAATTTTCACGTCTATACGATTTAGCTATCGATGTTAAAGAAGATGTTCAGCCATATTCAGCTAAAGACATAGAAACACTACTACAATTTCTTGCCGCCTATGAAGTAATAGCTAAATTAAGCTCGATTCATGTCAATCTTTGGTTGGGTCATTGGGACAAGCTAAGCACCACCAAACTAATGATGAAAAACCTCTTTCATAAAGACTTGGAAATTTGTAATCAAACTTGTCTCTTTATAGGTGATTCTCCAAATGATGATCCAATGTTCTCTTATTTCAAAAATTCTTTTGGGGTTGCAAATGTATTAGACTATCGGGATAGAATAAAGTTTCTGCCAAAATGGGTTACTGAATCTAAGGGAGGCAAAGGTTTTTCTGAGTTAAGCGAAGTGCTGATCAGATCAAAATCTTCTGCGTCAAATAACGTGAATAGGTCGTGAGATGATTGCTAGAAAAATTTTTATTATAAAAATTGTATTCATTTTGACTGCGGGTCTTTTTTATTTGCCTATTAGCGCTCATGCTCAAGCAAATCCAGCAAGCGACTACCCTAATAAACCAATTAAATTAGTAATCCCTTTTCCTGCAGGCGGTAGTTCTGATGGCATTGGCCGGCAAATTGCCGATAAATTATCTGGTGTACTTAAACAAACTGTAATAGTTGACAATAAAGGTGGTGCGGGAGGAATTATTGGTACTGATTACGTCGCTAAAGCTGCGCCGGATGGCTACACCTTAGTTTTAGTCGATGTATTCCACACTAGTACACCCATCTATACCCGTAAGATGCCTTACAACGCAATTAAAGATTTCACACCAATTTCACTTATTGGGCGATCACCAGCATTTTTAGTTGCAAGCCCCTATTTTCAAGCTCAAACTGCTCGTGAAGCTATTGCTTATGCAAAAGCCAATCCCGGCAAAATGACCATGGCAATTGCTGGCACTGGTAGCGTTGTCGTTGATCTTTTTAAAGCGCGCTCTGGGCTTGAATTCATCAGCGTTCCCTACAAAGGATCCTCACCAGCAATGATTGATTTAATGAGTGGGCAAGTAAACGTCATGATTACCACCATGGCTAGCGCAGGAACCCACATTAAAGCTGGGAAACTACGCCCATTAGCTGTCACTGGTAACAAGCGGAATAGTGATTTTCCCGAAATACCTACCTTTGCTGAGTTAGGTATTAATGGTATGGACTATGAACAGTGGTTCGGCATTATGGGGCCAGCTAATCTACCAAAACCAATTATCGATAAAATCGCTTTAGCAATGAAGCAGGTGTTAAATATGCCTGATGTACGAGAGCGCTTAAGTGGAATGGCTCTTGAGGTTGCCTCCCCCACCCCAGAAGAAATGAAGCGTAAGGTTGAGGAAGACAGCAACCGCTGGCAAAAACTAGCTGTGGAGTTAGATATAAAGCCGATTGATTAATTAACCTCAGTATTTTCTAATAAAGTGCGTATAAAAAACTAGGTTTTACAAGCTAAAGCAGGCAACTGCAGCTATAAAGATCAGTCTCAATTGGTAAGGCTACTCTAATAGTAGGGTAATTACACCCTTCGACAGCGTTATTCCAAAAGGCGTATATTTGCTAAGGGTATTCCCTAGCTATTTTTTACCCATCCATTCTTAACTGTACTTGCAACGATAACAATAAGGTTCTAAAGATGAGTTCTAGCACTTATGAGCATTTTGAAGGATGTGTTTTATGTGGACTCATTGATACTGCAATTAGTTCTGGAATTTTTAAAATCTGGACAAAATTAATCAAAAAATCGGAATGGCTTAAGTTGCTCGATAACGGTGGGTTTTTTACACTTTTTATCCCCACCGATACTGCCTTCAGTAGAGTTTCTCCAGAATATCTTCAAGCACTTGAATCTAATCCAGAGGAATTAAACAACTTTATTGATCACTTTATTGTTCCAGAGTTTGCCTCAACTAAAGTTCATAATTCCCACTTTTCCTCTATTGCGGGTGATGATCTTTTAATTGAATCTAATCTGAGTGGCCCAAGCGTAAATCAAGTCAGCATAAAAATAGAAAATATAATTGCTACCAATGGCATGATTCATGCTGTTGATTCAATTGATATTTTTAAAATGAAGCAGAATTAATTCATAACTTTTTCAGTTTTTAGTAAATACCTTACTAATCAGGGCTAATTTCTGGTGAAAGCGTTTTATAGCGATCACTTTGTCTTGCCACTTCCAAAAGGGCATCGCTTCCCAATGGAAAAATATGCTCTACTGCGACAATCAGTCCAATCATTATCTGATTTAGAGCTGCTTGAGGCTCCAAGCGCTACTGATGCGCAGCTACTTCTTGCTCATGACACAAAGTATGTTGAAAAAATAATTAGCGGGCAACTTAATGCAGCTGAACAAAAAGAGATTGGCTTTCCATGGAGTCCGCTAATGGTTGAGCGCTCTAAAAGGTCAGCTGGAGCAACTGTAGCAGCTTGTAATGCTGCACTTATGGACGGAGTCAGTGTAAATTTAGCTGGCGGAACTCACCATGCTCATCGCGACAAAGGAAGTGGGTTTTGTGTTTTTAATGATGTTGCAATCGCTGCTAAAAATTTACAAGCCATCAAGGGGATTCATTTTCGTGTTGCTATTATTGATTTTGATGTTCATCAAGGTAATGGTACCGCTACCATCATGCAACACAACGATTCAATTTTTACTTTATCAATTCATGGTGAAAATAACTTTCCCTTTAATAAAGAGCAGAGCGACCTTGATATTGGCTTAAAAAATCAATGTGCAGATAGCGAATATTTAAATGCTGTTGCTTATGCACTTGATGAGCTTGAAAAAAGATTTAGTGCAGACTTTGTGATTTATTTAGCTGGTGCAGATCCGCATACTGATGATCGCCTAGGTAAATTAAGCCTTAGTAAAAAAGGTTTGTTATTGCGTGATCAGGCAGTATTCGATTTTGCAAAGATTAATGGAATTCCAATTGCGGTTGTAATGGCAGGTGGTTACGGAAAAAAAATCGAGCAATCTGTTGAAATTCATCACCAAACTATTGCCCTAGCGATCAAATATTCTCATAATTAAATGATTGATTCCCATCTATTACTAATTGCAGCATTTATCATTCTGCTTGTCATTATTGGCTTGGGATTAATGTATCAAGAATTCAAACAATGGTTGACCGACCTATGGTCAGATTAAGATCAACTTTATTTACCATGATTCACTGCCTGGTTCGCCTTTAAAAGGTCCAACTAACTCAGGAGTAATCCAGCCCCCATAAAAGCCACTGGGCTGAGGGAAAACTTGCTGCCCATCAACAGTGCATTGCAATTGAGTCGGGTAAAAAGCAATGTGATCGGCAATCATCTTTGCTTCATTAAAGGGTTGGGCATAGCTCCAAGCAACTTTTTTGAGTTGGTTAGTACCATCGTCTATATCCCAGTATTGAGCGGGGCCTTTCCATTCACAAAAAGAATTACCAGATGACGGCTTCAAAAAATTGAAGTTGATATCCTTTGGAGGAATATAAAAACTCGGTGGGTGGGATGTTTCTAAGGCCAAAATTGCAGTGTTTGTGCGAGCGATCTCTTGCCCGTTAAAGTTGATAATAATTTCCCGATGATCTTCAACATACTTAGGTGGACGTGGAAAATCCCATACTGAAATTTGTGACTTATTAGGCTCAACTGCAAATGGTGGTCTTATGGTTCCTCGCCAATTCCATTGCTCTTGTGCAAGTCTGACCCAATCCGGTAGCTGACTCATAAGCAATGAAATTAAATGTACTCAGACACCTCAACCAAATTCCCATCAGGATCACGTAAATAGACCGACCGAATTGGACCCAACGCGCCCCGTCTAGCAACAGGCCCAACATCAATTGTAATATTATTGGCTGACAAATGGGTGATCACATCATCAAGCGGAATGGCAGCAATCAGACAAAAATCGCCAGCGCCAATAGTGGGTACTTTTGCTTTAGTTGGTGTTTCAGTAGCTCGATCTTGTAAATTAATTTTATATTGCCCAAAGCGTAAGGCGTAACGAG
>CAMCUP010000041.1 GCA_945878885.1 Polynucleobacter meluiroseus | reverse complement strand
TATGAAAATTATTGATCAAGGCGCCGCTGATCAATTAATTAGTGCTAGCTCACCCGTAGCCGATGAGGTGCAACTGCATACGATGTCGATGGAAGGTAATACGATGCAAATGCGTCAAGTAAAAGTGATTGATGTGCCTGCTGCGGGTACCGTTGAATTAAAACCAGGCGGCTTGCACTTGATGCTGATAGGCATCAAGACCCCGCTTAAAGCGGGTGATTTGATTCCCGTGAAATTAAAATTCGCTAAAGCGGGCGAAGTTGAGGTGAAATTACCCGTGCAGCCGATGGGCCACAAGGGGGCCCATTAACTGCAGGGATTGCATAACGAGAGGGTTGAATGCCTGCAGTATGGCTTAGGCGTTTTCTAGCCCAAGTTCAAATCAGTTACCGCCCCCTTGCTCGCGCTGCTAGCTAGATAAGCATACTTGGCTAAAAGGCCGCGAGTGTAACGGGCCTTGGGTTGCTTCCAAGCGGCACGACGTTTGGCAATTTCAGCTTCGCTTACATTCAGTTGAATGAGTAATTTGTTTGCGTCGATCGTCACTGAATCGCCTTCTTCAATTAAGGCAATCGTGCCACCGACAAATGCTTCCGGTGCAACATGACCCACGACCATTCCCCAGGTGCCACCCGAGAAGCGACCATCGGTAATTAAGCCTACGGATTCACCAAGGCCTTGGCCTACCAGGGCAGAGGTAGGGGCCAACATTTCGCGCATGCCTGGCCCACCTTTAGGACCTTCATAGCGAATAATCATGACATCTCCCGGTAGAATTTTTTGCGCCATGATCGCGGCCATAGCATCATCTTCCGAATCAAAAACTCGGGCTGGACCAGTGATCGATGGGTTTTTTAACCCCGTAATTTTTGCCACACAACCTTCAGGTGAAATGTTGCCTTTTAAAATTGCTAGATGGCCGTGAGGATATAAAGGGTTATCGAGCGTGCGGATCACGTTTTGATCGGCGCGTGGCACTGAAGGGACATCTTTTAATACTTCAGCAATTGTTTTGCCGGTAATGGTGATGCAATCGCCATGGAGTAAGCCCCCATCGAGCAAAATTTTCATCACCTGGGGAATGCCACCGGCTTGATGTAAGTCGGTCGCTAAATAATTACCCGATGGCTTCATGTCGACGATGACGGGTACGCGTTTACGAATGCGCTCGAAATCATCAATCGTCCAATCAATTTCTGCTGCACTGGTAATCGCCAAGAAATGTAGTACTGCATTGGTTGAGCCACCAACTGCCATGATCACACTGACGGCGTTTTCAATCGATTTTTTTGTGATGATGTCACGGGGGCGTAAATTATTTTTAATCGCCTCAACTAAAACAATGGCTGACTCATGGGCGCTGGCGACTTTTTCAGCATCTTCATTGGCCATCGTTGAGGAGTAGGGCAAGCTCATGCCTAGCGCTTCAAAAGATGAGCTCATGGTATTGGCGGTATACATGCCTCCGCAAGATCCACTTCCAGGGCAGGCGTGTTGTTCTACACCTTTAAGGTCAATTTCACTTAAGCGCCCAGAGGTAAATTCACCCACTGCTTCAAATGCAGAAACAATATTGAGCTCTTTGCCTTTGTAGTGACCGGGTTTAATCGTGCCACCATAGACGTAAATACCTGGCACATTGGTGCGCGCTAAGGCCATCATGCCACCAGGCATATTTTTATCGCAACCACCGATTACTACGACTCCGTCTTGCCATAAACCGTTGACGCAGGTTTCAATACTATCGGCAATAACTTCACGTGAGACGAGAGAATATTTCATGCCCTCAGTACCCATGCCAATACCATCGGACACCGTAGGGGTGCCAAATACTTGTGCTTTAGCGCCAGCCTCTTCGAGAGCTGTAATCGCAGCATCGGCTAATTTCTGCAGGCCACTATTACATGGGGTAATGGTCGAATGGCCATTAGCTACCCCTACCATGGGTTTGACAAAATCTTGCTCTTGATAGCCCATGGCATAATACATCGACCGGTTAGGGGCGCGGGCCACGCCTTCGGTAACCATCCGTGAGCGCGAATTGAGGCGGTGTGGGGCACCAGTACTCTTAGGGCTGATAGGACTTTTATTTGTCATATAACTTCTCCAAAATAGGCACCTAAAACGTGCAAAAGACAGTGAAAGTAAGACTTTACAAGATTTATGCTGGGATTACCCCTAGGGCTAATAGCTTTTAGCTAAAATTATTGTTTCAATCATCAGTTAATCATGAGCAAGAATAAGATATCAACGATTCGTTCTTTGGCATTTATTGAGGCCAGGAAAAGGCTTGGCCTGAGCATCGAGGCATTAGCGCTTGATGCTTGTCTCTCGAAAAAGCAAATTCAGCAAATTGAGAATGGTGAGCACAGTGCATTTTATTCAGCCGCATTAAAACTACGCTCGGCCCAAAAAGTTGCCACAATTTTGGGCCTAGAGGAAGCAGATTATCTTGAGGCAGAAATTGTGGCTCCCCCAGCTTCATCTGATGTACCAACATCAATAGTTGTATCAACACTAGCAACTACGCCTACACCTGTCATAGTACCTTTGCCTGCTTCAATACCAGCGGTAGATACAGCTCCAGCACCAGTATTAAAGATAGAAAAGTCACTACCCTCAAATCTAAAATTGAAGCCTCTGCCTTCCGATCTACAAATAAAGGATAAGCAGAGAAAATTATTTTTGTATACCAGCGTTGCTGCGGCTTTCGTATTTACCATTATTAATTTTGGTAATGATTTTTCAAATTTAAGTATGACTGCATCGCCTAACGCTGCCGTGAATAGTGCAACAGTATCGGCACCACTACCTCCTGCACCCTTAGCTGCTGCACCCGAATTAGCTAAGGAGGCCGTCACCCCAACTGCACCAGAGCTTACGCCAGTAGCCTTAAATAATCAGCCCAATCCAAAAGTATCACCCGCTATTGCAAGCGATATTGCTTGTCCAAAAATAGATGGCACCCCGTTAATATTTAAAACAGCCTTTCCAAGCAAAGCAGGCGATATGGTATACGTGCAAAGCTTAAACCAGCAGGTGGTTTGTGTGATTGATGCAGCCGGCAAAGAACAAAGCAAGACACTCGATGCTGGGACAAGTTATTCTTTTTATGGAGCGCCGCCATTCAAGCTATTAACAGCAGGTTTAGCTCAGACTGAGATTTATTTTCAAGGGATGCGCGTAAGACCAGCTAATCCTGAAGCAAAAACATTGATATTAGAAGAAGCAAAGTATTAGATTGCCGATTCGTTAGCTTCGCCAGTACGAATACGAATAACTTGCTCAACCGAGGTGACAAAAATTTTGCCATCACCAATTTTGCCGGTATGCGCTGCTTTCGTAATTGCTTCGATAACGCGCTCGACTGAATCATCGGCTACGACCACTTCAACCTTTACTTTTGGTAAAAAGTCGACCACATATTCTGCGCCACGATATAGTTCGGTATGACCTTTTTGCCGACCAAAACCCTTGACTTCAGTAACAGTTAGGCCAGTCACTCCCACCTCTGCCATGGCTTCACGCACTTCATCAAGCTTAAACGGCTTAATGATGGATGTAATGAGCTTCATCAAATTCTCCTCAATAGATGTAGTAATAATACCCTTAGATGCAGCGACTCAGGGTAGTTAATTAGGCTAGGCACTTAGGCTCGAAATGCAGAAGTAATGGGATAGCGCCAATCGCGACCAAAGGCACGATTGGTAATGCGTATACCGGGCGGAGCTTGGCGGCGCTTATATTCATTCAACTTAATTAGGCGCGTAACTTTTTCTACGCTAGCTGCATCAAAACCCGCAGCGACAATTTCAGCAAGCGATTGATTATGTTCCATGTAGCGTTCCAAAATTGCATCGAGTACTTCGTAACTTGGTAGACTATCTTGATCGGTCTGATTAGCACGTAATTCTGCTGATGGGGCGCGAGTGAGAATGCGCTCAGGAATAATTGGGCTGATTCGATTGCGATAGTGACAGAGTCGATATACTAAAGTTTTAGCAATGTCTTTAATCACCGCAAATCCGCCTGCCATATCGCCGTAGAGGGTGCAGTACCCAACTGCCATTTCACTTTTATTGCCAGTAGTTAGCACCAAGCGCCCAGTTTTATTTGAGAGCGCCATGAGTAAAGTACCCCTTACCCGTGCTTGTATATTTTCTTCAGTTGCATCGAGCGCTAAACCGGCAAATTGTTCTGCTAGAACTTCTTCTAAAGCCGCTACTGGTTTGCCAATCGGAATTTCATCGTATTGCACGCCAACATTGTGAGCAAGCTCTCGGGCATCGAGCCAGGAAATATCTGCTGTATATGCTGACGGCATCATGATTGCGCGCACTTGGTTAGCACCTAGGGCATCGACTGCAATAGCGAGTACCAGCGCTGAATCAACTCCACCGGAGAGACCAATAATCACGCCAGAAAAAAGATTTTTTTGGACATAATCGCGCACTCCAAGCACTAGAGCTGCATAGATTTGCGCTTCAAGCGCGTCTGCTTTATCGGGCCCAAAGGTAATGCTATTTTGTTGCTCGGGAATGGGCTCACCGTTTGCTTGTAGGTTGATTAATCCCAAATCAGATTTAAATTGTGGCAGAGTTAACACCAGATCTCCCAAGGCGTTTAGCACAAACGAACCACCATCAAAAACTAATTCATCTTGGCCGCCCACCAGATTGACATAAGCTAAGGGGAGTTTTGTCGCATTAACTTGTTGTCGTAGAACATCCATGCGTAAGGCATTTTTTTCAAGGTGATAGGGTGAGGCGTTTAATACGGCGAGTAGCTGAGCCCCCGCTTTTTTTGCTTGTATAGCAGGGCCCGCATGCCAAGCATCCTCACATATTAGTAAACCAACGGTTAAGCCATCTACTTCAAATACGCATGGCGAATTACCGGGGACAAAGTAACGCACTTCATCAAATACCTCGTGATTCGGCAATTGTTGTTTAGCGTAGCAAGCGATGACTTTGCCGTCGCGCAAGACAGAGGCACAATTTTGTAAGCCTGCAGCAGTACCTTGAGGATGCCCCACCACCACTGTTAAGCCAGAGTACGCTGTTAGTTGGGCACTAAGCTTTATTAGTTGATTTGTAGCCGCAGCAATGAATGCAGGACGTAATAAAAGATCTTCCGGAGGATAGCCGGTTAAGGCTAGCTCGGGCGTTAGTAGTAGTTTGGCACCTGCCGCATGGGCAGCCTGCGCTGCGGCTGTAATCAAGGCCGCATTGTCCTCTAAATCGCCTAATTTGGGATTTAGTTGCGCTAAAGCAAGTTTGATCAAGCCTTTTTTTCCTCTTGATAACGCTTAACACCTTCAAGAATTTCTTGGTGGGCTTCAGCTACACCACCCCAACCGCTAACTTTGACCCATTTGCCGACTTCTAAGTCTTTGTAATGCTCAAAAAAGTGCTTAATTTGGTTGAGTCGCAAGGGGTTCATATCTTCTGGCTTTTGCCAGTGGGTATAAATCGACAAAATACGGTCCTCAGGCACGGCTAGCAGTTTAGCGTCATTGCCAGCCTCATCTTCCATTTGCAGCAGGCCTATAGCTCTGCAGCTTACTACTACCCCAGGAATTAGCGGGAAAGGGGTAATTACCAGCACATCCACTGGGTCGCCATCGCCAGCAATGGTTTGGGGAATATAGCCATAGTTACAGGGGTAATGCATTGCAGTGCCCATAAAACGATCGACAAAAATAGCTCCAGTTTCCTTATCAACCTCATATTTAATGGGGTCAGCATTCATGGGAATTTCAATAATTACATTGAAGTGGGCGGGGGAATTTTTACCTGGGGTGACATTATCAAGACTCATGCGGGTTTTTCCGGAAAAAATTAGTGGATACCCTGATATTAGCAAAGTGAGAAGGTATAGTTTGTGTTGGATACTTCTAGGATTCGTTTTTTTGGAGATTAAAGCTATGAGTAATGTCACATTGGGTCTGTATTTTTCTTTAGTCTGCGGCGTTATCGCCGTGCTATATGGCTTTTTGATGCGGCGCTGGATTTTGAAGCAAGATACCGGCAATGCCAAAATGGAAGAAATTGCCGCGGCAATTCAGCAGGGCGCAGCCGCCTATCTTTCACGCCAGTACAAAACGATTGCGATAGTCGGCATCGTGCTGACGATTTTGATTGCGCTATTTTTAGACATTGCCACGGCCATGGGGTTTGTGCTTGGCGCGGTGTTATCGGGCGCCTGCGGCTTTATTGGTATGAATGTGTCGGTACGAGCAAATGTGCGCACTGCACAAGCCGCTACAGTCGGCATGAATGAAGCGCTGAACGTGGCCTTTAAAGGCGGCGCAATTACCGGCATGCTGGTGGTTGGCTTAGGCCTACTGGGCGTCGCTTTATTTTTTATGTTCCTGATTTCCATCGGTGGCGGGCAAGATCTCTCGGCGGTTTTGCATCCCTTAATTGGTTTTGCTTTTGGTTCTTCGCTTATTTCGATTTTTGCGCGTTTAGGCGGTGGCATTTTTACTAAAGGCGCCGACGTAGGCGCCGACTTAGTGGGTAAAGTTGAGGCGGGTATTCCTGAAGATGACCCTCGTAACCCAGCAGTTATTGCCGATAATGTTGGGGATAACGTAGGCGATTGCGCTGGTATGGCAGCTGACTTATTTGAAACTTATGCAGTGACCATCATTGCGACCATGGTTTTGGGTGCAATGATCGTTCCGGGCGGACCCCTTGCAGCAGTTATTTATCCCTTGGTTTTAGGCGGCATTTCGATAATTGCTTCGATCATTGGCTGTTCATTTGTAAAAGCTACACCGGGCATGAAAAATGTTATGCCAGCGCTTTATAAAGGTTTAGTCGTAGCGGGCATACTTTCATTAATTGCATTTTATTTTGCCACTCAATTTATTGTTCCTGACGATGCTTTAGGAATTCCTGGCAGTCAATGGCGTTTATTTGGCGCAACGGTTGTTGGCTTATTGCTCACCGCCGGCTTAGTGTGGATTACTGAGTACTACACGGGCACGGATTTCAAACCAGTGAAGCATATTGCAGAAGCATCGACCAAAGGCCATGGTACGAACATTATTGCTGGCTTAGGCATTTCGATGAAGTCAACCGCGATCCCAGTCATTTTTGTTTGTATCGCGATTTATGCGGCGTATTGGTTAGCCGGTATTTTTGGTATTGCAATTGCAGCTACCTCCATGCTCTCGATGGCTGGTATTGTTGTGGCGCTTGATGCGTATGGCCCAATTACCGATAACGCAGGTGGTATTGCTGAAATGGCAGGCTTGCCACAAGCTGTGCGTGATATTACCGATCCTTTAGATGCGGTTGGTAATACCACTAAAGCAGTGACTAAAGGTTATGCGATTGGCTCAGCAGGTTTAGCAGCACTGGTTTTATTTGCTGATTACACCCATGCGCTTGAATCGATTGGTCAGCAAGTCACCTTTGATTTATCAAATCACTTAGTGATTATTGGCCTATTTATTGGCGGCATGATTCCTTACTTATTCGGTGCGATGGCGATGGAAGCAGTAGGTCGTTGCGCTGGCGCTGTAGTCGATGAAGTGCGCCGTCAATTCCGCGATATTCCCGGCATTATGGATGGCACAGGTAAGCCTGAGTACGGCAAAGCAGTGGATATGTTGACTACAGCTGCCATTAAGGAAATGATTATTCCTTCGCTCTTACCAGTCGTTATTCCAATTGTGGTTGGTCTGTTATTAGGCCCTGCTGCCTTGGGCGGCTTGTTAATGGGCACGATCGTCACAGGTCTATTCGTGGCGATTTCAATGTGTACTGGCGGCGGTGCTTGGGATAATGCCAAGAAATATATCGAAGAAGGTAACTACGGTGGCAAAGGTTCTGAGGCTCACAAAGCTGCAGTTACTGGCGATACCGTTGGCGATCCTTACAAAGATACTGCTGGGCCAGCGATTAATCCGCTGATCAAAATTATCAACATCGTCGCGTTATTGATTGTGCCTTTGTTACCAGTAATGCGTTAATAGTAAGAGGGGCAAGTTTTATTCAAGCCCTTCTAAATAACGCTGAGCATCCAGTGCGGCCATGCAACCTGTGCCCGCACTGGTAATTGCTTGACGGTAAATGTGATCTTGCACATCACCGGATGCAAAGACACCTGGAATATTCGTAGCAGTAGCGTTACCTTGCAAGCCCGAATGGGTTTGAATGTAGCCGTTATGCATTTCAAGCTGACCAATAAATAATTGGGTATTGGGTTTATGGCCAATGGCGATAAACGCGCCAGTGAGCGCGATATCTTCGGTGTTGCCATCGGCTTGCCGAATACGCACACCAGTAACACCTTTTTCATCGCCCAACACTTCTTCTAAGGTTGAATTGAGTTTGAGCTCAACTTTACCTTCGGCTACTTTGGCCATCAGACGATCGTTCAAAATGGGCTCAGCACGAAATTTATCGCGCCGATGAATCACGGTTACCTTTTTAGCAATACCAGTGAGGTAGAGCGCTTCTTCAACAGCGGTATTGCCGCCCCCGACCACGCAGACATCTTGATTTTTATAAAAGAAGCCATCGCAGGTTGCGCAACCTGAAACACCACGTCCCATAAAAGCTTCTTCACTTGGCAAACCAAGGTATTGGGCTGAGGCACCCGTGGCAATAATTAAGGCATCGCAGGTATAGGTACCAGAATCGCCAACTAGGCGAATAGGCTTTTCTTGTAAGGCGGCCGTATGAATATGGTCAAAAATAATTTCGGTATTAAAGTGCTCAGCATGCTTTAAAAAGCGTTCCATAAGCTCTGGGCCTTGCACTCCAGCGGGGTCGGCAGGCCAATTTTCGACATCAGTGGTGGTCATTAGTTGCCCGCCCTGAGCCAAGCCCGTAATTAAGCTGGGCTGTAAGTTGGCTCGGGCTGCATACACTGCAGCGGTATAGCCTGCAGGGCCAGAACCGAGAATGAGAACTTTGCTATGTTTGAGATTAGTTGTATTCATCCCTAAATTATAGGTTTCCTTGCGGTGGGGATGTTTACAATCAAGGAAATATGGCTCGAACTGTCTATCCACCAACGAACTCATCCCCTTCGCCTAACTCTAGCGGGCAGGGCAGGATGTCTCGCCTGCTCTTAGAGGCGCGATGGTTTGTTTCACTCGGTCTATGCCTAGCGCTCTTTGCGATTCTGATTACCTATTCCAAGTTGGATCCTGCTTGGTCGCACGCTAGTTTTGATATTCCGACAAATTTAGGTGGGCGGGCTGGGGCTTGGATTGCTGATTTAATGTTCTATATGTTTGGCATCTCAGCCTTTTGGTGGGTGGCGCTATTTGGCAGGCGGGTATTTTCAGGATGGAAAGAGTTGTGGAGCACACCAATGCCTCCCGACCCCGATGCAAAGCCCGACTCCTTGCTACTGCGTTGGTTGGGCTTTGGCCTGACTTTACTTGCTAGTATGGGCTTAGAGTCAATTCGTTTACATTCCTTGACTATTGCCTTACCTAGACCCCCTGGCGGAGTTTTGGGCGAGCTAATTGGTGACCCCTTACAAATGGCAGTTGGCTTTACCGGATCAACCCTTATTTTGCTATTTGCCCTGTGCGCCGGCTTATCACTTTTTCTACATTTTTCTTGGCTCACTTTAGCCGAGCAAGTGGGCCGTTTTATCGAGCTTAGCTATCGGCGTTTACGCGAACGGCAAGAGAGCGAAGCCGATCGCAAAGTGGGTGAGCAAGCCAGCGTTGAGCGTGAAGAATTCGTCGAAGAAGTGCGGGGACGAATTGAAATTATGACGCCAGTACAAATTGTACGTAGTGAACCCGTGATTGCCCAAAGCGTTCGCGTGCAACGCGAAAAGCAACAACCCCTTTTTATTGATATTCCTGATTCTGAATTGCCGCCACTGGCACTTTTAGATGCTGTACCCGAGGCTAAAGAAACCATTTCCGCTGAAGTAATGGAATTTACATCGCGCCTCATTGAGCGCAAGCTCGATGAATTTGGTGTTGAAGTAAAAGTGATCGCAGCCTACCCAGGCCCAGTAGTTACGCGTTATGAGATCGAGCCAGCGGTGGGTGTAAAGGGTAGTCAAATCGTCAACTTGTCACGCGATCTTTCGCGCTCTTTAGGCCTTGTTAGTATGCGAGTGGTAGAAACCATTCCCGGCAAAACTTGCATGGCTCTAGAGTTACCAAACCCATCTCGTCAATCGGTTTATCTCTCGGAGATTTTAAGTTCTCAAGTTTATAACGATAACCACTCTCTACTCACACTGGCCTTAGGTAAAGATATCTCTGGCGCGCCTATGGTAGTTGACTTAGCGAAGATGCCGCACTGCTTAGTGGCTGGCACAACTGGTGCTGGTAAATCGGTGGGTATTAATGCGATGATTTTGTCTTTACTCTTTAAGGCTAAACCAGATGAGGTGCGTCTCATTATGATTGATCCGAAGATGTTAGAGATGTCGGTGTATGAGAAGGTACCGCATTTACTTTGCCCTGTCGTAACTGATATGAAGCAAGCTTATAACGCCCTGAATTGGGCAGTGAATGAAATGGATCGCCGTTATAAATTGATGAGTAAGTTCGGCGTGCGCAACTTAGCTGGCTTTAATCGCAAAATTCTTGAGGCAGAGGAAAAAGGCGAGAAACTGACTAACCCATTTAGCTTGACTCCTGATGATCCAGAGCCGGTGTATAAGGCGCCTGTGATTGTGGTGATCATTGATGAGTTGGCTGATTTGATGATGGTCTCGGGTAAAAAGATTGAAGAACTGATTGCGCGCATTGCTCAAAAAGCGCGTGCTGCGGGAATTCATTTGGTATTGGCGACTCAACGACCTAGCGTTGATGTGATTACTGGATTAATCAAAGCCAATATTCCCACACGTATTTCGTTTCAGGTGAGTAGCAAAATTGATAGTCGTACTATTTTGGATCAGCAAGGCGCTGAGGCGTTATTAGGTATGGGCGATATGCTTTATATGGCCCCAGGCACAGGTTTGCCCGTACGGGTTCACGGCGCATTTGTATCGGATGATGAAGTGCATCGCGTAGTTGATTGGTTAAAAGAAAAAGGCGAAGCCAATTACATTGATGGGGTGCTCGAAGGTACTGACGAATCTACTATGGATGTATTAAGTAGCGGCGGAAGTGGTGAGACCGATCCTTTGTATGACCAGGCGGTTGCTATCGTGCTTGAAAACAAACGTGCTTCAATTTCGTTAGTGCAACGACATCTACGCATTGGGTATAACCGTGCTGCTCGCTTACTTGAAGATATGGAAAAAGCGGGTTTAGTGTCGAAGATGAGCGGTAGCGGTAATCGGGAGATTTTTGGCCGGAAGGCTGAGGAGTAATGCGCATTACAGGGTTGCATCACTGTCTGGCAGTGGGTTTAGCGATTCATGTCTCTTTTGCAGTGGGAGTAACGCCTAATAAAGTCTCGCCAACTAGCGCAGCGATAAATTCTGCAGCTCCTTACGGCGCTAGTGCCGACACTGTATCTGCTACTGAGCAGTTGCGACAATTTGTGCGCAACTCTAAAACCGCAGAAGGTGATTTTGTGCAGCAGCAATTGCGGGTACCTAAGCCAAACGAAGCTCAAGATAAAGGTTTAAAGCTTATTCGTCAGACCCAAGGTCATTTTTATTTTCAGCGGCCTGGTCGGTTTGCTTGGGAGACCAATAAGCCTTATGAACAAAAGCTAATGAGCGATGGCAAGCAATTAATTATGTGGGATAAAGACCTTAAACAAGCCACTTATCGGCCAGTAGGCGATGCCCTTGCCGCTACCCCAGCGGCCATTCTGTTTGGCGAAGCGGCTCTGGATGAGCACTTCGATTTGGTCGAAGATATCGAGCACAATGGCTTACGCTGGGTTGACTTAAAACCGAAAGTAAAAAAGGGGGGAACGCAAGGCAATGCAGATTTAGCTTATACCAAAATTTCAGTAGGAATGAAGGGCGGTTTGCCAAGCGCTTTAGAATTACTCGATGGCTTAGGTAATGTGGTGCTGGTTAGCTTTAGTCAATATCAATTAAATGTAAACTTAGCATCCAGTCGGTTTAGTTTTACGCCACCCCCTGGTTCAGAAATAGTGAAATTAAAGTAAACCCATGATTGACCCACAACTATTACGCAAAGATATCGAGAGCGTTAGAGCGCGCCTTTTAATCCGCAAGTTTGAACTTGATGTGGCGCAATTTACCCTCTTAGAGAATGAGCGGAAGCTATTACAAACTCGCACCGAAGATTTACAGGCTAAGCGCAATCAATTAGCCAAAGCCATTGGCATGAAAAAAGGGAAGGGTCAAGATGTTAGCGCTGAGATGAATGAGGCCACGCAAATTAATCTCGATATGGAAATGGGCGCTGCTCGTCTAGCTGTGGTGCAAATAGAGCTACAAGATTTTTTAATGGGTATCCCAAACTTACCCGATGCATCAGTACCTCTTGGTAAGGATGAAACTGAAAATCAAGAAATTAAAAAAGTTGGCGCTATTCCCACTTTTTCTTTCGAGATAAAGGACCATGTGGATTTAGGTGGGCCATTAGGTCTAGACTTTGAGGCCGGCGCCAAAATTAGTGGCGCACGCTTTGTTGTTTTAAAAGGCCCGATTGCCCGTTTGCATCGCGCCTTAAGTCAATTCATGATTGATTTACATGCTACAGAGCATGGCTATCAAGAAATTTACACCCCCTATATTGTGAATGCCGCATCTATGCGTGGCACTGGACAGTTACCCAAGTTTGAAGATGATTTATTCAGGGTACCGCGCAAAATGGGTGCCGAAGGTGGGGGGGTTGAAGAAGAAAATTTTTATTTAATTCCTACGGCTGAAGTGCCCGTTACCAATTTAATGCGCGATGAAATCGTAGCTGCTGAACAGTTACCCTTGAAGTTTGTAGCCCACACACCTTGCTTTCGCTCTGAGGCGGGTAGTTATGGTCGTGATGTGCGCGGTATGATTCGTCAACACCAATTTGATAAAGTCGAATTAGTGCAAATTACTAAGCCTGAAGATTCAATGGCGGCACTGGAAAACTTAACAGCTCATGCCGAAAAGGTGCTTGAACTTTTAGAGTTGCCGTATCGCAGAGTTTTGCTTTGTACTGGCGATATGGGTTTTAGTAGTACCAAAACTTATGACTTAGAGGTTTGGGTGCCGTCTCAAAATGCGTATCGTGAGATTAGCTCTTGTTCAAATATGGGTGACTTTCAGGCGAGAAGAATGCAGGCACGCTTTAAGCTTGGGCAAGCTAAGCCTGAGATGGTGCATACCTTAAACGGCTCGGCTTTAGCAGTTGGTCGAACCTTAGTAGCATTACTGGAAAATAATCAACAGGCCGATGGCAGCATTGCAATACCTAAGGCTTTACAGGGCTATTTGGGTGGCATGACTAGATTGCAAAAGATAATCTAAGCGACGGTTATAATTTCAATACAGTTCGGAGAGGTGGCAGAGTGGTCGAATGTACCTGACTCGAAATCAGGCGTACTGTCAAAGGTACCGTGGGTTCGAATCCCACCCTCTCCGCCAA
>CAMCUP010000040.1 GCA_945878885.1 Polynucleobacter meluiroseus | reverse complement strand
GTCAGCCAGCCAAGGCCAGTTGCTAACTCGCGGTGATTGAGCAAATAGAATAATCCGCCCAAGACAAATAGGCCGAGAACTACTAAGGACAAGATGACTCGTTTGAAATAGGCTCGCCTATATTGCCAAATAAAATAGAGCGTCCCAAGCAAGGTAAAAAAGCAGGCGAGTATCAATGTAGCGCGTGACTTACTAAGCAATAGAGCCAACCAAGCTAAGCCAATAATTAGTAAAGTGAAATACTTTTCATCTTTTGATTTTATGGCGAAAAAATAACCCCATAAGCCCACCGCACCTATAAGCATATGTCCAGCAAAAGCATGAATATCGGGCTGAAAACCAATTGCCACAAATCCAAAACGATCATTTCTAAAATTCAGTAAGGCTTCCGGCAGACCAAAACCAGTAACTGCCTGAATTATTCCGAGCATTGCTGCGACCCCTATCCCAGCCATTAGGGGCTGAAACACCAAGCGATTACGCTTTTCGCTCTTCATTAGTGTTGGTAACATCACTGCAATGACTGCGCCCGCAAGGCCATAGGCAATTAAATCACCCAAAGGCATAAAATCATCATGCCAACCCAGCGAGCGAAAGTTAGTCAGATTAAAGAAGATGCCCTCGAATGATGTGCTTGCTGCCGATTGGCGCAAATTACGCACGATTGCCAAACAAGCTGAAAAACCAATCAAACTTAAGGCGAGGCCGACTTGCCAAGGCATACAAGGTATTTGCTTGCTAGCGGGATTTCTACCTAGGAGGGATCTTAAGACGATGCCAACAATAAAACCAGCCGCTAAATCTAACCCGGGATTAGGTTGAGCGGCAAGGGATATGCCCAAGAAGGCCTGCAGTTGCGCATGAAAATTGGGCGTAAGTGGTAGCAGAAAAATGAATCCCCCCACACCCCAGCTACCGCCAAACCAGCCCAGAATAAGCGCAGTAATTAAATAGGCTGGTCCAATAAATTGCTGCTGATGAATTACTGTATTAAATGCACTAAGCCCAATGGCAATTACAGACAAAAAGGTGATGGCAAGACCAAAAGCTGAAAAAAGGTGCTTAAGCCGCGCAAAATACCTTAAATAGGGGTTATTGGCTGAATAAGTCACGCTGGGGTCCATTTCACTACTTAATTATAATTGGCGCTATGCTCAGACTATTGCACCCCATTTTTTGCTTATGATCCATTTACCGCTCCAAAGCTAACCATTGAAAATTTTAGTTACTGGCGCTCGTGGTTTTACGGGCATACACTTTATTGAAACTGCCCGAGAATTGGGCCATGAAACGATCTCCCTTGCGGCAAATTTAAATGATGCCCGAGCCCTTGAAAAGGAGGTGCTAGCAGCGGCGCCTGAGATGGTGGCGCATTTAGCTGGCATTAGCTTTGTGGCCTCTAAAGATGAAGAGGCCTTCTATCGGGTTCACGCTTTGGGCACGAGCAGTTTACTCAATGCGCTTCTTAAGCTACCTATTAAGCCCAAAAAAGTACTATTAGCCAGTAGCGCCACGGTATATGGCAACAGTCCAAATCCTTTTAGCGTTGAAGATCAAGAACTTAAGCCAATTGATCATTATGCAATCAGTAAAGTGGCAATGGAGGAGATGGCAAAAACCTTTATGGATCGGCTGCCGATTATTATCGCTCGGCCTTTTAATTACACTGGCCATGGGCAAAAGGGGAATTTTCTCATTCCGAAGTTTGTGCGGCATTTTGCCGAACAAATCCCCTTCATTGAACTAGGTAATTTGGAGGTTGAGCGCGAGTTTAATGACGTAGAAATGATTTGTAGTGCTTACTTAGCCTTACTTCAATTTGGAGTGGCCAGTCAAACATATAATGTCTCTACTGGTAATGCACGATCACTAAAGCAGGTAATGCGCACGCTAATTGAGCTGACAGGACATCCAATCGATATCAAAATTAATCCGGACTTTGTGCGTGCCAGTGAAGTGCATCGCATGTGCGGCAATCCCAGCAAATTAATGGCACTAATGCAAGAGCATGGCCTGACGCTGCCCATTCCTACATTAGAAGAAACTTTAACGCGTATGCTAATTGGGGCTAAGGGCAATATAATTCAGCCATGAAGAAAATTGCCTTTGGCTGCACCCTGCTTAACCGTGGGCTGGCGGGCGAAGGTATCGATGGCATTGGTCACTATTGCCAAGAGCTTTTAGCAGAATATGGCAAAGACCCTGGTAATCTAGAAATTCTTCCCTATAGCTTTGGTTATCCAAACCAGTTCAGCGGCGAAACTAAGGCCTTTCTGACCAGTCAAACTACTAGTGAATATGCCAAGTATCCCCTTTACTTAGCTCTAGCGTATGCAGGTATATCTACTCGCAATAGCGCAAACAATCATCTGGATGCCTTTAAAAACGCCGACTTAATTCATGCGCCAGACCATTTAATACCCATGCTGAGTAGCTCAACGAATAGGCTACATAAAATACCGCTAATCGCTAGCATCATGGATGTGATACCCATTAGCCACCCGCAATTTATTCGCTCTAAATTTGCCCGTGCTAAGGCGCTTATTTGGAAGTCGCTTAGTCGCAACGCGAATCACATCATTACTATTTCTGAATTTTCTAAACAAGAGATTGCTCGCCATATGCAGTACCCCCTAGAGCAAATTTCAGCCATACCTTTGGGCATTGACAAACAATACTTTGAGCCTATTGGTAGCGAAAAAATTGCAGCTACATTGAAAAAATTTGCCATCAAGGGGAAATTTTTTTTCTCGATTGGTACTGTTCAACCGCGTAAAAATTTAGCCCGTATTTTACAAGCCCATGCTAATTTACCCCACAATTTAGCTAAAGAATTTCCGCTTGTATTGGTTGGTCGTTTTGCTTGGGATGATGGGGATATTCTTCAGGCGATTAAACGTGGTGTAGCTGCCAATGAATGTATCTGGATTAACTATGTCAGCGACGAAGAAAAGCGCTGCCTCTTGCAGGCAGCCTTTGCATTAGCCTTTATCAGCCTCTATGAAGGATTTGGCCTGCCGATGTTAGAAGCGTTTGCCTCTGGAGCTCCGGTTATTTGCTCCAATACTACCGCCATGCGAGAACTTGCAGGCGATGCTGCTTTGCAAGTAGACCCCCTAGCTTTAGACGAAATTACAGTAGCGATGCAATCGCTTATTAATGACCCCCACCTTCATGAACGCTTACGATTGGCTGGCATCAAAAAAGCGCAGGCCTTTACTTGGCAGAAAACTTGGCACAGCAGCAGAGCAATCTATGAGCACTTTTTTTAGTCAAACTCAGCTGCAACAATGCCAATTGCTAAGAGCCGTTCGTCATCCCGTGTGATACCCAAATCAACTGGGCGGGCGGCATTCGGTAATTTCAATTCAATACTTAAGTAATCATTCGGCCCAATTTTTTCAGGTATAGCAATCTTTAAAAAATTCTTATCCCCTTTACTTAATACCTGAACCGCCTGTGGAATCTGATTAACAATTATTTCTACAACTTGTTTCGGGTACTTTTCAGAGACTAAAGCCCTCAACTCTAATGTGAGGGTCTTAAAGCGACTTAACGGGGGTGGAAATAAGAGTTTACTTACAGGGCCACTCGACCAAGAGCCCCATGACTCAGGATTACCCCAGCCCCCCGCTAAAAAAAATAAATTATGTGGATTAGACTGAGTAGAAAATAAAATAGCTTGTTTGCCGTCAATTATTGGCACTTCGCTTGCAATCTCGCTCACTCCCTGTAGAGAATGTGATTCACAAATTCCGCATTGCTTCCACCCTGGAGCTAACACGTTAAAGCCATCAACTTGAATGAATAGATCACGCTGCTTATTTAAATGCATCAGTACAGGCAATATTTGACTGTTTTCAAAAATATAAAGCGTTTCGGAATTATATTTACCACTTTGTATTAGTTGTGAAAACTGGTCATTTGCTAGCACTAATTTACGCTCATCTACGCGAGCTAAAAATACGGAATTGGTTGCTAGTGCATATTGAACTGAATAGTTTGCAAAAATCGTCCAGTCATATAAATTATTTTTAGCGGGTACACGCACTATATTTTGATAATGTTTTCCCACTAACTTCCAAAATGGATTAATTAAAGGAGTCTTGAAGGCTAATCCGGATGTAGTGTTCATCTGATTTCGAACGGGAAGCCAGCCAGCACTTGTATCTATAGCTTGAATGATAAAACAAATGGCTAATAGCGGAATAGCAAACCGCTTTGGATAGGTTTTAATAACTAACAAAATAAACATAAAAACAATAGTGTAGAAAATTGGCCAAAACATTCGACCAGATGCTCTAAACATACTTGCAAAATTAATAATGCTGGCCGGCAGTTCAAAACTAAAGTTATACGGCCCTATCGAGACTTGATTGGATATGGCAAGTGCTGATAAACCAAATAACGCAAGAATAAAAAATAAGTATTTTTTAAAAACATATAAAGGAAAAGAGGGTTTGATTAGGAACGTAGCCAAAGCGGCTATTAAAGCAATAATCAACCCCAGTCCAAGATAATTAAAACCCTCTATTTTATTTAGAATAATATTTTCTTGACCATAGTTAAATGGAGTTTGCCTGATATCGCCAAGCAAATAAGACCAGCCATTTGCATCGAAGAGCGCCAAAACATTAGTTGCGCCAAGCCCATAATTCCCTGTTGCTGTAGAACTAGTACCAACTTCGAAATATCCTACTTGCCACCCCACGATAAATATCCATAATAAAGAAAATAAAAATTCTTTAGCCACTATTTTTAGAGTGGTTGATTTATGAAAAAATAACTCATCTAATAAATTTGATATCCACAAAACAAAAACCATTACAAAAATATAAAAGTGAATCGCTTCTGCAAAGATTAGTAATAAAAGCCACCAATAAAAGTTTTTCGATGTTTTTGGCTTAAATATTAAATAAAGCGCCCAAATAATTAAAAATTGCGAGATTAAACTATTGCTTGAATTCACCTTCCAAAGAAACGGTGGCGCAAATATAAATAGCCCAGTAGCAAAAAAAAGTAGCCAGCGCTCTTTAGTAAATAAACTAATCAATTTCCAGGCAAAGATTGCTTGCAAAATAAAGCAGGTCAAATTCCATAAACCTAAATATTGGAACGTATTTGGCAAAATAGGTGACAATAATTTAAATAGCAGCGCCAGAATAGGGAGTGAGTCGGAATAAACAATGGAGGAGCTAAATTCCATTCCATAGTTAGGATTTAATCCAATCGGGAAAAGCCATGGGCCATTTCTAAAAATGGCCCAGCCAAAATATTCTTGGCTGGGATCCCATCCTGCAAGCCAGTTAATATTACTGGGATCTAAGGGTTTTGGGCCAACCACTAAAAAAAATGTGGCCACTCCCAGCAAAATTGGTAATGAATATTTTTTTATAGTCTTAAGCATATTCATTTATTACACTAGTTAGACCTGAAGCAGAGTCTGCGAATCTATGCCGTCTTTTAATAATTTTTGCGACCCTTCTAAGCCCGCAATTTCTAGTAAACAAAGCGCGCCCATTGTATTAGCCCCTACCCGGCCTATAAGCTTGGCACAGGCCAATATCGTGCCGCCCGTTGCTAAGACATCATCAACGATGATCGCTTTTGCACCGCGGGGCAAAGAAGCGGCTTGAATCTCTAAACTATCCTTGCCATATTCCAAGCCATACGCTTCTTTGTGAGTTACTAGTGGAAGCTTACCTGGCTTACGAACTAAGACCAAACTTTTATGCTCGTGATGGGCGAGCGCTGCGGCAAATATAAAGCCTCGGGATTCAATTCCGACGATATGGGAGTATTCCCAGCCTTTTGCTAATTCTGCAAACTGTTCTATGGCAAATTGAAATGCCTTGGGATCACCTAAGAGAGGGGAGATATCCCGAAATAGAATTCCAGGTTTTGGAAAATTAGGAATGCCTGGGAGATAATCGAGTAAATTCATCTTTCTTCTTTTTTAAGTCATTTTAGTTTTAACTGTTAATTTACTCTATTTGATTTTTCTTTTTTAGCTAACTTATAAACTACCCATGATGCATACCAATATTTTGATTATTACCGCTTTAGAAAATGAGCTCGATCCTCTGTTAGTACCTAAGCGCTTTCATATCGCCCATACTGGTGCGGGCAAAATTAATGCCACGCTTGGTACCTTTAAAGCAATTCAAACTTTTCAGCCTAAATTGATTATTAATTTTGGCACCACAGGAAAAATCAATCAGCAAAACGCTGAGCTTTCTGGCCTAGTCGAAATTGCCCATGTAGTTCAGCGCGATATGATGGCAGAGCCCCTAGCGCCTCGAGGCCGTGTTCCCTTTTCTTCTCAACCCTTTATTTTTTCTTCACAGCATGGGTTTGCCATTTGCGGCACTGGTGATAGTTTTGTTACAGCTTCAGACCCCTGGTTGACTGAACAAAAAATTGATTTGGTTGACATGGAGCTTTTTGGTATCGCCTCAGCCGCTTATGACCAAGAAATCCCTTGGCGAGCCTTTAAGTACATCACTGATGATGCTAATGCGTCAGCTGGTAAAGACTGGACTGACAAAATTGATCATGGGCAGAGTGCTTTTCTCAAGGTTTTAGAAGAGATTAAATAATTACCCATTTAAATCAATGACTTATTGATTTGTAGCTGTTTGATTTACTTAATAGCTATTTAGAAGTTAGTTAATTTTAACTATCAAGACCATACAAAAATACGATTTCACTACCTCGGAATATCTCCATAATAGACGTCTGGTAATTCCAAAAAACCTTGAGCAATTGAGGGTTTTGGACCTAACCCCAGAAATTAATTGATTATTTTTTAGGAGCAATACGATGGCTAAAACTGTAAAAGGTACTAAGACAGAACAGTCTTTAAAAGAAGCATTTGCTGGCGAATCGCAAGCAAACCGCCGTTATTTGTATTTCGCAAACATGTCTGATATTGCTGGTGCAAATGATGTTGCTGCGGTATTTCGTTCGACTGCAGAAGGTGAAACTGGTCATGCCCATGGTCACATGGAATACTTGATCGATGGTGGCGCTGGCGACCCAGGCACTGGTATGCCTGCTAAAACGGTTGAAGATGTTCTTAAAGCAGCTGTTGCTGGCGAAACCCATGAGTACACCGATATGTACCCAGGTATGGCTAAAACAGCACGTGAAGAAGGCTTTGATGAAATTGCTGACTGGTTTGAAACTTTAGCTAAAGCTGAACGTAGCCATGCTAATAAGTTCACGAAAACCTTAGAAGCCCATTTAGCAAACGCATAATTTGCTTTAGTTTTTTGTTACACGTATTACCAGCCGCCTGAGGATTTACTTAGGCGGCTTTTTTATTTCCGCTCTCAAGTTTGCAAAGATAACCGCTGCGTACCAATAAAAAAGGCTCCACTAAAAAGTGAAGCCTTTTTACTACGCTAATGAACTCTCAAGTTAGGCCGCAAGGGCCCTCTTAATTAGGCCTTCTTAGCGTATGCGGTACACCAGCCTTTAGCTGTTACTTGCTTACCAGCAAATAAAGTACAGCCACCTGCTGCTGCGCCAGCTTTACCTGTATACAAAGCACAGTTAGCGCAATTTTGGCCAGCGACAAACTTAGGGAACTTAGCTTTGTCTACTTTGGCAGCATCTTCAATATAACCAAGTGCAACTGCTTGGGGATCGGTTGTTGAAAGCATGGCTTGCGCTTGAGCACTATTGTTTAAAGCTAAACTAGCAGCACCTGCTGCGGACAAAATCATAAATTGACGACGATTGGTTTTCATGCGAGCTCCATTGAGTTAAGAATTTCAACCGTGATCATAAATCACAAGTCACCCATCGCAAACGAAGTCTCTATCCTATTGATTTAGTTCGCTATTTTCTTGAGAACGGTTCTCAATTCAATTTGAATGGCTAAGCCAACTTACGACTTACGCTCCACCAAGGCTAAAAACTCACGTCGTAAATTAGGGTCTTTTAAAAATGAGCCGCGCATGACGCTATTAATCATTTTGGAATCGGGATCTTTCACCCCACGCCACTGCATACAGAAATGATCAGCCTCCATTACAACTGCTAAGCCCGTTGGTTTAATTTTCTTTTCTAAGAGATCGGCTAATTCCACTACCGCCTCCTCCTGAATTTGTGGGCGGCACATGACCCATTCAGTAATACGTGAGTATTTTGAAAGACCAATGAGCGCGCTATCTTTATCGGGCAAAACGCCAATCCAAATCTTGCCCATGATAGGGCACAAATGATGCGAGCATGCACTCCGAACGGTAATAGGGCCAATGATCATTAACTCATTGAGATGGGTAATATTAGGAAATTTGGTGAGCTCGGGTTGGCTGACATAGCGGCCATTGAAGACTTCATTGATAAACATCTTTGCTACCCGAAAGCTCGTATTACGGGTATTGTGATCGCTTGCGGTATCGATCACTAAACTCTCGAGTACGCCCTGCATCTTCTGCGCAACTTCATCCACCAAGCCCTCGAGATCACCTGGCTTAATAAACGCCGCAATATTGTCGTTCGCATGAAAACGCGCTTTTTGCGCTTGGATACGGCGCCGTATCACGGTTGATAATGGCATGCCATCTTCATTAGGCACTTTTTTTGCAGTCGAGAGCTTCTTAGCAGTTGTTACTTTCTTCGCCATTACCACTTTCTTTACTGCGATAGTCTTTTTAATCGGCATCACTTCTTTCTGGTTTATGTTCTTGTTTCTAGAACAATTTTAAATCTGCAAAAATATCGCTAACACACTAGCAAAGCCCAAGGTCCAAGCGATGGTTCTTAGGGTAGGCCAATCGAGTAAGTAGCACACCACAAATAAGCAACGGGCGATGACAAATGCTACAGCCAAAATATCAATTCTGCCTTGGGGCCCATTGGCAAAGGACGCGATGATGACTGCAGCAAAAAATAGGGGTAAAGATTCAAAGGTATTGGCTTGAGCCGCATTGGCGCGCGCCCGAAAACCGGTTTGTTTAGCAAGCCATTCGCGCGGGCGGCTATTGTCGTAACCTTCAAAGCCTTTTTTAGCAATACCGGCGCAAATAATGGGCAGAATTCCCATAAATAAAATGCATGCAAATGCGATGGTCATTACTTTGTCTCCCCTTTATTTTTTAGGTTTACTTTTCCCTACCAATGCGGGTTTCACTGCCATTAATTAAGTTTTGAATATTGCTCCGATGGCGCCAAATTAATAAAGCGCACATGATTACTAAGGCCAGCACTACAGGATGAAACCCAAATAGGAAAATATAGTACAGCGGCGCAAATAATGCGGCTGCAATAGCTGCTAATGATGAATAACGGGTGAAGAAAGCCACGATCAGCCAAGTGCTTAAAGTTGCTAAACCTAAAAAGAAATTAATCCCGAACAAGATGCCGCAGGCTGTGGCTACGCCTTTGCCACCCCTAAAGCTATGAAAGAGGGGAAATAAATGCCCCAAGAAAACTGCGATGATGACGGCACTTAAAACCCACTCAAGCGAGCCTGAAGTTTCTGTACCTAAGACCATCCTCGCAATAGCCACCGCCAACCAACCCTTTAAGGCATCGCCGAGTAAAGTAAATAAAGCGGCTTTTTTATTGCCCGTACGCAACACATTGGTAGCACCGGGATTTTTTGATCCGTAGGTATACGGATCGGGTAAAGCCATGCACTTACTCACCACTACCGCAAAGGAAATAGAGCCCAATAGATAAGCGCCCAGAATCAATAAAAAGTTAATCACCATACCGCTATCTTAAACAAGAGGCGCGTTTTGAGGTTAAAAGCGAAAAACCGTACCGAAGTTTTTCTGCTTTCAACCTCAAAACTGCTGGCGATGAAGCGAAGTAGGTTAGCCGCGAGGATGATGTTGCTGATGGATCGATTTGAGTCGCTCTCGAGCTACATGGGTATAAATCTGCGTGGTTGAGATATCGGCATGCCCCAGTAAAAGCTGTACGACCCGCAAATCGGCTCCATGGTTCAGTAAGTGGGTCGCAAATGCATGACGCAAAGTATGCGGCGATAAGGCAATGGGAATATTGGCAATCAGCGCATAGCGTTTAATTAAAGCCCAAAATGCTTGACGAGTCAGGCCGCTACCAGTATGTCGCCCGATAAAAACTTCATGACAATTTTTACCTTCTAATAAAGGCGTGCGTGCTTCGGCTAAATAACGCTTTAGCCATAAACCGGCCTCTGCGCCAAATGGTACTAAGCGTTCTTTACCGCCCTTGCCATTAACAATACGCACGACACCCTCATTTAAGCCAAGCGCAACGGTTTTGAGCGTGACGATTTCTGAGACCCGTAAACCGCTGGCATACATCAGTTCAAGCATGGTGCGATCGCGTAAGCCCAAAGGGGTATCTACATTTGGTGCGTTGAGTAAGGCCACAATCTGCGCTTCACTTAAGGTCTTTGGAAAACGCTGGGCTTGCTTAGCTGCCCGCAACTTCATGCATGGGTCGCTCTTCACCAGATTGTGACGTAAAGCATGGCGATAAAAACGTTTAAACACGGTAAGGCGACGATTGGCCGTAGTAGCTTTATCGGCGCGTCGATGGGCAATATAGGCAGTGAGTTCTTGTTCGCTAGCCGAATAAAGATCGATCGATGAGTGCGTTTGTAACCATTGCGCCAAGAGTAATAAATCCCGGCGATAGGCGGCCAAACTATTTGCCGCTAAACCGTCCTCTAGCCAACAAGCATCACAGAAACGTTCTATTGCTGCAACATTACTGGGAGCCAATGCGCCCGAATTATTCACCGCAGTTCATCGCCGAATTTAATCTGCGAAGTTAATCGCGAAAGTTGTTAAAGCCTAAAGGTGATTCTGGTACATCTTTGCGCAGCATGGCCATCACCTCTTGCAAATCATCACGCTTGCCACCCGTGACACGGACCGCGTCACCTTGAATACTAGCCTGCACTTTAATCTTGCTGTCTTTGATAATACGCACTACTTTCTTGGCTAACTCGGCGGCAATACCCTTTTGAATTTTCATGGTTTGTTTGCGCTTATCACTGCCAATCGTTTCGAGTTTGTCATCCTTAAGATAACGGACATCAACATTACGTTTAGCCATTTTTCCGTACAAGACATCACGAACTTGTCCCAACTTAAAGTCATCATCGGCGTACAGCACAATTTGTTCTTCCTTTTGCTCTACCCGTGAATCAGAACCCTTAAAATCGAAGCGGTTGGTAATTTCTTTATTGGCTTGCTCGAGGGCATTTTTGAGTTCAACCATATCGGGTTCACAGACAACATCAAATGAGGGCATGACTAACTCCTTTTATTGAATTTAGCTTAACTTAACTTTTGCTTCAGCCTACGTAAATCTGCAGTAGAAAATAATTGATTACGCCCCATCATTTGAGCGGGCTTTAATTTACCTGACTGTACATAGCGCCTCAATGTGGGTAAAGAGATCTCTAAATATTCAGCCGCCTCATCAGCAGAAAAATGGGCTTTTTTTAGATGGCCAAATACCTGATCATGGGTAAAATCATTTTCTTGAAATACATTGGCTGCAATTAAAGAAAAAAATTTAATTCGCTCTTTAGCAGGCATTTGCTGAACTTGAGAAAAGATATCTTCAGCTGTCATTACTTGACTCATTTACCGCCCCCTTTTTTTGCTTTTACTAATCCACCTTGCTGTCGTAAAAACCGTTTTAGGTCCAAATAAAAATTTTCGTGACTACCGACCCGATAAAAATCGATCCAAACCAAGGTAGTAGCTCCTTCTAATTCCTCATAGCTATACGCCATTAAATATTCGTGTCTATTAAAGCGAAACTTATAGACATAAATACCCAATAAATCGCCTGATTTGCCCTCACCCAATTTAGGGTTAGCACAAACAACTTTAACTGCGTCCTCAATTGCCAGTTGTAGCGGTCGATTTACCTTCTTTACTAATTGGATAAAAGGCTTTTTGTAACTAACAATCATGATCTTATAATAGATAATTATTGATTTCATGTCAAATCATATTTATTGTCTTATTTTTATTTGGTCCACCCCAAGTGATGGCGTTGGCGACTAAACTCCCCTTATGCAGTTTTCTGATACCTTTTCATTTCAATCTCTTCATGATGAACTTTCATCGCAAGGAATATTGATCCTGCGCAATACCCAATTAAGGGAGCGGAATTCCCTTGGTTTTGCTGCCACCGCTGAATTGAGTTGTGTGATTCGCTCTGCCGAACAAATTCCCCCGCTGATGAGCGCTGTTCTATCAGCAGGTATGCCTTGGCGGGTTTTAGGAGGGGGTAGCAATGTGGTCTTACCCGCACATTTGCCGGGCATGACCCTCTTGATGGAAATTGGGGGCCAAGCGATTATTTCCAATGATCAAGCTGCGACCCACATTCGGGTCGGTGCGGGTGTGAATTGGCATGAATTGGTAGCTTGGTCTTTGGCGCAAGGTTTACCAGGGCTAGAAAATCTGGCATTAATACCAGGCACAACGGGTGCTGCACCGATCCAAAATATTGGTGCTTACGGGGTGGAAGTGAGTGATCTGATTCAATCGATCACAGCCTTTGACTGCACCGCCCAAGCCTTTGTTGAAATGACACCTGACGCTTGTCAGTTTGCTTATCGCGATAGTATTTTTAAACGCCAGCCACAGCGATACATTATTTCTGCAGTAGCATTTTCATTACCTAAAAATTGGGTGCCTCAATTGCAGTATGCCGATTTAACGAATTTCTTTTCTGCACCAAAAAATCTGCCAAGCCCGACTACAATTTTCGACGCAGTCTGCACTATTCGACAAAAAAAATTACCTGACCCCAAAGTCATTGGCAATGTGGGTAGCTTCTTTAAAAACCCGAGCGTTAGCCAAATTCAATTGGCCCAATTATTAAATACTTTCCCTAGGATGATTACTTATCCTCAGGGTAACGGCTCGCATAAACTTGCTGCTGGGTGGTTGATTGATCAGTGTGGTTTTAAGGGGGCGCAGAGGGGCGCAGTTGGCGTCTATGAAAAACAAGCCTTGGTACTTATTAATCTCGGTAAAGGGACCGCTACAGAGCTTTTAGCCCTAGCGAGCGAGATTCAAGCAGCGGTGCAAGATCGCTTTGGTGTGTTGCTAGAAATTGAGCCAGTCCGAATGTAGCTGAGGTCATGCTGACTGGGCTTATTTTTGCTTCACCACTCCCAAAACAATTTCTGCCTCTCCTTCTGCCAGCCGCACTTGAAGCGTTTCTTGCGGCTTTAATTCCAGCGGACTACGCACCGCGTGTGCTTCCTCCCCCATCCCCCGCATGATGACCGCATAGCCCCGCTCAAGCGTGCGCTGGGGATTAAGTGCTTCTAGCTGGGCAGTCAAATGGGTTTGGCCCTGTTGCCAACTTTCTACTCGTACCAACCAGGACTGGCTTAAGCGTTGCCGTAAAAAAGAGAGTTGCTCGCGCATCCGCTCAGGGTTAGGCAAGGCATGATTCAAGCGCAAAGTGAATTGATCTAAGGTTTGTGCTTCACGCTCAAGCCGCAATGTCAGCCTTTGTAGTAAAGCTTGCTGCAAACTAACTAACTCGCCTAGTAATTGATCACGGCGTGGTGCAGCTAACTCGGCAGCGCCAGTGGGTGTTGGCGCCCTGACATCCGCCACAAAATCGGCGATCGTGAAATCGGTTTCGTGACCCACCCCACAGACTATGGGAATAGCTGAGTCGGCAAGCGCATATGCCAGTTGCTCGTCATTAAACGCCCAGAGATCTTCGATGCTACCGCCGCCCCGTACCAACAAAATAACATCAACTTCAGCTGCTGCGTTGGCTGCTTTTAAGGCGGCAATAATTCCAGCCGGAGCCTCTGGTCCTTGTACCAAAGTGGGATAAATCACAATCGGAATATGGGGTGCTCTACGCGCTAAAGTACTCAGCACATCTTTTAATGCTGCCGCTTGTGGAGAAGTGATGATGCCAATGGCTCGGGGATGAGTTGGAATTGCTTGTTTGACTGCTTCATCAAATAAACCTGCTTTAGCCAACTTTTCTTTAAGCTTCAAAAATGCTTCGTAAAGACCGCCTAAGCCGGCTTTACGCATCACTTGCACCGTTAGCTGCACATCGCCACGAGGGACATATAA
>CAMCUP010000039.1 GCA_945878885.1 Polynucleobacter meluiroseus | reverse complement strand
CTGGCGTAAGCACACAAACCGGCTCGGCGACAATTACTGCGCTCATTGTGGTTGGCGTTTCAGTGGTGTTGATGGCTAGCTTAATGTGGCGCCAGCAATTACAGGTGCGTACCTTAGAAAACTTACGCGATCGCACTCAAGTACTTTGGCTGCAGCACGGCATTATTGATTTTGCTAGGTTGGTTCTAGCTCAAGATGGTCGCACCAGCCAATATGATCACTTGGGAGAATCTTGGGCCTTACCTTTAGCTGATAGTAAAGTTGCTGATTTTTTGAAAAATGCTGATATTCCAGACGAATTACAAAGCGTCACTGTACAGGGTAGGCTAACTGATGCACAAGGATTATTTAATTTAACTAATTTATGGAATAACCAATTTCAAGGTATTAATGCCGGCGGAGTATCAGCCTATGGTCGCCTTTTAGCTGCCTTAGGACTAGATGCGAATTTAGCACAGCAAACCGCCCAAGCCGTGCTCCAAACTCAAATCCCTCTGGTTGATTTAGATGGGCTAGCCAGCATGCCTGGCTATACCCCCGCCTTAATTGAGAAATTACGTCCTCATGTAGCAGTCCTGCCTATTAATACTGCTATTAATGTCAATACAGCTAGCGCTGAGGTGCTAATGGCTGCATTTGCAGGCTTATCTCGCAGTGCAGCAAACAATCTAGTGCAATACCGTACGGCGGCGCCTATGAAGGCGCTTGATGAAATTACCACCTTATTGACTAAAGCTGGCGCGGGAGCAGGGGTGGCAGTTGACGGCTCTTTGGTCAATGTAAAGTCACAGTTTTGGCTGGCGCAATCCGAAATTCGCCTAGGAAGCGGTATATTTGTGAATTCGGCATTAATACGGCGTTCCCCAGTGCCATTACCAAGCGGTATTTTTACCCAAGTAATTTGGAATAAATCAGTCAGGATGTTGCCAGAATGAGTTTATTAGTAATTCATTGCCCCCTCAAACCTTTTGCTGGATCAGCCAGCAAAATTGAGGAGAGCGCGCGCGCCGACCAATTTGCTTGGTGTCTTTGCGAAAATCCTGCTGAAGACCCAGCCGCGGGACTGCAGGGCATTGGTAGTGCAGAAACAATGCCTTATGCAGATGAAGTATTAGTATTAATACCAACTTTAGATGTACGTCTAATTGAAACTAAAGTTCCTTTAGTGAAGGCAAAAAAATTACAACAGGTTTTACCGAGCCTAGTTGAGGAATATTTATTGGCTGGTGCCGATAGTGTTTTAGTGCATGCACTACCGCCATTACCCGGACAAATGGGTTCGCAAAGAACCTTAGCAATTATTGATCGAGTTTGGTTTTATTGGCTTAGTCAACAATTGAGTGCTTTGCTCGCACCGCGGATACGTTTTATTCCCGACTGTTTACTTTTATCTTACGCTAAGGCAGACGAGATATTAACTGCACATCAATTTCCTGAAATTACCATTCCTAGTCTTGCTTTTAAAACTGCTGAAAATGAAATTATTTATACTTGGCGTAAGAGTGAGCAAGTAGGCCTAGCGTGGGTTGAGCAGAATCCCAGCGAGCAATTACCTAGTATGGTGGAGAAATCCAAACCAGTTGAGTGGTCTTGGAATTGGCTGATGATAAGTGCAGTAGCATTTAGTCGGCGCACAGATATAGCTGCCGCTAGCCTTAATTTATTATTGGCGGCGCCCAACGCGAAAAAAACTCCGTTGAAATTAAATGCGCGTTGGCAATCGGCGCAAACTAAAGGTATTAACGGGCTAGCTAATGTATATCAATCTTGGGTTGATAAAAATTTATGGGTAGCACCTTCACGCTGGGCAGTTTATGCAATTTCCAGTATTTTTATTGGCTTTAGTTTGCATGCAGCTTGGCTGTCAGTTGATGATTGGCGCTGGGGTAGAAATCTTGAAATGACTGCAGCCCAATTTCTTTCACCAACTTCTATTGCGTTACTGGCGCAAAATAAAACAAATGATTCAGTAACAGGCGCTTTTATTAAACAGTTGACGCAAGAAGAGCGAAGAAAAGGGCAAACTACAGATGCTGATTTTGTTCCGATGGCTGCAAAAGTACAGCAATTAAAAGCCGCCTTAGGCAAAGAGACATTACAAAAAATAACTTATGATGGCTACCGCATAGATTTTGAATTTAAACCAAGCGCGATTCCTCTTAGTGCAAGCGAGATCATTAAAAAAGCTGAATTACTAGGGATGATGGTGATCGACTTAGGCAACAATCGTTATCGCTTAGAGCCTTATGCGGGATTGGGAAGTAATGCTAAGGAGGCCAGCTTATGACTCCTTTTTCATTAAAAGAGCTAGCAAAAAAATGTCGAGCTGCTTTAAATCAAGCGATGGGCTCAAGCCAAACGACGCTCAACGCCTTACAACAAAAAAAACCATCACAAGCTAGTACCGCATGGGGATTTTCTAGCGCCTTAAATTTTGCTCACACTAAGCGTAAGTTATTGTTGAGCTTAGCTGTTCTTGCCACGCTGTGGGCTTTAATGCAATTTTGGGCAACTCCTTATGTACACCGATTAGAGGGGCAAATATCATTGCGCCCTATGCAGTGGGTTCAATTAGAGAATTTAATCAAATTATCTAAAAGTAAGCCTATGCAACTTAATACCGTAGTCTTAGTGGATGAAGCAGAGCTACAAAAAATTCGTAATATCTTAGTCGCACGAGGCTTAAAGCCTAGTGTATTAAGACTCGGTGTGGAAAACCCTCCCCGTATTGAATTGCAAGCAAGTGATGTCATGTTCGCTGTGGTCGTTGATGTCTTAGAAGAATTACGTTTGACCTGGCGCTTGTATCCAGAGCGCATTGAGTTAGTGGCAACACCTTCAACTGCTATGGTAAATTTAAGTGCCACTTTGGTGCAAACTAGCGCTTCTAGTTATTCAAGCAATGTCTCGTTGCTTGAGGGCGCTCTATCAAAATGAAAATATTGCTAGATTCTGCACGTGGACATTTACCAAAGTTATTTTGGGTTGCCTTATTGTTAACTGTATTAGTCGTCATTGTTAAGCAACTTCCCGCAAGCTGGTTTACTGGATTTATAAGTAGCCAAACAGCATGTCGGGTTACATTACATCAGCCAATTGGCACAATCTGGCAAGGCAGTGCAGCGCTTGGCTTTTCGGAGTCGAATTTAGCAGGGGGTGGATGCCGCGAGCCCAGCGCTTTAACCGAACGTTTTCATTGGACTACGCAGTGTAATGTAGTTAATGGAGAGTGTGGCTTGTCCCTGAGTTTCTCAGCGCTCGATCAACCGCTGCTAATACTTTTGAAACTAGGCCAGGTAACAGTTGCCAGTGGCGAAATTAGCCTGCCAGCAACTATATTAGAAGGGGCTGGCAACCCTTGGAGTACGCTGCGACCTCGTGGGCAGTTATCTGCCCGCTGGACTGAGCTTAAAATAGGCAAAGAAACTACGGGAACAGTTCGCCTTATGATGAGCAGCCTAAGCAGCCCAATTAGTCCAGTAAAGCCCTTGGGCAGCTATGAAATGCAGGTTAATTTGGCACAAGCTGGTACAGTGTTTAGCCTCAGCACTACGGTGGGGCCTTTGTTGTTGAGTGGCAAAGGTAATATGGGTGCTGGCACTAGCCCAGGCTTACATTTTTTAGGCTCAGCTACCGCCTCAGCTGAGGCTGAAGAATCGTTGATTGGGTTATTGTCTTTATTAGGTAAAAAAGACGGTGAAATTTACCGCATGCAATATTGAATAGCAATGAACAGCGGAATAGACGACGTATGCGGCTAAGTAAATTGACTCAGCAAATTGGGTCACTGAAACAAACTAAGCTAGCTCCACAGGGAGCGAGTGATGGAGTAGGCTATTCATTTTTTTCGCGTACTAGCTTACGTAAAGCCTGCTTACAATTTTTACTTTGCTGCTTAATGGGTGATTTTATTTTGGCACCAGCTATGGTAATGGCACAAACCACACCCAGCGTTGCTAGTAATAGTGAGGTTGGCACTGTCACCCTATCTTTCATGAATGCTGACATTGACTCAGTTGCAAGTGTAGTTGCCAAGGCAACTGGCCAGACTATCTTGGTTGACCCCCAAGTGAAGGGCACGATTAATCTCATTAGTAATAAACCGGTGAGTAAAGTAAAGGCCCTAGATTCATTTTCTACTGCTTTACGAACTGCAGGTTTTGCTTTAGTGGAAGTCAACGGTGTGTATCGGGTTGTTACCCAAGCAGATGCAAAATTAGTGAGTACATCGGTTTCAACAGGGAAGACCAAGCAAGAGGGCGATCAAATTATTACGCGAGTTTTTAGGTTGAGCTATGAATCAGCCAATAATTTATTACCAGTTTTGCGACCTTTGGTTTCACCGAGCAATACGATTAACGCTTATCCAGGTAACAATACGATTGTTGTAACCGATTACGCGAGTAATATTCAACGAATTGCAACTTTAATTGATGCAATTGATGCACCAACTACAACTGATGTACAGACGATTAAATTGCAACATGCTTTTGCCAGTGATATAGCGGCGATCTTAAGTAAGGTGTTGGATACGGGCGCTGCTGGTACCGCAGACCCCGCATTAAAAACTGTTATTTTGGCCGAGCCCCGGAGTAATTCAATTTTAGTGCGTAGTTCGAGTGCAGAGCGCGTAAGACAAGTCCGTATTTTAGTGGCACGTCTTGATATTCCAGGTAATAAAAACGGCAATATTTGGGTTGTGCCACTGAAGAATGCTGAGGCTAGTAAATTAGCAATAACCTTACGCGCTATAGTAGCAGCTGATGCTGCTTTATCTGCGCAGGTTGCTGGCGGTAGTGCTGCTGCTAATCCCGCAGCAGCAAACCCACAGCAAAATCCGGCTGCGGCTGGTTCTGGCACTAGCTTGGCCACTTCTGCATTAGTTAGCTCTAGTACTCCCAATGTAGGCGGCTTTATTCAAGCTGAGCCAGCAACCAACTCACTCATTATTACGGCCAACGAACCGCTCTATCGTAATTTACGGCAGGTTATTGAAGAATTAGATCGTCGGCGTACTCAGGTCTATATTGAGGCACTCATTGTTGAGGTGAGCTCTGAAACGGCTGCAGAGTTGGGCATTCAATGGAATTTTTTATTGGGTTCGGGTAACCAAAATGTGGGTTTTGGTGGCACTAACTTTAATGTTCCAGGCCAGGGCCCTGGCGCCAACATTATAGGTTTGGGGCGAGATACAAGCATAATTGCAAATCCAGGCACGCCGCCTACTGGCATACCAATACCACCAGCGCCTGGCCTAAATTTAGGTATGATAAGTAGATTTAATGGTGTTTATGCCATGTCGGCTTTAATTAGAGCGCTAGAAACTGCTACTGGCACCAATGTTCTTTCAACCCCAAATTTAATCACACTTGACAATGAAGAAGCGCGCATTATTGTTGGTCGAAATATCCCGATCTTAACCGGTTCCTATGCGCAAACGGGGACAACCTCAACGGTCACGCCGTTTCAAACAGTTGTGCGGCAAGATGTGGGAGTAACTTTACGGGTAAGGCCACAAATTTCAGCTAACGGCATTGTTAGAATGCAAATTTTCCAAGAAGTTTCATCTGTTGCGGGCACTTCGCCTGATGGAGTGGTTATAAATAAACGCAATATTGAATCGAATGTATTGGTTGATGACGGACAAATGATCGTTTTGGGCGGTTTGATCACAGATGAATACGCGGATTCGACAAGCGGTATTCCATTTTTAAGCAGCATTCCCATTCTTGGCAATTTATTTCGCTATGACAATAAGAAAAGAGTCAAAAGCAATTTATTAGTCTTTATTCGCCCCTATGTTTTGCGGGATAAAGATGAAAATGAGCAAATGACTAAAAATCGTTTAGACCTAATGCAAACCAAAGAAGATCAGTTTAAGCAATTGCCGATGTTACTGCCTACAGAAAAGAACATGCCAAATGTTAAAGATGCCGAAGTGCCGCTGGTTCCGCCAAGGTTACCTTCTGACACCATCAATACCAGCCCTGCGATAAAACCCTCAAGTCCACCTTCTATGGCTCCAATAGCTCCTGCATTACCAGTGAATAAATAATGCTACGTATTCCTTTTGTGTACGCACGAGACAATCAGGTTCTTTTGATGAAGACGCCTGTAATCGAGGGCGAAGCGCAATTTGATGGGAACGGGCAAGAAGATAGTTTCACGGTAATTCATAGCCCCACTACCGATTTAACAGTGATCCAAGAAATTTGTCGACTGGTTGGCCCTGTAAAGAGATTAGAAAAATCTAGCGATGAAGTGATGCAAGCAGTCAATGCCGCTTATTCGCAAGGCGATTTAGACGCCTCGCAAGTAGTTGATGAGGTTGAAGAGACGATTGATTTATCCCGTTTACTGCAAGAGATTCCCATTTCAGAGGATCTCTTGGAAATGAATGATGATGCCCCAGTGATTCGGATGATTAATAGTTTATTAAAGCAAGCAAGCCGTAATGGGGCCTCTGATATTCATCTAGAAGCATTTGAGCGTAAATCAGTGGTCCGTTTTCGCGTTGATGGTAATTTACGCGATGTGGTTGATATGCGCCGCGACCTTCATGCCGCTTTAGTGTCGCGGATCAAAATTATGGCGTCTCTTGATATTGCTGAAAAACGCATGCCGCAAGATGGTCGCATTTCTTTGCGAGTGGGTGGCAAAGCCATTGACATTAGGGTTTCAACCTTACCCACCTCCCATGGCGAACGCGTGGTAATGCGTTTGTTAGAGAAAAATTATGATCGGCTTGATCTCAAAGCACTGGGAATGGCTGATGATACCTTTACTAATTTTGATCAATTAATCCATCGCCCCCACGGCATTGTGTTAGTGACTGGACCAACGGGTAGCGGTAAAACTACCACGATTTATGGTGCTTTATTACGCTTGCGCAATAAAACCAACAACATTATGACAGTTGAAGATCCAATTGAATATAACTTGGATGGTATCGGTCAAACGCAAGTAAATGCGCGTATAGACATGAATTTTGCACGGGCATTGAGGGCTATTTTGCGCCAAGATCCAGATATTGTGATGATTGGTGAAATTCGAGATTTAGAAACAGCCCAAATTGCGGTTCAAGCCTCTCTTACCGGACACTTGGTGTTGGCAACTTTACATACCAACGATGCGCCATCGGCGGTGACGCGTTTAATTGATATGGGAATTGAACCGTTTTTACTTTCTTCAACGCTCTTAGGGGTGTTGGGACAACGCTTAATACGCCTCACTTGTAAAGCTTGTGGCGGCAAGGGTTGCGCGGCATGCGGCGAATCGGGCTATAGCGGTAGAGCAGGCATTTATGAGTTAATGGCCACTAATGAGACGATTCGTGAGCTCATTCATAATCGCGCAGCTGAAAGTGAAATCCGTAAGCAGGCGACTGCAAATGGGATGCGCAATTTGGCGGAAGACTGCCAACGGTGGATTGACTCAGGTCAGTCGACTTTAGAGGAAATGTTGCGTGTGACTGGCGCAGTTGAAATTGATTAACCCTATCCTCGCACAAATAAGCCATGCCACGTTACCGATTTGAAGCTTTAACCTATGGTGGTAAAAGTGAACGCGGCAGTGTCGATGGTGAGAACGAGCGTGCTATTCGGCAGCAGTTAATGGCGAAGCAACTGGTGCCTGTGCGGATTGAGCTCGAAAACCAATGGACTAAGCAACAATTTTGGCAGCGTTTATTTTCTGAAGATAGGCCGCTTAGCCGTAATGAATTAGCAGTACTTACCAAGCAATTTGCTTTGTTAGTGCGTTCTGGTGTACAAATTGATGAAGCGCTCACTGTTTTATCGGATGAAAGCTCAAAACCCCATATCAAAAATGTTTTACAGTCAGTAGTTGCTGAATTACGCGCCGGCTTATCTTTATCGCGCGCAGTCGCTACTCAACCACAAACCTTTGACCCTTTATATCAAGGGGTGGTTGGCGCCGCTGAACAATCGGGCCGCATGGGTCAAGTCTTAACCCAATTAGCTGAATTTTTAGAAAAGCGGCAAGCGTTAAAACAAAAAGCCTTGGGTGCTTTAGCTTACCCTGCAATGTTGACTGCGGTTTCGTTTATGGTCATTTTATTTTTAATGACCTATGTTGTACCGCAAATTGCCCGCGTTTTTCAAAGTACCAAACAAACCTTGCCATTTATGACCCGTTTTATTTTGGGTTTATCTAATTTTTTAGTTGATTGGGGTTGGTTATTAGCCATAGTAATTGCTGTAGGGATATATTTTGGGCGCCGCGCTTTAAAGCAAACCGAAATACGTTTGCACTTCGATCGCTTCATCTTAAATTTACCTTTTTTGGGTCCCCTACTATTAGGTTTTGAAACTGCTCGTTTTGCCAACACCATGGCAATGTTAGTGGCAGCCAATGTGCCGATCTTAACTGCCTTACATAGTGCTCGCAGTACATTGGGTAATGAAGTTTTAAAGGAGGCAATTGACTCTACTGAAGCACGCTTACGGGAAGGCTCTAGCCTGTCTCGCTCATTAGGAAGTCAAGGGGTTTTCTCGCCGATTTTGATCCATTTAATTCGCTCTGGAGAGGCCTCTGGTCAGCTTGCTGAGATGCTTAAATATGGCGCAGAAAATGCAGAATTAGAGGCCGAACAAAAAACAAAAATTTTTACCAGTTTATTAGAGCCCGTATTAATTTTGTTTATGGGGCTCATGGTCTTAGGAATTGTAATGGCTGTAATGCAACCAATTTTAGAAATGAATTCAGGAATTCATTAATTTTTTAGTGAGGTAATCATGCAAATTTTAATTATTACTAGTCCAACCAGTCGCGCCAAAGAATTTCACCTGTCTAAGACCCATCTTTTACTTGGTGCAATGGCAATGATCTTTACTTTGGTAGCCATTAACTGGCTAGTAGCGGCGACTGTCACTCAAACGAGAGACACTTTGTTTTCTTTAGGGCAAGCAGAGCTACAAGAGAAAAAAATTGTGACTTTGGCCGAGGCAGACTATGAATATAAGCTGCACGAATTGCAGGCGCGCTTAGCCCAAGCCCAGCAAAGTTTAGCCCAATTAGATTCTCTTAGAAATCAATTATTGCAATTAAATAGTTCACCCAAAGCTAGTCAAAAGGATGTCTTTTCAGGCTCTTTATCGCAAGAAGGTTTTGTAAATACTCCGCTTGCACTAGGAGGTCCGCTGAAAATATCACGCGAGATTTTTTCACCCGATGAGACTTATGGCGTGCGCCTTGATCGGACCTTGCAAGACTCCATTAGTTTACAAACTCAAGTATTGACTTTACAGAGGGCTTTTGCTGAAACCCAAGTTTCAATGAGTGGGGCCCCCACAGGCTCACCGTTACCCTTTGAGGTTGCACCATCGAGTGGGTTTGGTTATCGCATTGATCCCTTTACGCGACAAATTGCTTGGCATGATGGTACTGACTTTCCTGCTGCTTATGGCACGCCAATTTTGGCTACTGCCGACGGTATTGTGATTAAAGCAGGCTGGAGTGGGGAGTACGGCAATTTGGTTGATGTGCAACACCGTAATGGTGTAGTAACGCGCTATGCCCATGCCCAAGAGCTAATGGTGCGGGTAGGGCAAAAAGTCAAAAAATCACAACTCCTTGCCAAGGTAGGCTCTACAGGTCGCTCAACCGGTCCACATTTGCATTATGAAATATTACGAGACGGCGTACCTGCTAGCTAAGGCTATGCTTAGCTGATCCTAGCTAATGAAGACTAGTTTTGAGCGTCGCAATCAATGGTATTGGGATTAAATACCGGCCGCCATTCTTGGTTTTGTAGACCGCCCATACAGCCATAGGTATTGAGCGCACGCGTGCCGCCTTGCCCACACTCGAAACAAGTACCATTCGCACCAACGTTAGGGTTAATGCAACCCTCATAATTAAACGTCCGCGTGCAATTAGGTGCTGTGGCTTGCGCAAAAATAAACCCATTAGGGCACTGACAGCTACCAGGTGTCCAAGCTGTACCAATTTGGGCCTGTGTAGAAAATGCTGACATGAGGCAAAGCAGTAGCAATAAATTTCGGATCAGAATCGTTATGGCCATAGTAAATATTAACCTATTTATGAAGGACTTAAGTTGCCCGTAGTCGGCGTGCAATTGAGTTGTCGCCCCGCTTGGGTGCATACCGCAAAAGCGTCACCCGATTTATTGTATAGGGTGTATTTCCAAAATGCACTCTTTTCAATTCGGTCTAATAAGGCAAAGCTAAAATCATTATTCCAAATCATATTATTAACCTCCACGCCCGGAGCAACCAGATTCGTTTTATAGAATGGCGGATCTGTGACGGGAAACTTTTCACCTAAAGAAACTCCATCTGCACCAGAAATAATAGTGGCAGGATGACTTGGTAGATTACTGACGCCAAAATTAATCGTCTGTAAGTTATGTACGTGACCATGAAATGCCGTATTAATTGAGTCTGGGTAATAACTATTGGCGGCAGCAGCTGGGTACATCTTTTGCATTACTTCATTCATTACCCCTTGTAGGGTTACATTGCCAGGTGGCACCGATGTTGAAGTTGGGTTGCTATAACCCAAAATCGGGTGATGGCTAGTAAAAATCGTATTACTAAACCGCGTATTAGCGGCTAGCGTAAAAGCATCAACAAATTGTCGATAAAAATTATTGTTTGGGTCTGAAACAGAGGCGCCGACAGAAACATTTGCTGAATCGTAGACCACAATTCTTGAGCCACCACCTAAGGAAACAGCATAGCTTGGAGAGTAGTTAGCAATGCTGTCATAGCTAGCATTATTGCAAGAGCGATCTTCACTATATGGGGTAGGATTTAAAAATCGAAACCAACCTTGTCCTGCCTTAGAACATATTTCATGATTACCGCGTACCACAATCCAAGGTGCCTTAGCGAATAAGACAGCAGCAGGAGTAAAAAGGTCGGCATTCCAAGTATCCCAGCCATAACCCCAAGGACTTTTCGCATTAATTGGGCATTTACCAGAGACTGAGCAAGGCACATCACGATATTGAAAGTCACCCATATGGATTACTAGGTCAGGACTTAGATCGGCGCCCAATTGGGCTAGCGAAGCAAATGGCCACTCTTTAGGATCTTCACAGTTTTGCAGATTTGTGGTGTCCATACGGCACCCAGAGTCACCAATTAATAAAATACGATTTGGTTTTTCTTTGGGAATTGGCAATGATTGCCCCGCAACACTTGCAAATTGCGTTCCTATTGGCAGTATCGTTTCACAGGTCGATAATGGAAACTCTGCGGGAATAGAGGGTTGAAAAGCGGTTGGTCTTAATGCCATTACTCCAGCTGCTGCACGCATCGTCATTTGAGTCATACGCCCATCAATATTGATCTGTGGGCAAACAGCTTGGCCGCTAGATGACAGATAGCTAGTGGCTACTCGGGCAAAGGTACGATTATTGCCAGCATCATCAGAGCCAATAATGACCCATGAAGCGTAAATGTATTGTGCTTGATTGGCACTTTCATCATTACTGCTTCCACCACCGCATCCCTTGAGAGCGAGGAGAGCGGTAAAGAAAATAATGAGAGCGAAATGCTTAATTTTTATCTCCGCATCTTCGGCGCTGCTAAGCTGGGAATCATTAGATTAATACAGGCTGGCAAGTTACTTGCGAGCGCTCTTTTTGTAGCAGGCAGCAAGGCGCCTAGTTCCGTAACCAATTCCCCATGACCACCAAATCCTTCGCAGACTTTGTCATATCGAGTTGGTAGCAGATCGCAGCCAATGAGTCGTTTTTGACCATAGTCGCGCAATTGAATTTGGTGTTCGGCATTCCAGCAAGCATCATTGCCGATGACCAAAAGAAAGGGCAATTTATAACGAACTGCAGTATCTATTTCTGCGCAATGAAAGCCAAAACTACCATCTCCCATCACTGTAACGATAGGCACATTCGGTTTGACTAGGCTAGCTGCACTTGCAAAGGGTGGGCCAGAACCAATTGAGCCAGCTACACCATTAATAATGCGGTTTGGTGCTTGCAGACAAGCTTGAGCCCATTGTCCAATCTCGCCACCATCGCTAATTAGCACTGAATCTGGGTGACTATCGAGAATTGCTTGCAACACGACAAATGCTTGCGCTGGATGAACTCGATCAGGTTCAACGGTCGCGGATTGCCAATCATTTGGGCGATAGTTAATTGCGGCCTTAACTTCTTGCAACCAGGCTTGATGGGAGCCACTTATAAATTTTGTAGCGAGGGCTGATTTCATTAGAAGAGCAATACTTGATTGCACGTCACCAAGTGCAGAGAGTTGCAACCTTTTACCTAAGCTAACACTCGCGCGTTGAATTTCGGCGGCCTCTGGATCAAGTTGTAAAAATTGACAATCTTTAGCAAAGCTTGGAAATTGCCCAAACTTTAAAGTGAAATCCAATTTTTTCCCCAGGAGTAAAACACAATCACTTTGTGCCAGCACTTCCGGAAAGGCGCCCAAGGATGGATCATTAATTCCTCGAGGACTTTCCATTCCCACCACGGGAATTCCTAATGTTTGCTCTAGCGCAGCCAATTGTTTTCTGCGGGCTTGGGATTGCATTTGCGGCCCAGTCAAGATGATGGGCCGTTGGGCTACTTGTAGCGCTTGCAATATCGTTTCAATAACCTCGCTTGATGCCGATGTTTCTTTGACGGCAAAAGCCTGCTCTGTAGGTAAATTTTTTGTACTGGGGTAGGGGCCTTCTAATAAGTCAGAAGGCAGGCTTAAGTGCACAGTCCCTGGTCGACCCGATTTAGCTAGACTGATTGCTTTGGCTAGATCAAAAGGAATTGCCTCAATAGAGTTAGAAGTCAAGGCTGCTTTGACAAGCGGCGAGGCAAGATCGGCTTGCGCCATTTCTTGAAAAGCGCCAGCACCTAATTGCGCAAGGGGCGCATGACCCGAAATTAAAACTACAGGTGCTTCAGCCATTTGTGCGGTATAAAGTGCCGCCACTGCATTAGCGTGGCCCGGGCCACCAGTGACAAGTGCGATGCCAACTTCACCCGTTAGTCTCGCGTAAGCATCTGCCATGTGTACCGCGGCAGCCTCATGGCGGGTATGGATTAATTTGATGTCACTATCGAGAATCGCGTCAAATATTGGCATGATGTGATTGCCCGAAAGTGTAAAAATTGTTTTTACTTTTGCCAATTTTAAGGCTGCGACTAAAGCATTGGCACCCAGCATTGGTGAGGAATTATTTAGCATAAAAACAGCGCTTTCTGATGAATTACTACCTATCGATTGATCAATTAAGGGATAACACTAAGGGCATAAAAGGCATAAAGAGTTTAATCTTAATTGCAGTAAAAATCATTTGAGGGTTGGATGTCCAAATTCACTTTAGAGCCGCCGCCAATTGCCGTTGAGGGCCCAAGCGTCTGGACCGGGGCCGAGATGTTGGCTCAGCCTACATGGGTCGTGCCCTGGGTGCCAGAGCAGTTAGCTGAAATGCGTGCAGCAGCCTTGTATTTTCAGGCACTTAATTTACCCCTTGAGCAAATTTCACCCGAGAATTTTCCGCTTACACAACTTAAACCATTTTTGGCTAGTTTGTTGACTGAACTACTTCATGGCAGAGGGTTTGTATTACTTCGTGGTATTCCTGTACAAGATTTAGGTATTGAACTCGCAGCCATTATCTATATGGGCTTGGGTGTCCATTTAGGCACCTTGCGAAGTAGTAATGGCAAAGGGCACTTATTAGGTCATGTATGTGATCAAGGCGTTGATATCACCAAGACGGGTGGACGTTTTTATCAAACCAATAAAAAACTCGATTTTCATACTGATTCTGCAGATTTTGTGGGTTTGCTATGTCTACAGAAGGCTAAAGCAGGCGGCGAATCTTTTATTGCTAGCTCAATGAAGTTGTATAACGAGATATTTCGACGTCGACCTGATTTGGTCGAGGCATTATTTATGGCTTACGCAACTGATCGTCGCGGTGAAGTGCCAGAGGGACTGCACCCTTGGTTTGATATGCCCATTTTTACTTGGTATGAAAATTATTTATCATGTGTTTATATTCGTCAATATATTGAAGCAGCACAAAATAATTTTCCTGCAGCGAAGCGCTTAACTACTGAGCAAATTACAGTCATGGATTTAATCGATGAAATTTTAGCTGAACCTGGCTTTGTTCTGCCGATGGCTTTTGAACCTGGCGATATGCAACTTTTACATAATCATCAAATTTTGCATTCCCGTAATGATTTTGAAAATTGGCCGGAACGCGACCGTCAGCGGCATTTATTACGGCTGTGGATGGCACCCAAGGAGGGCAGGCCTTTACCCGATTATTTTAAAGCCAGATGGGGCTCAACCCAAGCAGGTGAGCGAGGCGGTATTATTGTGCCAGGCACTAAATTATCCGTAGAGCTTGATTATCAGTAAAGCTTGAGACCCAATAGAGCGAGAGATTGTTTAGGGCTTAAGGTCTCCTAATTCAGATAAAAATTGAGTATTTTTTTAAAAAGTTGAATGGAAAAAAATGAAAAGTATTATTGATCGCATTGATCATCTGGTATTAACTGTTACCGATATTGAGGCTACTACCCAGTTTTATGAAAAGGCTCTTGGTTTTGAGCGTGAATTTTTCACTGGGCCTGAAGGTCAACCTCGTTACGCCTTACGCTTTGGGCAATATAAAATTAATTTACAAGATCGAGCTACTGAAACACCAACTAAAGCAAAAGTACCCACTATTGGCGCTGGCGATTTTTGTCTGATTGCTGCCATTCCGCTTGATGATGTGATCACCCATTTG
>CAMCUP010000038.1 GCA_945878885.1 Polynucleobacter meluiroseus | reverse complement strand
ATGGTGATGCCAGGCGATAATGTAACTATTACAGTGAAGCTCATCGCCCCCATCGCAATGGAAGAAGGTTTACGTTTTGCAATCCGCGAAGGTGGCCGTACAGTAGGCGCTGGTGTGGTTGCCAAGATACTAGCTTAGGGTTTTTGATTAATTGAAAAATAGGGGCGTAGCTCAATTGGCAGAGCGTTGGTCTCCAAAACCAAAGGTTGGGGGTTCGATGCCCTCCGCCCCTGCCATCCGTTTGAATTGAAATTACATGTCACAACAGTCGCTTAGTCATAACGAATCTAAAACTACTTGGGTTACTTTCCTAGCAGTAGGAATCGTTATTGTTGCACTCGTTTTGTATTACATCCTCATTGATCAATCAATTTGGGTGCGTTTAGCAATTTTATTTGGTGGTATTGCATTGGCAGTAGGCATCGTTGCCATCTCTCCAGAAGGTAAGCGATTTATTGTTTACGCAAGAGAGTCTTGGTATGAGGTTAAAAAAGTAGTTTGGCCTACCCGCAAAGAAGCAACCCAAATGACCTTAGTTGTTTTTGGCTTTGTCCTAATCATGTCACTATTTTTATGGTTTGCAGACAAATTAATTGAATGGTTAGTTTTTTCAGTCCTTTTGGGCTGGAAGTGAGTAAAAAATGATTGATGCTGAATTAGCCACCAACCCCCAAGCCACTGGCAATATGCGCTGGTACGTGATTCACGCCTACTCCGGTATGGAAAAAAGCGTGAAAAAAGGCCTAGAAGAGCGGATTGCCCAATCGGGCATGGCCGATAAATTTGGCCGTATTTTGGTGCCATCTGAAGAGGTTGTTGAGATTAAAGGGGGGCAAAAGTCTGTATCAGAACGACGCTTTTTCCCTGGCTACGTACTCATTGAGATGGAAATGACCGATGAAAGCTGGCATTTAGTCAAAAATACCCCCAAAGTTACGGGTTTTGTGGGCGGAGTGCGTAATCGTCCCTCCCCCATTTCGACCGCTGAAGTCAGCAAAATCATGGATCAAATGCAGGCTGGAGTTGATAAGCCTAAGCCGAAGACTCTATTTGAGGTAGGCGAGATGGTACGGGTTAAAGAAGGTCCATTTACTGATTTTAATGGCAATGTCGAGGAAGTGAACTACGAGAAGTCGCGTTTACGTGTTTCTGTTACAATCTTTGGTCGCGGTACGCCAGTTGAGCTCGAGTTTGGCCAAGTGGAAAAAATGTAATTTGTTTGTTGTATTTGCGGTAATCGAGGAGCCGATCCAGTATTGCCAAATCTGGTGAAGCGTCTACTCAACGGTGGTTTTGTATTCTGTTAATGAACACAAGGCGCGCTTTTTAGGAGTAATTCATGGCAAAGAAAATTATTGGCTTTATTAAACTGCAGATTCCTGCAGGAAAAGCCAACCCATCACCACCCGTTGGACCAGCATTAGGTCAACGCGGCCTCAATATTATGGAATTTTGTAAAGCGTTTAATGCTCAAACTCAGAGCATGGAACCTGGCTTACCTATTCCTGTAGTGATTACAGCTTTTGCCGATAAGAGCTTCACCTTCATCATGAAGACTCCTCCTGCTTCAATCTTGATTAAGAAGGCGGCCAAAATTGAAAAAGGTTCGCCTCGCCCCCATACCGATAAGGTAGGAAAAATAACCCGAGCTCAAGCCGAAGAAATTGCTAAAACAAAAATGCCTGATCTTACCGCTGCCGATATGGATGCTGCAGTGCGCACTATTGCAGGTAGCGCTCGCTCTATGGGCATTACGGTAGAGGGTCTTTAGTCATGACAAAATTATCTAAGCGCACTAAAGTCATTCAAGCCAAAGTAGACCGTAATAAGTTCTACTCGTTAGATGATGCGCTCAACTTAGTTAAAGAATGTGCCACTGCTAAATTCGACGAGTCAATTGATGTTGCTGTGCAGTTGGGCATTGATGCTAAAAAATCTGACCAAGTGGTTCGCGGTGCAGTGGTATTGCCTGCGGGTACTGGCAAGCATGTGCGGGTAGCGGTTTTCGCCCAAGGCGAGAAAGCCGAGCAAGCCAAAGCAGCTGGGGCAGAAATTGTTGGTATGGAAGATTTGGCTGAGCAAATTAAAGGTGGAAAAATCGATTTCGATATTTTGATTGCCTCGCCAGACACGATGAAAATTGTGGGCACCTTGGGTCAAGTATTAGGCCCACGCGGTTTAATGCCGAATCCAAAAGTTGGTACGGTGACTCCAGATGTTGCTACCGCAGTTAAAAATGCTAAAGCAGGCCAAGTGCAATTTCGCGTAGATAAGTCCGGTATTGTGCATGCGAGTATTGGCCGCCGTTCGTTTGAGCCAACCGCGCTAAAGAGTAATTTGCTCGCATTGCTTGAGGCATTAAACAAAGCGAAGCCTAGCTCAACTAAAGGTATTTATTTAAAAAAAGTCGCGGTTAGCAGCACGATGGGTGCTGGCGTCCGCGTGGATCAAACTTCGTTACAAGCGGCTCAATAAGACGCAGGTAACAAACAAGAACTTTGGGTCGACACTGGTTAAGAGTGTCGAACATCAAAGACCGTTGGTGGGGTAAATGGTGGTACTCATTGAAACCTTAATCATTGCAATTGCAATAACCAACGCAGATGGCGAGCCTGAAAACCTTTCGTAGCAGTTTGTGCGATTGACGAATCAGACGCTGGTGTATGAAGCACCCAACTGCTAGCAGTTGGTTTTTGAGGAGTTAAACCGTGCCTTTGAATGTAGAAGACAAAAAAGCAATTGTTGCTGATATCGGTGCACAATTGGCGGCGGCTCAAACAGTTGTGTTGGCTGAATATCGGGGGATTCCCGTTGGCGAGCTAACGACGCTGCGTGCAAACGCGCGTGCCCAAGGTGTTTATTTGCGTGTTCTAAAAAATACGTTGGCACGTCGTGCTGCACAAGGTACACAATTTGAGCCCCTGGCTGATTCGATGGTTGGGCCCTTGATTTATGGCATCTCTGTTGACCCTATTGCATCCGCAAAGGTACTGCAGCAATTTGCTAAAACTCAAGAGCATCTAGTCATTAAAGCAGGGCTGTATAACGGCAAGATGTTAGACGTCAATGGTGTGAAAGCCTTAGCATCAATTCCAAGTCGTGATGAATTGCTTTCTCAGTTGTTGGGTGTCATGTTGGCCCCTGTATCAGCGATGGCCCGTGTGTTGGGCGCAGTTGCTGCGCAAAAAGCTGATGGTGCTCCCGCACCTGCAGCTGTTCCAGTTACAGCAACCGAAGCAGTAGTAGATGCAGTGCCTGCTGAGGTTGTCGTCGAAGCAGTACCCGCCGTCGAAGCAGCAGCCGACCAATCCAATGTTGAAACCCCCGCTGCTGAATAAGCGCCGGATTAATTATTTAAGTATTAGGAGCTAAAAATGGCAATTACCAAAGAAGAAATTATTGAAGCAGTAGGCACAATGTCGGTAATGGATCTGAATGATCTAGTGAAGGCATTTGAAGTGAAGTTTGGCGTATCAGCAGCAGCAATGGCTGTGGCTGGCCCAGCTGGTGGCGGCGGTGGAGCAGCTGCTGCCGAAGAGCAAACCGAATTTATGGTTAACTTGCTTGAGGTTGGCGGTAACAAAGTTGCTGTGATTAAAGCAGTTCGTGAAATCACTGCACTTGGCCTTAAAGAAGCAAAAGACTTAGTCGATGGCGCACCCAAGCCAATTAAAGAAGGCGTCGACAAGAAATCTGCTGAAGAAGCCAAGAAGAAACTTGAAGAAGCCGGCGCTAAAGCCGAAATTAAGTAATTTAAAAAAAGCCAAGGCCCTGTACTGCAGGGCTCTGGCTAATTTTGGTTTGACTTTTTAGAGGTCAAACCCGATTTCATTTATTAAATTGAAATCAGGTTTGCCTTCTGATACGACTGCAGAAGACAAGTTTGGTCGGGCACTAAATCTTTACGGTTTAGTGTTGTCCGCCAGTGGTTGGTAGAGGCCAACCGCCAAATCTTTGCTCAGTCGCTGAATTCGGAGATGAAATGAACTATAGCTTCACCGAACGTAAGCGTATTCGCAAAAGTTTTGCTAAACGCGTTAATAATCACCAGGTTCCTTACCTGATTGCAACCCAGCTTGAGTCCTATGCAAAATTTTTGCAGGCCGAAAAACCGGCCATGTCTCGCATTAATGAGGGCTTACAGGCAGCCTTTACTTCGGCGTTTCCTATTGTGTCAAACAATGGATATGCACGTATGGAGTATGTGTCATACCAGTTATCGCAACCCCCATTTGACGTCAAAGAATGTCAACAACGGGGTTACACCTATCACTCAGCGTTGCGCGCTAAAGTGCGTTTGATCATCTATGATCGCGAAGCGCCAACCAAGGTAAAAGAAGTAAAAGAGAGCGAAGTTTACATGGGCGAAATACCGCTCATGACCCAAAATGGCTCTTTTGTGATTAATGGAACTGAGCGTGTGATTGTTTCGCAGTTACACCGCTCACCTGGCGTGTTCTTTGAACACGATAAAGGTAAAACCCACAGCTCAGGCAAATTGCTTTTCTCTGCCCGAATTATTCCTTACCGTGGTTCATGGCTCGACTTCGAGTTTGACCCTAAAGATATTTTGTATTTCCGCGTTGACCGCCGTCGCAAAATGCCAGTAACTATTTTGCTCAAGGCAATTGGTTTAAGCAACGAACAGATTTTGGCCAATTTCTTTAATTTTGATCATTTCACCTTAAGCCCCAATGGTGCTTCAATGGAATTTGTGCCACAGCGTTTGCGTGGCCAATTAGCCAACTTTGATATTTTGGATAAAAACGGCGAAGTCGTGATTCAGAAAGACAAGCGCATTAATGCTAAACACATTCGTGATCTTGAAGCTGCAAAAACAAAAAATATTGTTGTACCAGATGATTATTTAGTTAGCCGAGTAGTAGCAAAAAATATTGTTGATCCAGAGTCAGGCGAAATCTTGGCTTATGCCAACGATGAAATTACCGAAGAATTATTAGCGACACTGCGTGAAGCTGGTATTAAGCAACTCGAAACAATTTATACCAACGATTTAGATTGTGGTGCTTACATTTCGCAAACCTTGCGTGCTGATGAAACTGCTGATCAAACCGCTGCTCGTATCGCTATTTACCGCATGATGCGTCCCGGTGAGCCGCCTACAGAAGATGCAGTTGAGGCTTTGTTCCAGCGGCTGTTTTATAACGAAGATTCTTACGATTTATCCCGCGTAGGTCGCATGAAGGTAAATAGCCGTTTAGGCCGTCCAGAAATGGAAGGCGCAATGGTTTTATCCAATGAAGACATTCTCGACACCATTAAGTGTTTAGTTGACTTGCGAAACGGTAAGGGCGAGGTCGACGATATTGACCACTTAGGCAATCGTCGCGTACGTTGTGTAGGTGAGTTAGCAGAGAATCAATTTCGCGCTGGTTTATCTCGTGTAGAACGTGCAGTTAAAGAGCGCTTAGGCCAAGCTGAAACTGAAAACTTGATGCCGCATGATTTAATTAATAGTAAGCCGATTTCGTCGGCAATCCGCGAGTTCTTTGGTTCATCACAGCTCTCGCAATTTATGGACCAAACCAACCCGCTGTCAGAAATTACCCATAAGCGGCGTATTTCTGCACTGGGGCCGGGCGGCTTAACGCGCGAACGTGCAGGCTTTGAAGTGCGTGACGTACACCCAACTCATTACGGTCGAGTTTGCCCAATTGAAACGCCAGAAGGACCAAACATTGGACTGATTAACTCCTTAGCTTTATTTGCGCGCTTAAACGAGCATGGTTTCTTAGAAACCCCCTATCGTAAAGTGAACAACGGCAAAGTAACCGATGAAGTGTTGTATTTATCGGCAATTGAAGAAGCCAAGTATGTAATTGCTCAAGCTAATGCAACTATTGATAAGAGCGGCAAATTAGCCGACGAATTAGTATCAGCCCGTCAGGCTGGTGAAACTTTAATGTTGAGCCCAGATCGAGTTGATTTTATTGACGTTGCACCAAGCCAAATCGTTTCTGCGGCAGCTTCATTAGTACCATTCCTCGAGCACGATGATGCTAATCGTGCCCTGATGGGTGCAAACATGCAACGTCAAGCAGTGCCTTGCTTGCGACCTGATAAGCCATTAGTTGGTACGGGTCTTGAGCGTATTGTGGCGGTTGACTCTGGAACGGTCGTATTGGCGATGCGCGGTGGTTTAGTCGATTATGTCGACGCAAACCGCATTGTGATTCGGGTTAATGATGATGAAACTGCGGCTGGTGAAGTTGGCGTGGATATTTATAACCTCACCAAATACACTCGTTCAAATCAGAATACCAATATCAATCAGCGCCCCATCGTGCAAGTGGGCGATCAGGTTGCGCGCGGCGACGTAGTTGCTGATGGCGCTTCAACCGATTTAGGTGAGTTGGCATTAGGGCAAAACATGACCGTGGCATTTATGCCTTGGAATGGCTATAACTTCGAAGATTCGATCTTAATTTCTGAGCGTGTTGTGGCAGAAGATCGCTACACCTCAATTCATATTGAAGAATTGTCGGTCGTAGCCCGCGATACTAAGTTAGGCTCGGAAGAAATTACCCGAGATATTTCTAATTTAGCTGAGTCACAATTATCTCGCTTAGACGAGAGCGGTATTGTTTACATTGGCGCTGAAGTTGAAGCAGGCGATGTCTTGGTAGGCAAGGTAACCCCCAAAGGTGAAACCACGTTGACCCCCGAAGAAAAGCTCTTACGTGCTATCTTTGGTGAAAAAGCATCTGATGTTAAAGATACTTCTTTACGGGTACCTTCGGGCATGATTGGCACAGTCATCGATGTGCAAGTCTTTACCCGCGAAGGCATTGATCGTGATGCGCGTGCTCAGGCCATTATTCAAGAAGAGTTACAGCGCTATCGCCTCGACTTAAATGATCAATTGCGCATTGTTGAAGGCGATGCATTTAGTCGTTTAGAAAAATTACTGATCAATAAGGCGGCCAATGGTGGACCAAAAAAATTAGCCAAAGGTAGCAAAATTAGCAAAGAATATTTGACCGACCTAGATAAGTACCACTGGTTTGATATTCGTCCGGCTGATGACGAAGTTGCAACGCAAATAGAGGCAATTAAATCATCGATTGAAGCCAAGCGTAAGCAGTTTGATGATGCGTTTGAAGAGAAGCGTACTAAGCTTACCCAAGGCGACGATTTACAGCCAGGCGTCACCAAAATGGTGAAAGTCTATTTAGCTGTGAAGCGTCGTTTGCAGCCAGGTGATAAGATGGCTGGGCGTCACGGCAACAAAGGTGTGGTCTCCAAAATTGCACCTGCTGAAGATATGCCATTTATGGCTGATGGCCGTCCAGTTGATATCGTTTTAAACCCTTTGGGTGTGCCATCACGCATGAATGTCGGACAGATCTTGGAAACCCATTTAGGTTGGGCTGCACAGGGTATAGGTAAGCGAATCGACAGCATGATTAAAGAACAAGTGAAGCAAGCTGAGATGCGCAAGTTCTTGAAGCAGCTCTATAACGAAACTGGTCGTGTTGAAGACATTGATAGCTTTACGGATGAACAGATCAATAGCTTGGCCGAAAATCTGCGCCAAGGTTTGCCATTTGCTACGCCAGTATTTGATGGTGCTACTGAAGTAGAAATTGGCAAGATGCTCGATTTAGCTTACCCAGAAGAAGTCGCTGCTGCACTCAAAATGACGCCGTCACGGCAACAAATGATTTTGTGCGACGGCCGAACTGGCGATCAATTTGAGCGTCCTGTTACGGTTGGAGTAATGCATGTTTTGAAATTACACCATTTGGTTGATGACAAGATGCATGCACGGTCAACCGGACCTTACTCGCTGGTTACGCAGCAGCCATTGGGCGGTAAAGCCCAGTTTGGTGGTCAGCGCTTTGGTGAGATGGAGGTTTGGGCATTAGAGGCTTACGGTGCAGCATATGTATTGCAAGAAATGCTCACCGTGAAGTCGGATGACGTTACCGGCCGAACTAAAGTCTACGAAAACATCGTTAAAGGCGAGCATACGATTGATGCGGGCATGCCCGAATCATTCAATGTGCTAGTAAAAGAAATCCGTTCGTTGGGTATTGACATTGATATGGAGCGCAACTGATATGAAAGCATTGCTCGATTTATTTAAGCAAACACAGGGTGAAGAGCAGTTTGATGTCATTAAAATTGGCCTCGCTTCCCCCGAAAAAATTCGTTCGTGGTCTTTTGGCGAAGTACGCAAACCAGAAACAATTAACTATCGCACTTTTAAACCTGAGCGTGATGGTTTATTTTGCGCCAAGATTTTTGGCCCAACTAAAGACTATGAGTGCTTATGTGGCAAATACAAACGTTTAAAATTTCGTGGGGTTATTTGCGAAAAATGTGGTGTTGAAGTTACTTTAGCTAAAGTGCGGCGTGAGCGCATGGGCCATATTGAGTTAGCTGCACCCGTTGCCCATATCTGGTTTTTAAAATCATTGCCATCCCGTTTGGGCATGGTGCTCGATATGACTTTGCGTGATATCGAGCGGGTACTGTACTTTGAAGCTTATGTTGTGGTTGATGCTGGCTTAACTCCCGAGGGAACGATGAAGCGCGGCCAAATTATGTCTGAAGAAGAGTACAACGCGAAGCTTGAAGAATTCGGTGATGGCGCATTTACAGCCATTATGGGAGCTGAAGGCATTCGTGATTTGCTTCGTTCAATTGATATCAATCGTGAGGTTGAAACTATCCGCGCCGATTTAAAGGCAACTGGTAGTGATGCCAAGATTAAGAAGTATGCAAAACGCTTGAAGGTATTAGAGGCGTTCCAGAGCTCAGGAATTAAGCCTGACTGGATGATCATGGAAGTTTTGCCAGTGCTACCCCCCGAGCTACGCCCCTTGGTGCCTTTGGATGGCGGTCGCTTTGCTACCTCCGATTTAAATGATCTCTATCGCCGTGTCATTAATCGTAATAATCGCCTCAAGCGCTTATTAGAGTTGCGCGCACCTGAAATCATTGTGCGCAATGAAAAACGCATGTTGCAAGAAGCGGTTGACTCATTGCTCGACAACGGTCGTCGCGGCAAGGCGATGACTGGCGCCAATAAGCGCCCTCTCAAGTCTTTGGCTGAGATGATTAAAGGCAAGAGCGGTCGTTTCCGGCAAAACTTATTGGGTAAACGCGTTGACTACTCTGGTCGTTCAGTCATCGTGGTTGGTCCTACCTTGAAATTGCATCAGTGCGGTTTGCCAAAATTAATGGCCTTAGAATTATTTAAGCCATTTATTTTCAATAAGCTTGAGACTTTAGGAATTGCAACTACCATTAAGGCTGCAAAGAAAGAAGTTGAGAGTCAAACGCCAATCGTATGGGACATTCTCGAAGAAGTCATTCGTGAACATCCAATCATGCTTAATCGTGCGCCTACATTGCACCGTCTTGGTATTCAGGCTTTCGAGCCAATGTTGATTGAAGGCAAAGCGATTCAGTTGCATCCCTTAGTTTGCGCGGCATTTAATGCCGACTTTGACGGCGACCAAATGGCGGTCCACGTGCCTTTGTCGCTCGAAGCGCAAATGGAAGCACGCACTTTAATGTTGGCCTCGAACAATGTCTTGTTCCCTGCTAACGGCGAGCCCTCCATTGTGCCGTCACAAGACGTTGTATTGGGCTTGTACTACGCTACTCGCGACAAGATTAACGGCAAAGGTGAAGGTATGGTTTTTGCCAATATCACTGAAGTTGTGCGGGCTTATGAGGCTGGTGTAGTTGAGTTAGCCTCCCGTGTTGCCGTGCGAATTACCGAGTTTGATATTGTTGATAAGAAGGCTGACGGCGACGCCCGCTTTGCTGAGAAAACAACTATTTATCAAACCTCTGTAGGCCGTGCAATTTTGTCAGAAATTTTGCCTAAAGGCATGTCCTTTGAAGAGATTAACAAGCCACTTAAGAAGAAAGAAATTTCGCGGCTCATTAATACTTCATTTCGGAAGTGCGGCTTACGCGAGACGGTGATTTTTGCTGATCGATTATTGCAATCCGGTTTCCGTTTAGCTACTAAAGCTGGCATCTCGATTGCAATCGATGACATGCTAATTCCGCATGCTAAAGAGCGCATCATTACTGATGCCTCTAATAAGGTGAAAGAATACGACAAGCAATTTATGTCGGGCTTAGTCACCAATCAAGAGCGTTATAACAACGTGGTTGATATTTGGGGCGCGGCTGGCGATCAGGTTGGCAAAGCAATGATGGATGAGTTATCGCACGTTGAGGTTTTAGATCGCAATGGTAATAAAGCCCGTCAAGAATCATTTAATTCGATTTATATGATGGCCGATTCGGGTGCGCGTGGCTCTGCTGCACAAATACGTCAGCTGGCCGGTATGCGCGGATTGATGGCAAAGCCTGATGGCTCAATCATCGAGACGCCGATTACTGCTAATTTCCGTGAAGGCCTAAATGTATTGCAGTATTTCATTTCTACTCATGGTGCGCGTAAAGGCTTAGCTGATACTGCACTGAAGACTGCCAACTCAGGCTATTTAACGCGTCGCTTATGCGATGTTACGCAAGATCTGGTAGTGATTGAGGATGATTGCGGCGCTACTAGCGGCGTCACTATGAAGGCGCTAGTTGAAGGTGGAGAAATTATTGAGGCCTTACGCGATCGCATTTTAGGTCGTGTCTGTATCGACGATATTCTTAACCCCGAAACTCAGGAAGTCATCATTCCACATGACACCTTGCTTGACGAAGATCATGTCGATCAAATTGTTGCGCTGGGTATCGATGAAGTGAAAGTGCGTACCGTCTTATCTTGCTTAACCCGTTATGGTTTATGTGCTAAGTGCTATGGTCGCGATCTAGGACGTGGTGGCTTGGTTAACGTTGGTGAGGCAGTGGGCGTTATCGCTGCTCAGTCGATTGGTGAGCCGGGTACACAGCTAACGATGCGTACTTTCCACATTGGCGGTGCTGCATCACGCGCATTGGTTTCTAGTAATGTTGAAGCGAAATCAAGCGGTACTTTGAAATTTTCCTCATCGATGCGCATGGTTAAAAATGCTAAGGGTGAGCAATTGGCGATTTCTCGTTCAGGTGAAGCACTTATTGTTGATGACAATGGTCGCGAACGCGAGCGTCATAAAGTGCCTTACGGCGCAACTTTAGTCTTAAAAGAAGGCGCTGCCGTTAAAGCTGGCGCTAGTTTAGCCACTTGGGATCCTTTAACTCGCCCAATTATTTCTGAGTATGCGGGTATTTCGCGTTTTGATAATGTGGAAGAAGGTGTCACAGTTGCCAAGCAGGTCGATGAAGTAACTGGTCTTTCTACCTTAGTTGTGATTGATGGCAAGCGGCGGAGTGCGGCTAGCAAAGGAGTTCGTCCGGTAATTAATTTGATCGACGATCAAGGCGCTGAGGTCATGATTACTGGCACCGATCATCCGGTTACCATTGGTCTGCAAGTGGGTGCTTTGATTACCGTTAAAGATGGCCAGAAGGTTGAAGTTGGCGAAGTCTTGGCGCGCATTCCAATTGAATCACAAAAGACCCGCGACATCACCGGTGGCTTACCCAGAGTTGCTGAATTATTTGAAGCGCGCTCGCCAAAAGATGCAGCTGTATTGGCAAAAGTAACTGGAACCGTTTCCTTTGGTAAAGAAACAAAGGGCAAGCAACGCTTGGTCATTACCGATATGGATGGCGAAGCTAATGAGTTCTTAATTGCTAAAGAGAAACAAGTACTAGTTCACGACGGCCAAGTAGTAAATAAGGGCGAGATGATTGTGGAAGGTCCCGCCGACCCACACGATATCTTGACGCTGAGAGGTGCAGAAGAGTTGGCAATTTATATTGTTGATGAGGTTCAGGATGTTTATCGTTTGCAAGGCGTGAAGATTAACGACAAGCACATTGAGGTTATCGTGCGGCAGATGTTGCGTCGTGTGCAGATCTCCGATCCAGGCGATACCAGCTTTATTATGGGCGAGCAAGTTGAGCGCTCGAAGTTGTACGACGCCAACGATCGGGTGACTGCTGAAGGCAAACAGCCAGCTCAGTTTGAAAACGTGCTCTTGGGCATTACTAAAGCCTCTTTATCAACCGATAGCTTTATTTCAGCGGCTTCTTTCCAAGAAACGACGCGTGTTTTGACCGAGGCCGCCATTATGGGCAAAGTCGATACCTTGCGTGGTCTCAAGGAAAACGTCATTATTGGGCGCCTGATTCCTGCAGGCACCGGCTTGTCTTATCGCCGAGCCCGTAAAGTGCGTGAGCAATTTGAGCGTGATCGTGCGCAAATGATTGCCGCCGAGGAAGAAGCGTTGGCAAATGCCCCAGAAGTGGCTATTGAAGCCGAAGTTGCCGTTGCTCCTGAAGGAGAGGCTGAGCAAAGCTAAGTTCTCGATCTTGTAGGCTTTTTGGCCAGTTTTTCTCGGTGTAGGTTGACGGGAGAGGCTGGCCAAGCTAGAATGCTGAGTTCTACTTAATTAGTAGGGAGTCAGTTTTATTTTGCACACGAGATTATTTTCCTAAGTCACTGATTTTCTTATAAAAAAGCATTAAGAAGTACTAACCGAGCCATTTATGCCGACAATTAACCAGTTATTACGTAAGCCCAGAAGTAGGCTTACCGTTAAAAGCAAAAGTCCAGCCCTGCAAAATAGTCCGCAGCGCCGAGGGGTGTGCACGCGTGTTTACACCACAACCCCAAAGAAGCCTAATTCGGCCTTACGTAAAGTAGCCAAAGTGCGATTAACGAATGGTTTTGAGGTTATTTCTTACATTGGCGGTGAAGGCCATAATTTACAAGAACATTCGGTAGTGCTCATCCGTGGTGGTCGTGTTAAAGATTTGCCTGGGGTGCGCTATCACATTGTCCGTGGTTCTCTTGATTTGCAGGGCGTAAAAGACCGCAAACAATCGCGCTCAAAATATGGCGCTAAACGCGCTAAGAAGTCCGCTTAAGTTTTGCTGTTGTAGTAGATGTATGTATTATATGACTGAAAAGTCAAGTAAGTGGTTACTTCGTTTTTAGCCTAGAAATTTAAAAGCTAAAAATAGTTGAGTAACCGAAGCGGGAGGCTGATTTCAGGCTCCCCTAACTGAACTGATAGGAGTTGTTATGCCGCGTCGTCGCGAAGTCCCCAAAAGGGAAATTCTTCCTGATCCAAAATTCGGGAATGTAGAGGTAGCTAAATTCATGAACGTCCTGATGTTGGACGGCAAAAAATCGGTAGCCGAGCGTATCGTTTATGGTGCATTTGATCATATTGAAAAAAAAGCCAATAAAGAACCCTTAGAGATTTTTTCTACCGCAATGGGTAACGTAAAGCCGATGGTTGAGGTTAAGAGTCGTCGCGTTGGTGGTGCAAACTATCAAGTTCCAGTAGAAGTGCGTCCTTCTCGTCGCTCTGCTTTGGCGATGCGCTGGTTGCGCGAGGCCGCTAAAAAGCGTGGCGAAAAATCGATGGCTCAGCGCCTTGCTAATGAATTGCTTGAAGCCGCCGAAGGTCGTGGCGGTGCAATGAAAAAGCGCGAAGAAGTACACCGTATGGCAGAGGCAAATAAAGCTTTCTCCCATTTCCGTTTCTAAGTATTCAGTAAAGAAGAGGCAACAGTGGCACGTAAAACCCCTATTGAGCGCTATCGCAATATTGGTATCTCAGCTCATATCGATGCAGGCAAAACCACTACGACTGAACGCGTGCTGTTTTATACCGGCGTTAATCACAAAATTGGTGAAGTTCACGATGGCGCTGCTACCATGGACTGGATGGAACAAGAGCAGGAGCGCGGCATTACGATTACCTCTGCCGCAACCACGACCTTTTGGAAAGGCATGGCCGGAAATTATCCTGAGCATCGTATTAATATTATTGATACTCCGGGCCACGTCGACTTCACGATTGAAGTAGAGCGTTCGATGCGCGTGCTAGATGGCGCATGTATGGTTTATTGTGCGGTAGGCGGAGTACAGCCACAGTCTGAAACTGTGTGGCGTCAGGCAAATAAATACGGCGTACCACGTTTAGCTTTTGTGAACAAAATGGATCGTACAGGCGCGAATTTCTTCAAGGTTTACGACCAAATGAAAGCTCGACTGAAAGCCAATCCCTTGTTAATTCAAATACCTATTGGCGCCGAAGAAAAATTTCAAGGTGTGGTCGACTTAGTGAAGATGAAGGCGATTTATTGGGATGAAGAATCTCAAGGCACTAAATTTACTTACGCCGAAATCCCCGCTGAATTGCAAGCTTTGGCTGATGAGTGGCGGGAAAAAATGCTCGAGGCTGCTGCCGAAAGCTCTGAAGTACTGATGGATAAATATCTCAGCGGCGAAGCTTTATCGGAAGATGAAATTAAGGCGGCACTACGCCAACGTACTATTGCTGGTGAAATTGTGCCAATGCTCTGCGGCACTGCGTTTAAAAATAAAGGCGTACAGGCCATGTTGGATGCAGTTGTCGATTTTCTACCTTCACCTTTAGATGTCCCTCCAGTTGATTGTGAAAAAGAAGACGGCACGCCAACCACGAGAGCAGCTGCCGATAGTGAAAAATTTTCTGCATTAGCTTTTAAGATCATGACTGACCCGTTTGTCGGCCAGTTAATCTTTTTCCGCGTCTATTCAGGCATGATGAAATCAGGCGACACCATTTATAACCCAATTAAGGGTAAAAAAGAGCGGGTAGGTCGTCTCTTACAAATGCACGCAAATCAACGCGAAGAAATTAAAGAAGTTTTTGCTGGCGACATCGCTGCCGCAGTAGGCCTAAAAGATGCAACAACCGGTGAAACCCTATGTGACCCCGATAGTATTGTAATTCTCGAGCGCATGATTTTCCCAGAGCCTGTTATTTCACAAGCAGTCGAACCCAAAACAAAAGTAGACCAAGAAAAAATGGGCTTGGCTTTAAATCGCTTGGCTCAAGAAGATCCTTCATTTCGGGTAAAAACCGATGAAGAGTCTGGCCAAACTATTATTTCAGGCATGGGCGAATTGCACTTAGAAATTTTGGTCGATCGCATGAAGCGCGAGTTTGGTGTTGAAGCTACCGTTGGTAAGCCACAAGTTGCTTATCGTGAAACCATTCGTAAAAACTGCGATGAAATTGAAGGTAAGTTTGTTAAGCAGTCAGGTGGCCGTGGTCAGTATGGGCACGTAGTTTTAAAGCTCGAGCCACAAGCACCGGGCAAGGGTTTTGAATTCGTCGACGCAATTAAAGGTGGTGTAGTGCCGCGCGAATATATTCCTGCAGTTGAAAAAGGTATTGTCGAAACTTTAAATGCAGGCGTGCTTGCTGGATATCCAGTAGTCGATATCAAAGCTACCCTCTTCTATGGTTCGTATCATGATGTTGACTCAAATGAAAACGCATTTAAGATGGCAGGTTCAATTGCGTTTAAAGAAGGCATGCGTCGAGCTTCGCCAGTGTTGTTAGAACCGATGATGGCCGTTGAAGTTGAAACACCAGAAGACTTTATGGGTAATGTAATGGGCGATCTGTCGTCACGCCGCGGTATTTTACAGGGCATGGACGATATTCCAGGTGGTGGCAAAATTGTGCGTGCTGAAGTGCCTTTAGCAGAAATGTTTGGTTATTCAACCAGCTTGCGTTCGTTAACGCAAGGTCGCGCTACATACACCATGGAATTTAAGCATTACTCAGAAGCGCCTAAGAATGTAGCCGAAGCAGTAATGGCAGCAAAATCGAAATAAATCGGAAAAGCAATTTTACGTAAACTTAATTTTTAAGACTGAACTTAGTTAAACAGAAGGCAGATAAAAAATGGCAAAAGAAAAATTTGAGCGGACTAAACCGCACGTTAACGTCGGTACGATTGGCCACGTTGACCATGGTAAAACGACCCTGACTGCGGCGATTACTACCGTGCTCTCTAAAGTCTTTGGTGG
>CAMCUP010000037.1 GCA_945878885.1 Polynucleobacter meluiroseus | reverse complement strand
GATAGCCGCATTTATACCGATGAAGGTTTATTTAAAGAAGAGCAAGAAAAAATCTTCAATAAGAGTTGGATTATTGCTTGTCACGAGAGTGAGTTAGTGAGTGCTTTTGATTATCGTACTTTCTCTCATCCAGGTGGCGCACCTTTAATCATTGTGCGTGGCGAAGATATGCAGGTGCGTTCTTTTTATAATATTTGCCCGCATCGCGGTAACACACTTTTGTATGATCCTGTTGGCAATGCGAAGCGCATCACTTGTATTTTCCATGCTTGGATGTTTGATACTAAAGGCAAGTGTATTGAAATTTCACGTGGCCCACAGGGCTATCAAGATCGTTACACCTGTGAAAATGCGGGCTTGAGAGAAGTTAGAACTGAAATTGGTTACGGCGGCTTCGTTTGGGTTAATGTTGATGATCAAGCGCCGACATTAAAAGAATATATCGGCGATTCGATGAATATGCTGGATGATAATTTATCGATGCCATTGGAGGTATTCCATTATCACAAGGCTGTCGTTGATACGAACTATAAATTGTGGCATGACACGAATAGCGAGTTTTATCACGATTACATGCATTACTTCAACAAAGCTACAGGCATGATGCAGCCTGGTTATTTTGATCGTAAATATACCGGCTATCCCAATGGACATGCAACGGTAGGGTCAATGGAAGTGAAGTATGACGCGTACACCAAGGGTAGTAAAGAACGCGCTGTAGGCTGGCCAGGTTTAGCACCAGGAGGCTGGATCTTGATTGATATCTTTCCTGGAATGACATTTAATTTACGCACTTCGGTTTTACGCATGGACACCGCTATTCCATTAGGGCCGAATAAATTAATTATTGAATTTAGGGGCCTGGCACCGAAAAGTGATACTCCTGAAGAGCGTGCTGAACGTATTCATGATCACAATGTTATTTGGGGCCCATTTGGTCGCAATCTGCACGAAGATTTGCTTGGCGTTCATGGTCAAGGCAGGGCGATGCGCGATGGTACTGATAGCAAGTGGGTGATTCATGGTCGCGAGGAAAATATGACGATTCATGATGAGGGTGGCATGCGTCATTTTTATGCAGAGTGGAGCAAAAAAATGCAACGGCCCGCTTTCAATCCGCTTGGCGATAACAAGTTAAACGCTGTTAAAGAAGTTGCCTGATTTACCAGTTACTTAATTTTTAAAGGCTTAATGATGGATGATCGCGTACAAATTTCAGAGCTTATTTATAAGAGCTTTTTGACTTTAGACGACTTAAATTTTGAGGGTTTTATTGCTTTATGTGATCCGCATTACAACTACAAAATTACGGCTTATAGTCCTGAAATACGTAAAGAGATGATTTGGTTAGAGGAGTCGCGTGATTCACTCAAATTGTTATTTGATAACTTACCAAAACACAATAGCGATCATTCACGACTTGCCCGTTTGGGTAACGTGTACTTAGTCAATAAAACAGGCGCTCATGAGTGGGATGTAGTCACTTTTCTGCAGGTTTTTAGAACTACCTTAGATGGGGGCGCAACCGAGTTATTTGCGGTCGCCAAGGTGTATGACAAGATTACTGAAGCCAATAAAGAATTTAAATTACTGAATCGTGAAATTAAGATGGAGACCCGCATGTTTGGTTTTGGTCACCATATTCCTTTTTAAGGGCTGATAAGTACCACGATGAAAGTTGAATTAATTGGCGCGGGCGAAACTGTCCAAGTTTATGAGTCTAAATCGAGCAGCCGGCTTTTATATTCTGGTCTAAAAGAGGGTGCTGACGTCCCCTATGAGTGCGCAACAGGAACTTGCGGCACCTGTAAAGTAAAACGTATTTCTGGCGAATTTAGCTGGCTGTGGCCCGAAGCCCCGGCACGCGCGCTATTGAAATCGGCAGATGATTTTTTGTTATGCCAATGTGCTGCCGTAACTGATTTAAAAGTCGAGGTGCGCTCGAAATTAAAACCGATTAAGGAAATTGCCCAAAGGCCGCAATGGTTGACTAGTGAAATTAATAATTCGGTTACGGTTGCCCCAGGTGTAATGACTTTTTCGGTGAAACTTTCCCAGCCAATCTCTTTTTTGCCGGGGCAATTCATGGTCTTAGAATTTGCTGGTGTTCAAGGCGGTAGAGCATGGTCAATGACCAATCAGGCCAAACTAACGGATACGCTCGATTTTGTAATTAAAAAGAAACCCCAAGGACTTTTATCTGACTACTTGTTTGAGAAAGAAAATTTAATTGGGCTTAAGGCAAATTTATTTGGCCCTATTGGCAAGGCAGTTTACGATGGTGAATTAGATCGAGATTTAGTCTGTATAGCAGGCGGTACTGGAATGGCCGGAATGATGTCGATTTTGGCAGCTTTCATTGATGGTGGCGCATACCGGCGTAATCGTGCTGATGTTTTTTTTGGCGTCCGTACCCCTGCCGATCTATTTTTCGAGAGTGAGCTAAGACAATTTGTAGAACAGTCAGACGGTGCCCTAAGGGTAGTGGTAGCTTTTTCTGATGCCCCTGCTAGCGCAGAATTAATTGCCAAGAACCCGCTATTAACATTTGACCAGGGATTTGTGCATGAAGTGGCGATGAGTGAGATGGAAGGGCAATTTACACCCAAAACTAGAGCCTATTTAGCTGGGCCTCCCCCACTGGTAGATGGCGCACTAAGAATGTTGTTACTAAAAGCTCGCTTACCTGCTACAGAAATTTTGTACGATAAATTTGGCTAATATATGGCAAATTTTATTAAAATCATGAACTACATTTGCTGGAAATAGGATGGCTTCAACTTTTATCTGTAAAAAATCTGATATTCCGCAAGATGGATTTAAGGTTTTTGATGTAGCTGATGGCAAATTACTGATTGCCAACTCAGATGATGGCTACTATGGCTATAACGGCTATTGCCCGCACCAAGAAGTTTGCCTTGCAGAAGCCCTTTATGACGGTAAGGTTTTAACTTGTCATGAACACTTATGGCAGTGGGATATTATTTCAGGCGAGCCGCAGGGTTTGGCTGAAGGGCCTTTAGTTATAAAGCTAATTGAGCAAATTAATGATGAAATTCACTTGCTTGATGCAACTTAAAAGCCTATTTTTTTGCTATTTAATAGTACTATTCACAACCTAGGGATAACACCGATTCGCAATCTTTAAAAATCCTATATTTTAAGTATTAAGCTTATTTATAGGAATTTAAATAACGACTTGTTAATAAAATTAGTTAATAAATTGGGAGAAATAAATGAAACTTGCAATAGTAAAAACATATAGCTTGAAATTTTTGTTCGCGGGGGCGGTGAGTATTGGCATTATTTCGCCTGGCTTTGCTCAAACAACTGATTATGGAAAAGTGGGCTCGCCAGTTAATTTAGTGGTCGGATATCAACCTTATTACACAGAGGCTTGGTCGGGCATGATTATGCGCGGCAAGAAGTTTTACGAAAAATATTTACCTAAAGGCTCCACAGTAGAATTTCAAGTAGGTTTGCAAGGCGCTATTATTGTGAATAATATGTTGGCCGGCAAACAACAAATTGGTTATGTTGGCGATATGCCTGCGATTGTTTCCACTACCAAGACAGAGGTTGCCGATATTCGTCTTGTTGGCGTTTTAGGTATGGGTAAGGATATGTGCAATATTGTTTTAGTCAGGCCTGATGCGCCAGATTTTAAAACTCCCAAAGATGCCTTTCAATGGTTAAACGGTAAAATTATGGCCTCACCCAAGGGCTCATGTACCGACAGGTTTGTGCAAGATGCTTTCAAAAAAGAAAATGTCACACCTGAGAGTTACCTGAACCAAAATATTGAGGTAATTACCAGCAACTTTAGAGCTAAAAAAATTGATGGCGCTGCAATTTGGGAGCCAACTGCCTCTAAATTGGTTGAAGAAGGTTTAGCGAAGCGGGTTGCCTCAGGTTTTACGGTTGGCTTAAGCGATGGCGGTTTTTTAACCATGCGTGACGATTTAATTAAAGCTAGGCCTGATGTTGCCCAAGCTTGGCTGAACGCTGAGTTAGATGCACAACTCTTTTTGGCTGATGAGAAAAATGCTAAAGAGGTAGTAGATATTGCTATGGCCCAACTTACTGGCTTTAGCCGTTCATCGATTTCTAAATCGTTGTATGGTCAAAGCCCAGATCAACTGGGTACTAAAGCACGTTTTATTTTACCTTTTACCTTTACTCCTGATGTTCGCTCACTACTTACGGGGGCCACAACATTTTTAAAAGATATGAAGGCAATTAATGTTTCTGAATTACGCAGTGATGCGATCGTCTCCAGGTTCGCTGACGAAGCATTGAAGGCGAGAAATTTAAAAGCGCCAATTGGTGATGTAGCAGTAATTAATCCTGCACCAATTTAATTTTTATCTGGCCCCCTTTGCAGTCAAAAGGGGGTTTTTCTAGTATTATTATTTATCAAATGATTTTTAGTATACCGATTAGTAGCATTTTATGACGAATTCAAACGATTCAAATCCAACAGCAAAACAGCGACAGCTTAGCTTCGAAATACGCGAAGGCTCATTGTTGGCAAAAATTTTAAGTCCACGGCTTTTTTTGATGCTGGTAGGATTCATTCTTTTTTTAGGTTTTTGGCACTTAGCTGTTGAGGTATGGCGTTTGCCACGCTTTGCACAAATGCCGGCTTTGCGCACCGTAGTAACCGAGATATTAAGTCCCAATCCAACTTACGGAATTTCTATTTTTGTGGGCGAGTATTACCAACATATTCTTGCTAGCTGCTTGCGCGTCTTCATCGCTTTTGCATTAGCGACTATATTAGGAGTACCTCTCGGGCTTTTCTTGGGTTGGTCGACAAAATTTAGGGAATATGTCTTTCCCGTGTTTGAAATGTTGCGACCCATACCGATCTTAGCCTGGGTTCCACTGGCTATCGTTATGTTTACTAGCTTAGAGGCGCCAGTTATCTTCTTGGCCTTCCTAGCCTCATTTTTTGTGACTGCCCTGAACACCATGCTTGGTGTCGAGTCAATTGATGAATCTTATTTTAGAGCTGCTAAATGTTTAGGCGCCAAAGACTATCAAGTATTTTGGAATGTAGTGATACCTGGTGCAACCCCATTTATTTTTACTGGCCTGCAAATTTCAATTGGTGTTTGTTGGTTTTCTCTGGTTGCGGCTGAAATGGTTTCAGGACAATTTGGGCTTGGCTACATTATTAATACTTCGTATACCAATGTGCGCTATCCAACCATCATTATTGGGATGGTAACTTTAGGATTTATCGGCTACCTAACGAGCGCTATGGTACGTGCAGTGGGTAAGCGATTGATGCAATGGCGTATGCGTGAACTAGCGTTATCTGGAAATTAAGCCATGAATGAATCTATAAAAGCAAACCCAAATATGGGCCGCGGTCAAATTTCAATTGATAACGTCGTCAAAATATATGATCCAGATGGCGCTGCAGTGATGGCAGTCGATCATTGCTCTCTGGAAATCGCAGCAGGTGAAATTTGCATGATTGTGGGTCCATCGGGCTGTGGTAAAACCACCTTATTAAATGCGATAGCGGGCTTCCATAGCATTAATAGTGGCAGCATTACGATGGATGGACAAATGTTGTGCGGTCCTGGTAAGCCCCAAGCAACCCCTGGCTCAGATCGGATCGTGGTGTTTCAGAATGGTGCTTTGTTTCCTTGGAAAAATGTGCTTGATAACATGATGTTTGGGCCTGTAATGGCTGGCAAAATGGGCATCAAAGAGATTAAAGAAAAAGCTTTTTCGATGATGGCTGACGCTGGGCTTTCGGGCACAGAAAATAATTTTCCCGGCGAGCTTTCCTCGGGCGTTCGCCGCCGAGTTGAGATTGTGCGCGCTTTAATGAATGATCCTAGTGTCTTGTTGTTAGATGAGCCTTATCGCGCACTCGATTCATTAACAAAATCAGTAATGCATGAAGCGCTCTTAGATATTTACTATAAAAATAAAGTCACCATTTTCTTTATTACTCACGATTTACAAGAGGCTTTATTTTTGGGCAATAAAGTAGCGATTATGACAAGCCGCCCTTGTAAGCCAAAAAAAGTACTAACCGTGGATATTCCTTATCCACGGAGTTACAGCGTAGTAACCGATCAACGTTTTAGAGATTTAATGGAAGAGACTAGTGAATTGGTACATGAAGAGGCGAAAAAATCATTTGCTGCTGGCGAAAGGGAGGGCTAGTTGATGATTCGCTCTGTGCAAAAATTCTTCTTTAATCGCTCATCGCGTCGGGCCACGATTGCCATTATCGTCTTTTTGTTATTTTGGGAAATATGTTCGCGTTCACTGGGCTGGTTTGGTTTTCAAGTGCCGTGGATTGGTAAAATCCCAGCTCCCTCAGCTGTGATTACGGCTTGGATTCCATTGCTCACTGACACTGGATATTGGCTAAGCTGGTATTTAAGTGCAAAACGGGTATTCACAGGTTTTTTAGTTGCAATGATTCTCGGTATTCCATTTGGATTATTACTAGCTATTAATCGTACGGCTTACGGAATCATGTTTCCAACTTTTGAGGTCTTGCGTCCTATTCCACCATTGGCTTGGGTGCCTGCAGCGATTATTTTTTGGCCTACCGCCGAGATGTCGATTGCATTCGTCACCTTTTTGGGTGCTTTTTATACGATTGTGATTAATGTACTTGGCGGAGCGCAATCTATTGACCAACGCTTCTTCCAAGCCGCTCGCTCGATGGGCTCATCCCAGTGGGATATTTTTAAGCGTATTGTCTTGCCGGCCACAGTACCCTCTATTGCAGTTGGCGCCTCTGTCGGCATGGGTATTACTTGGGAAGTCGTGGTTGCGGCGGAAATGATTTCTGGTGGCGGCTCTGATGGTGGCGGTAAGGGCGGCGGTCTTGGCTTCTTTATTTGGGACTCTTATCTAGGTGGCTCATACCAACAAATTGTGGTGGGAATGATTTCAATCGGAATTGCTGGATATTTATCTAGCTCACTGATTCGCGCCTTAGGCGATCATTTCTCAAAATGGACTCGTAGGTAATCTGGTGCTAACGCTATGACAAATATCAACATGAAAAATAAAGCTACGGGCGAAATTGTGCTGAAGTCAGTAAGTAAATCTTATGGCTATGGCGAAACGCTTAAAGAAGTAATTAAAGATTGCTCGCTTAGTATTGAGGCTGGCAAGCTAACTGTCATGATTGGTCCTTCGGGTTGTGGCAAAAGTACTTTAATTCGCTTGCTTGCTGGGTTTGAAAAGCCCAGTACTGGCACCTTAACAATTGATGGCAAGCCGATTTTAGGGCCAGGCAAAGATCGTTTGGTGGTATTTCAAGAATCGGCTTTATTTCCTTGGCAAACTACCGCAGATAATATTATGTTTGGTCCGATTGCGCGGGGTGAAAATACCAAAGAATCGCGCGATTTGGCCGGCTTTTTGTTAAATAAAGTAGGCCTAAGTCAATTTAAAGCAAAATTTCCAAATCAATTATCGGGTGGCATGCAAAGGCGTTGTGAATTAGCGCGGGCTTTAGTTAATTTACCCGAAGTGATGGTATTAGATGAGCCATTCCGTGGCTTAGATGAAATGAGTAAAGAGTTGATGTGGGAATATTACGCGAATTTGTATGAAGAAAATCGACATACTAATTTTTTTGTGACCACCGATATTGATGAGGCAATTTTTTTGGCTGACCGCTTAATCATTATGACAAATATTCCTACTCAAGTGGCGCAAGTTATTGAGGTAGATATTCCTAGACCTAGAAGTCTAAAAAGCTTATTTGAGCTAGACCGTGCAAATGAAATAAAAATGGAAGCCTTAAAGATTTTGCATACCGAAGCAATGAAGTCATTTAAGAGTGGAAGTAAGGCGGCTGCAGATTTTATCGACGCCTATTCAAAACGGGTTGAGCCGCTTGCGTCTTAATTTTTTAGTATTGTTTGTTGTTTATGTTAATGAGGAGATTTAGAAATGTCTGATGCACCAGTAAAAAGAAAAAAAATGACCATTCCGATGTTGAATGCGAAGAAAAAGAATAAAGAGCCGATCGTACAGTTGGCAGTATATGACTATGAAAACGCCATTATTGCCGACCGTTTAGGTATTGATATACTTTGTGTAAGTGATACTGGCGGAATGGTTTTATTTGGCCATGAGTCGACAACTTCAGTTTCATTTGAAGAGGTCATGTTTATGGCTCAAGCAGTCAAGCGTGGCTCACAATACGGTTTGCGTATGGTTGATATGCCCTATATGAGCTTTCACCTTTCTGAGCAACAAGCAGTTGATAATGCCGCTCAATATGTTGCTAAAGCAGGCGCTGAAGTGATGAAGTGTGAAGGCAATATCCATCATGCTCGCAATATTGAAGCCATTATTAAAGCCGGTATTCCTGTACAAGGTCATATTGGCATTTGCCCAATGCGTATGCCTCAATTGGGCGGTTTTGTTGCTCAAGGTAAAACAGCGCAACGCGCCAAGGAATTGGTTGAAGATGCGCAGGCATTCGTTGACGCAGGCTGCTTCTCAATCATGACCGAAGTTTGTACTTCGGAAGTAAGCCAGTATTTGGCTGAAACTTTAGAAGTGCCAGTCATTAGCCTGGGTTCTGGAAGTACTTCAGACGGTGTTCATATCATTGGCTCTGATTTATTCCATTTATATGAAAAGCACGTTCCGCGCCATTCTAAAATTTATTGCGACTTAGTGCCCATTTTAGAAAAGGGCTATAACGAATACATGCACGATGTTAAAACTCGTCAATATCCCGGTAAAGAGCATACCGTCTTTATGAGTCCTGAAGAGTTGGATAAATTTAAAAAGATGGTTAACTGGTAAGCGTATTACTCAGTAATTTTGAGATACTATAAATAGAGGGCTTAAAGGCCCTCTATTTATTTGGGGAGATGGTTCTGGGATTATTTTTGTTGGCGGCTACGGCATTATTAGCAGGAACATTCATCAGCGCCGTTGGTGTTGGTGGAGTGCTATTAATTCCTGCTTTGATTGCTTTTGCAGGCTTAGATATTCATCAAGCGAGTGCTTCGGCTATGATTACCTTTATCTTTACCGGCGCTTTGGGTACCTATTTATTTCAACGGCGCGGCTCAATTGCCTGGCGTATGTCTCTGCCAGTCTGTTTAGGGGCGGTAATCGCTAGTTATCTTGGCGCACAATTGAATGCGAAAACTGCGGATCAATTATTGATTGGCATAATTGGGTTATTAGTTATTGCTGCGGGAGTCTGGGCCTTATTAGCGCGTATCTCTGAGGCGACCCAAGGCGATTCAAGATCGCAGCACTTGACCGGTAAAAAAACTGGTTTACTAATATTAATTGGTCTTTTGGCAGGCTTTGGTTCTGGTCTTTCTGGAGCCGGTGGGCCATTATTTTCTGTACCGTTGATGCTAGCCTTTAAATTTAGTCCGTTACTCACGATCGGTATTGCTCAAGTTATACAGGTAATAGCTTCTGCATCTGGCTCGGTAGCTAACATTATGAATAATGCAATTGATTTCAAAATCGTCGCATTTATCTTGCCGTTTGAATTAATTGGCATATGGATCGGAGTAATTATTGCTCATCGTGTTCGTGTTGAGCGCTTAAAGAAGGTGGCAGCTTGGTTATGCATTTTGGTAGGACTCTATATGATAGTCAATTCCTTGGTGTAGATAATGCAAACACCGGCACTCAGCGACTATTTCGCTAAGCGAAAAATCCCCTTACTAGAGCTTGGCCAAAAGCTGCTATTGCCGGCTGAATTTTCATCCCTTGAGCAAGAGTATTGGGCAGTTAGAAGATCAGTAGGTCTATTTGATTTCTCCTTTATGAGCACGGTTGAATTAATCGGCAGTGATGCCATTACATTACTTAAGCTTATTCAAAACCGAAATTGTGAGGAACTGCCGATTGGTAAAATTGCCTATAGCATGTTGCTAAATGAGAATGGCGATGTTTGGTTAGACGCGACTGTGTGGCGCTTGGGCCAACACCATTTTTATTTAATCACTGGCTATTCCATTTTGCCCTTTTTGCTTAAAGCAGCAAGACCTTATCGCGATTTGCATCTGGCAGATATTACTAGGGAATATCAAGTAATAGCAGTGCAAGGTCCGCATAGCGGAGCTTTATTGGAGGCTGTTCTAGGGGTTAATGCCATTGATTTGCCGCAATATTTTTCTTTTAATCAACCGCCAAATTACCCCGCGTTAACGATTGCGCGTCTAGGGTATACCGGCGAACTAGGCTATGAGTTGTTGGTACCTCGCGCAGAAGCTATTGCCTTGTGGCAGCAATTACAGACGGCAGAAGTTTTTCCTACCTTGGAATGCGGTTTTCTAGCTGCCAATATCCTACGTATTGAAGCGGGCTTTATTTTATTTTGCAATGAATTAATTGAACCACGGACGCTTGCATCGCTTGGGAAAGTATTCGCAGCTGACAGAGGTAGAGAGTCAGACGGCAAACAAGAAATACTGGTAGGTTTGCATTTTCCGCCAGGGACGAAAGTTGAAAATAATGCTACTAATTTAGCGCCTGAATTAGCCCATGAGATAGCCCCACATATTCAAGTTACTAGCAGGGCTTTTTCCCCTCAATTAGGGTATGAAATTGGCCTTGGATTTATAGCCACAACTTCCTTGGTAAAGGCTGGGGTGAATGGTCCAACACCAGCTATTGCAGCAAATCCTTTGATAAGTCCTTTAGGTCGTGTTTATATAGAAAAATTACCTTTTTCTTGTCTATGCTTAAAGTCCTAACACCAGCCCTTTAGCTAATCCCCCTATTTTTTTATCACTTGATTAATAAGGGTAAATACCTAAGGGATTTGTCTATGTATAAACAGGCTTAAACGGGCTATTCTAAGTGTTGAAAAAAGCGTATTTATATAAAATTAAAGAGGAGCGTAGATTGAAAGAATCAGAAAAGATGCAAGCCATAGTGGCGGCTTCGCAGCAAGAGCTTCAAGCCTCTACCTCGCTGTCCCAGGAATTTACACGGCGGTCATTTCTGCGTCAAACGGTAGCCCTGGCTGGTGGAGCGGGCACTCTAGGAATGGCTAGCACTGCAGCAATGGCAGATCCTTTGCCAATACCGGCTTCAAACCAAACTATGGGCGCGCCCTTGGTGGCTGCTTACGGCATGCCATCCAAGTATGAGTCGAATGTCATTCGACGACGCTCTGATGTATTGGTTAATAGACAGCAATTCTCTGATTGGAGTATGACGCCAATTCAATCAACGCCAGGTATCGTGACTCCAAATGGATTATTTTTTGAGCGCCATCATAATGGGGTGCCTGATATTAATCCCGATACCCATAAATTAGTGGTACATGGTATGGTTAGTAAGCCACTGGTATTAACGATGTCAGATTTAATGCGTTATCCCACCGTGACTCGATTTTATTTTATGGAGTGCTCTGGAAACGGCTTAACCGATTGGCTGAAGCCCGCATCGAAAACGGTTCAACAAACCCATGGTTTACTTTCTTGTGCGCAGTGGACAGGGGTGCCACTTTCATGGGTGCTCGATGAAGCTGGCATAGATCCTAAAGCCACTTGGATAGTAGCCGAAGGAGCTGATGCTTCTGGCCATTTACGTAGTTTGCCTCTAAATCGTATTTTGGATGAGGCAATGTTGGCTTATGCGATGAATGGCGAGATGCTCAGAAGTGAAAATGGCTTCCCCTTGCGCTTGTTTATTCCTGGTTGGGAGGGAAATGTCAGCATTAAATGGCTGCGTCGTATTAAAGCAGGCACGGAACCTTGGCATGTCCGTGGCGAAACAGCTCGTTATACCGATCCAATGCCTGATGGAAAATGGCGTAAGTTTAGCTTTGAAATGGAAGCTAAATCAGTCATCACTAATCCATCGGGTAGCATGAAGATTAAACCAGGTTATAACGAAATTACTGGGTTTGCTTGGTCTGGTAACGGGAAGATTGCTGCTGTTGATGTATCAGTTGATGGTGGAAAAAATTGGCAGCAAGCTAAGTTAGAAGAACCTGTGCTCAATAAATGTTTGACGCGGTTTAACTTCAACTGGAATTGGCAGGGTGGGCCCGCAGTGATTGCTAGCCGTGCAGTAGATAGTACTGGCTATGTGCAACCGACCGTAGAGGATATTAAAAAGGTACGTGCTATTACAGGCTTTGTACAACATCACAATGGCATTTTCCCATGGAATGTCAGCGCAAATGGGGAGGTGACAAATGGTATTGGTTAAAAAAATAATAATAATTGCAGCAGGCTTAACTTTATTGGGGGCTTGTTCAACTTCGCAAAATACGGCGCCTAAAAATACCTCTGGAGCTGCTTTTGGGAAGCCAATTTCTGAACAAGATCTGAAAGCCTGGAATATTGATATTCGTACCCAAGATGGCCTAGGGTTGCCTGCAGGACAAGGCAATGCTATTGCTGGGGAGAAAGTGTACGCTGCTAAGTGCGCCTATTGTCATGGGCCTGATGCGAAAGGCGGCCCAGTTTTTGGCACTATGGTGGGCGGCATAGGGTCGTTTAATACCAATGCCCGTGTGCTTACTCCGGGAAGCATGTACCCATATGCACCGATCTTATTTGATTATGTGCGCCGTTCGATGCCAATGGATAAGCCCCAATCATTAACGAGTGATGAGGTTTATGCAGTTTCGGCTTATATTCTGAATTTAAACGGACTAGTTGGTAAAACCGATGAAATGAATAGCAAAACCCTCGCGGCAGTAAAAATGCCTAATCGTGATGGTTTTATAGTTGATGATCGGCCTGACACCAATGCAGTGCGTTGTATGACAAACTGCAAACAATGAAGTCGTGATGTGGAAAAAGAAAAATCGCCTCCGGGCGATTTTTTTATTACTGTATTGCTAAACGCATAGCCAAAGCAGTTGACGCCACCCGCGAAAAAATAGAGTCGGCCCGCGAGGTCAGAATAATGGGTACTTGGGTGCCTAGAATAACGCCAGCGCATTCAGCGCCAGCCATATAAATTAGTGCTTTATATAAAATGTTACCTACTTGTAAATCGGGTACCAATAGCAGGTCAGGCTCACCTGCTACTATTGATTCAATACCCTTGGTTTGGGCAGAAAGTGTGGAAAGAGCATTATCAAAACCAAGCGGACCTTCAATGACGGCACCAGAAAAAATAGGCTCAATGCGATGAGCATCTACTATTGTTTTTGCATCAAGGGTCGCAGGCATAGCAGAATTAACGACTTCGGTAGCAGCAATGATCGCTACTTTGGCATTATTAATACCTATTCGATCAAGCGCCTCAAGACTACTCAGTAAAATTTGCTGTTTTTGTGAGGCATTCGGCGCGATATTCACAACACAATCGCTAATCCCTAATAACTTAGGATAGTTAGCTAATTCAAATAAAAAAAGATGACTAGTGCGGCGTTCGGTACGTAAGCCGCCTCGCTCGACTACTGGCCCCATTAAATCTTCAGTATGTTGTGAGCCTTTCATCAGAGCGGCTAATTTACCTTGGTGAACCATTTCTACCGCTATTTTTGCAGCCACCACTGGATCATCAGGGGTGTCAATCAGGCAAATATTTTGTAGATCTAAACCAACTTCTCCTGCTAGCTTGTTAAGAGCTTGCTTTGGGCCCAACAGAATTGGGGTACATAGTTGATATGTAAGCAATTCGCGCACAGTCTCAAGGGAGGGTGCACTTAGAGGGTAAACAACGCCAAGTGGTAAATCATTTTTGGCAGAAGCAATGAGTTGCTGCAAACGGGGATAGGCAAGGCGACTCATTAACTTAGCGTTTGTGAAACGTTCTGCGAGGCTTCTTGTAATTGTGGAATATATTCCATCGCTTGATTAAGGGGTAGTCGTGCAGTAGCAGCGTGAATGGCAATTGCAGCAACTACTTGCAGACTGCTATCGTAAACTGGTACAGCCACACAAGATACGCCGATCACATATTCTTCGTTATCCACCGCATAACCTGTTGTGACGATGCGCTCTAATTCAGATTCTAAAAGAGTACGATCGGTAATGGTACGATGCGTAAATGGTTGCAAAGGTAGATTTTTTAATAATTGACGACGCTCTTCGCTGGGCTTAAAGGCGAGTAGTAATTTGCCACTTGCGCTGCAATGTGGAGGTAGCACTGAGCCTGGGGGTAGATGTAAACGCAGCGGCCAATCGGCCTCAACTCGGTCGAGGTAAAACAGCTCACCGCGCCGCAACACGGCTAAATTACAGGTTTCACCTACCTCAGCGACTAATTTTTTTAAGACACTGTGGCGCACTGCAGCCACATTATCGTGAATAATGGTTGCCAGAGCCAATTTAGAGAGGCGCTCACCGGGGGCATAAGTTTTACCACCTGGTTCGCGAGAGACCAGACCAGCTTCTTCAAAGATGGCTAAAGTACGATGTAAAGATGCTTTAGGCATGTTGGTAATTTGCATCAGTTGTGCCAAAGTAGCTGGTTGCGACAGGCTAGCTAGAGCCTCAAGAATGACGACGCCCTTGAGCAGGGATGAATTTTCATTGGCAGGGTCTTTTTTAATGCTCTCTACCACGTCTATTAGGGTCGATTCAAGCATCGCTGTTTAATTTTAGGAAATAAAGGAATTTGTTCATTTTAGTAGAACGCAGCACTATTTAGCCATTAAAATACTAGTAATTTCACTTAGACGAAACAACTTGTTCCGTTGAGTAAGATTAGTTATTCTACAACTTTAGTCAATTCGATATAGCGCAATCTGAATTTTGAGAAATAATGGGTAAATGGAAATAAAGGAAACAAAATGAAAAAACCAATTTTTATAAAACTACTTATTACCATATTTTTTACCAGCAGCGGATTCATGTTTGCTGGTTCAACTTTGGCTCAAGCATGGCCCACTAAGTCAATTAAATTTGTCGTACCTTACCCACCTGGCGGCGGTACCGATGTGATTGCTCGTATTGTGCAAGAACCCTTGAGTCAAGCTTTGGGACAGCAGATCATTATTGATAACCGCGGTGGTGCTGGTGGGTCAATTGGTACTGATGCGGTTGCTAAATCACCAGCTGATGGCTATACCGTGCTATTTACTTTATCTTCACATACGATTAATCCCGCTATTTATCCAAAACTTGCCTTTAATACCGAGAAAGATTTCTTGCCTGTATCTTTGGTAGCTTCTTTGCCACAAATCTTAGTAGCAAATCCTGATTTTCCAGCTAAGACTGTTAAAGAAGCCATCGAGTTAGCCCGCCTTAAGCCTGACACAATTGCTTTTGCTTCTGTTGGCAATGGTTCTCCAGGCCATTTGGCAGGGGCCATGATGGCATCGGGCGGTAATGTGAAAATGATCCATATTCCTTATCGCGGAGGTGGTCCAGCAGTTACTGATGTAATGGCAGGGCAAGTACCCTTGTTATGGGTCTCGATTCCCGCTGCTACACAATATATTAAGGCGGGAAAATTACGTGCTTTAGCAGTTTCGACTACTAAGCGTTCGGTTATTTTTCCAGATGTACCAACAATGGCTGAGTCGGGCTTTAAAGATTTTGAGGTAGATTCTTGGTATGCCATGTTTGTGCCAGTGGGCACACCTCAAGCCAGTGTCGATGCCTTATATAACGCGGTAGTGAAAGTATTAGCTCAACCCAGTACTAAAGAAAAATTAATCGCCCAGGGCGCAGAGGCTGTAGGCAGTACTCCAGCGCAATTAGGTGCGATCGTAAAAGCTGAATTGGCTAAATGGACTAAGGTAACTAAAGACTCGGGTATTAAGGCCGAATAATGTCTCCCGTAGAAAAATTAGTTGCCCGTGCGCGAGTTGCCCAAAAGTCATTTGAACAATTTAACCAAAGTGAAGTCGATTTAGTTGTAGAGGCAGTAGCTTGGGCTATCTTAGAGCCCACGCGTAATCAAGCATTGGCTGAATTAGCAGTACTTGATACGGGCCTTGGAAATGTAGCTGATAAATTTAAGAAAAATTATCGTAAAACCTTGGGTTTAGTTCGCGACCTTAAAAATGCCAAGTCTGTTGGCCTTATTTCGCATGATGCAGCTTCGGGACTATCGGAATATGCAAGGCCTGTGGGAGTGGTGGCAGCAATCACTCCATCGACCAATCCGGGCGCTACGCCAATTAATAAAATTCTCAATGCCTTGAAGTGCCGAAATGCGATTATTTTGGCGCCATCTCCAAAGGGGCAAACGACTTGCGCGCGATTACTAGAATTTGTACATCAACAACTAGATTTAGTGAAGGCACCGCGTGATTTAGTTCAAGTGTTGCCAAGCCCAATCACTAAAGATGCTACTCATGAATTAATGCGCTTAGCTGATTTGGTAGTGGCCACAGGCTCGCAAGCGAATATTCGCGCAGCATATGCTTCGGGAACACCTGCTTTTGGCGTTGGCGCTGGCAATGTCGTAGTCATCATCGATGAACTAGCTGATTTAGTTAGTGCTGCTCAGAAAATTGCTCAATCGAAAACATTTGATAACGCTACTAGTTGCTCGAGTGAAAATGGCGTGGTGATATGCGCGCCTGTATATGCACCAGCTATCAAGGCCCTAGAGCTGGCAGGTGGCGTATTGTTAGATGCGGCCGATAAACAACGTTTACAAGAAGTGATGTTTCATGATGGTAAATTAACTTCAACACTTACCGCTCAGACCGCAGCTTTTATTGCCGAACGAGCTGGGTTAAAAAATCCCCTCGCTAAGTCGGCACACTTTCTCATGATAGAAGAAGAGGGCGCTGGGGCGCTTGCACCATTTTCTGGGGAAAAGTTGAGTCCTGTTCTCACGGTTTGGCAAGCAACTGATTTTGCCGCCGCTAAAGCCATGATTGCCACGGTATATGCTTATCAGGGCGCAGGGCACTCTGTTGGCCTGCATACCCAATTACAGGGCTCGATCATGGAAGGGCGCGCTGCTGAGTTGGCAAATGAATTGCCCGTGGCTAGAGTCATTGTGAATCAAGCTCATGCAATTGCGACTGGTGGTAGTTTTGATAATGGCCTACCCTTTTCTTTATCTATGGGTTGTGGCACTTGGGGCCGAAATAACTTTTCAGATAATCTGAATTATCGGCATTACCTGAATATTGCACGCGTGGTTCATCCGATACCTGAAATTGTGCCGACAGTTGAAGCTTTACTAGAAAATTATTTCAGTCGATTTCCGTCTGCTTAATTAAATTCTTCACTGAATTATGCGTGCAACTATTAACCAAGTTACCCTGTCTTTATGTTAGATCAAGAGAAATTAAGGTTACCACCAAATTCATGTATGACTATTGGTGATGTCATGACTTACTGGGGTCGCCAGCAAGCTGCTGCACCCTTTTTATTTGCCCCAGAAAATAATGCAGTACTTACGTATGGTCAACTAGCCCTAGAGGCTCGACATCTATTTACTTGGTTTAATGAGCAGGGTATTAGTAAGCATGGGCATGTCGGTTTATTTATGCATAACGGCAGGCAAACTGCTACGGTTTTTCTAGCCACGATGGCTACTGGTCGGGTTGTTGTGCCAATGAATTTATTAGCCCCGGCTGATCAATTAGCTTGGGTATTTGAACATAGTGATATTGAAATATTATTTTATGCACCAGAGAATAAAGACCATTTATTTAATACATTAACAAAAATTCAAGCTAAATTTAAGCTGGTTGAGTTAGATCCTGATGCGGCTCAGGGCCCATTTCTGAATGCTGTAGCAGGTGCTTTACCTCAGCTTAAGGCAAGCGACCCAGCATTACTAATGTATACCTCGGGCACAACCGGAACCCCTAAGGGAGTGCTTCTAAGCCACGCCAATGTGTTGCATGCCGCTAAGACGGTCAGTGTATGGCACGGTCTTACCCCAGCAGATATTGTCTTAAGTTCTTTACCGATTTATCACATTAATGGGCAAGTGATTGCTACCATATCACCGTTTTATTCAGGCGGTGCAATTGTAGCCCCCCATCATTTTTCAGTTTCCAATTGGTGGCCAGTTGCAATTAAGTATCGGTGCACTTGGATTAATATGGTCCCAACCATCATTGCATATTTAATCAATGCAGCTAAAGCAAATGGAGTGGATACTAATTTTGCGGCGCAACTCAAGCAAATACGTTTTGGCCGATCGGCTTCTGCGCCATTACCACCAGAGCATCATCGGGAGTTTGAAAATCTCTTTGGTATTCCAGTAATAGAAGGAATGGGCATGACTGAATCAGCCTCCATGGTTTTTTGTAATCCGCAAGACGGTAGTCGACGTTATGGCAGCCCTGGATTGCCTTGTGGCGTTGAAGCTAAAGTAGTTGATCCTAGCGGTCTTGAGCTGGCTAATAATCAAATTGGTGAGGTCTGTTTACGTGGCGCTAATGTAATGCAAGCGTATTACCATGGCGAAGCTGAAACAGCAAAAGCTTTTGCTAGTGATGGCTGGTTAAAAACAGGTGATTTAGGTTTACGTGATGATGATGGTTTTTATTTCATTACTGGCCGCTTGAAGGAATTAATTATTAAGGGCGGTGAAAATATTGCTCCCCGTGAAATAGATGAAGCCTTACTTAAGCATCCAGCAATACTTGATGCAGCTGCGGTAGGCATGCCTGATGTTAATTATGGGCAAGATATTTTGGTTGCCATCGTTTTAAAATCTGACACTCTCTGTAGTGAGCTTGAAATTAGAAATTATTGCTTAGAGCATTTAGGCAAACTGCGCACCCCGAAGACAATTCTTTTTGTCACAGAATTACCTCGTGGTGCCTCAGGAAAAATACAGCGCTTAAAGTTACTAGACCTCCCTGGTACTCAGGTAGCAGCTTAGTGCTTGTTTTTATTTTTATACAAATGGTGAGTGAGGATCGAAGTAAAAATACCCGCTAAAATTGCCCATTCCAGAGAAATCGTAATGGTTCCAATAAAGGTAATCACCATTGGCAGCCACTCTTTAGGACCATGCTGAAATTCTTTGCGAATCTCTTTAGGGTCAATTAGATTCCAAGCCACTACCAGTAGTAAAGCGCCAATAACAGGGTAGGGAAGATATTTAGCGAGTGGGCCAACAAAGGCCAAAATAATCACTAAGAAAAGCGCTGCACTAATGGCTGATAAAGGTGTTTTTGCCCCAGCAGATAAATTCACACCAGTGCGATTAAATGAGCCACTCGATGGGTAGGCCGAAAAAAAGGCGCCTGCTATATTGGCTAAGCCCTGACCAATAAATTCTTGATTAGCATTAAAGCGATCTTTTGTTTTTAAGGCCATTGCACGGGCAATTGCCATAGCTTCAGTTGAGGCCAATAGAGCCATAATTAAGGTTGCCCCAAATAGTTGATTCAGCGTATTCATATCGAGACGCGGCAAGGAGAAGGCAGGCATAGCCCCCGGAATGCTACTTACGCGCTTAAAGGGAGTGAGTTGAGGGTAGAGGCTCTCGACATAGAGTGCAATGAGACTCCCAATAATCACTGCTACTAGCATTCCTGGGAACCAGCGATTGAGGGGGCGCCAAATAATAATGATTAAAACTGTGGCTACGACTAAACCGATTACTGCTGGATGCCATTGATTTTGTTGGAGCGCTAAATAAAGCTCATATAGTGTTTCATGTGGGCTAATGCCGCGTGGGATAGCAAAGCCGGTAATTGTTCCAATTTGACTATTGATAATCAGAAATGCAGCACCAACAGTAAAACCAACAATTACTGAGTGAGGGACCTTTTCAACCCACTTGCCTACACCGCTAAAACCCAAAGTAATTTGAATAAGGCCAATTAAAAAACTCAGCGTTAGGACTAAACCAACATACTCTGCCGACTCGGGGGCTGCGAGTGGCGCTATTAATGCCATGGTGGTGAGCGAGATTGCGTTTGCTGGACCAGTTACCATTAAACGACTTGAGCCAAATAGGGCAGCAATTAAACAGGGCACCATAGCTGCATAAAGGCCATATTGCGGTGGCATACCTGCCAACATGGCAAAGGCAATACCTTGTGGCAAAACGACTACCGCTCCAGTAAGACCAGCTAATAAATCTGCGCG
>CAMCUP010000036.1 GCA_945878885.1 Polynucleobacter meluiroseus | reverse complement strand
AGTATTTTGCTGATCAGACTTAAATCATTCCAATTATCTGAAGTGAGGCCACGCAAAGGAAATATTTGTAAAAAACTTCCGCCACCAAACAAGACTAAAAGTAAAACGCCTAAAACAAAACCCGGAATGGCATAGCCAATCAAAATGAGGAGGCTAGTTACAGCATCGAAACGCGAACCTTCGCGGACTGCCTTCGCAATGCCTAATGGAATCGATACTAAATAAGTAATAAAAAAGGTCCACAAACCAATGCTGATAGAAACTGGAAGTTTAGTAACAATCAAATCCCATACCCGTTGGTGCTGGTAATAACTCTCTCCCAAATCAAATTGGATAAAGCGCTTTAGCATCGTCAAGTAACGCTCTAATGGTGGTTTATCAAACCCATACAAGGCCTTTACTTCAGCTAAACGCTCGGCATCTAAACCTTGACGACCACGATAATTACTACCACCACCCGATGACTCTGCACTAACCGCAGCATCGCCCTTACCTTTTAATTCCATCATTAATTGTTCAACTGGACCGCCAGGTACGAATTGCACGACTACAAAAGTCAAAGTTAAAACACCCAAAATAGTTGGAATCATCAAAAGCAAACGCTTCAGAATATAGACCCAGATTTGTCCGCGCATTATTTTTCCTCTCGCCACCAGTTTGATAAAATCCAACCCTCGGCCATGTAATATAAGGGGGGCTTGGGATAGCGCATTTCTTTGCGATAAGCGATCCGATGAGTAGGGTTGTACCACTGTGGAATGACGTAATAACTATTCCATAAGACCCGATCCAGTGCCCGACTAGCAGTAGTCAGTTGCTCACGTGTTTCCGCCTTGACAATAGCATCAATCAGCGCATCGACCACTGGCGATTGAACCCCGATTACATTATCAGAACCTTTTTCTTTTGCCGCATTACTACCAAAGCGATCCCATAATTCATTGCCAGGACTTTGTGAATCAGGAAAGCGAATTGTGGTCATATCAAAATCATACTCATCCATGCGCTTTTGATGTAAAGCAAAGTCGCTAGTGCGAATTTCCACTTTAATACCGAGCTTCTCTAAGTTACGCACATACGCTGAAATGACGCGTAAAAAGAATGGTCCATCTTCAACTATCTCAAAGCGAAACTGTTCGCCTTTGGCATTACGTAAGGCCCCATCTCGATAAGTCCAGCCAGCTTGAGCTAACAAATCGCGAGCGGTGCGTAAGTTTTGTCGCAAACTACTAGGCGGAGCAGTTGAAGGGGCCGGCGGCATTGCACCAAATACCGCAGCGGGAACCCACTGGGGATAACGCGCCTGCAAGGGCAGTAATAATTTCATTTCGGCTGCAGTTGGGGTAGTTTCACCAGCAAAATTGGCGCTCAAATCACTATTGGTAAAAAAACTATTAATGCGGCTATATTGATTATAAAAAAGCTGTCGATTAAGCCATTCAAAATCTAAAGCGTAGCCCAAGGCTTGCCTTACCCGCACATCTTGAAATAAGGGTCGGCGTAAATTCATCGCGAAGCCTTGCATTCCAGCGCCATTAAAATTCGGAAAATCTTTTTTTAGTAAAGTGCCGTCATTAAATTTTGGACCAACAAAACTTTTTGCCCAATTTTTAGCGCGGTACTCGACTAAAGCGTCAAACTCACCCGCTTTAAATGCTTCTAAGCGCACTGCATCATCGCTATATAACTTATATACGACGCGATCAAAGTTGAAAAAACCAACGCGTACATTTACCTTGAAATTCGGTTGATCGGCCCAGTAGCGCGGGTTGCGCTTAAAAATCATGGTCTTACCAGCTTTATAAGACTCAATTAAATAAGGCCCACTACCTAAAGGAATTTCAAATGCCAACTTATCAAAAGCCGTAATCGAACCATCAGGACGCTTGCCCCAAAAGCGCGAAAAAATGGGTAAAGATCCCACCATCACTGGCAACTCGGTATTGCGATTTTTAAAATCAAAACGAATCTCTCGCTCTGCCACCACTACTGCTTGTTTTACATCGGCATACACCGTACGAAATTGCGGATTGGCTAACTTACTCATAAGAGTATCGAAACTATGCTTCACATCAGCCGCTAAAATTGGGCTGCCATCGGAAAAACTGGCTTGCGGACGAATCCGAAAGCTGACCGACATTTTGTCTTTAGCTACAGTGATATCTTCGGCAATAAGTCCATAGGCACTAGATACTTCATCGGCACTACCAACGGTAAGTGACTCAAACATTAATTGCGCTACGCCTGGCGCTGTTACCCCACGCAGAGTAAATGGATTGAACTTATCAAAACTCGTGCGCCGATCAGGATTTGGCAAAGTTAAGGTGCCACCCCGAGGCGCTAGGGGGTTGACATAATCAAAGTGGGGAAACCCCGCGGCATACTTGGGAGTGCCATATTGGGCAATACCCTCGCTGGCTAAGGCTTCAAGCGGGTTTAAAGACAGGCCTAGGCAAACCAGGAGATAAGCCGTTAGGTAGTTAATTGAGGATTTAAAGCAAAGCATATGCAACAATTGTAGATAGCAAACCACATTTGATGCAAAGGAACGAAGATGGGCTTTCTCGCTGGCAAAAAAATTCTCATTACTGGGCTGTTGTCGAACCGCTCTATAGCCTATGGCATCGCCACAGCCTGCAAGCGCGAAGGGGCTGAACTGGCCTTTACTTATGTGGGCGAGCGCTTCAAAGATCGAGCCGTTGAATTTGCCAAAGAATTCGAAACTAGCCTCATTTTTGACTGTGATGTTAGTAGCGATGATCAAATTAAGGCCTTATTTGTTAATTTAGGCAAACATTGGTCACAATTAGATGGTTTGGTGCATGCGATTGGGTTTGCCCCGCGCGAAGCCTTAGCCGGTGATTTTTTAGATGGCTTTACACGTGAAAATTATCAAATTGCCCATGACATCTCAGCCTACAGCTTCCCCGCTTTAGCTAAAGAAGCCTTACCGATGCTAAGCGCCGATGCCTCTTTACTTACCCTAACTTATTTGGGGGCGATGCGCGCTATTCCTAACTACAACATCATGGGGCTTGCTAAAGCCTCCTTAGAAGCGTCGGTGCGTTATTTAGCCAGCTGCTTGGGCCCCAAAGGGATTCGTACGAATGGCATATCAGCTGGTCCAATTAAAACGCTAGCAGCATCGGGTATTAAAGACTTTAGCAAGTTACTGAATATCGTTGCTAGCTCAGCCCCCTTGCGCCGTAATGTCACCATCGATGATGTCGGCAATACCGCAGCCTTTTTACTTTCTAATTTAGCCAATGGTATTACTGGCGAAATTATTTATGTTGATTGCGGCTTTAGTCACATCGCCATTGATACCGGGTCTACTTGAAAACAGTAACACTGCGCGAGGCACTTGGTTTTTGGCTGAAGCTTGGTTTTATAAGCTTTGGTGGGCCGACTGGGCAAATCGCCATCTTGCATCAAGAGGTAGTTGAAAAACGACACTGGATTTCTGAGCGTCGTTTTTTACATGCATTAAATTACTGCATGGTCTTGCCAGGACCCGAAGCTCAGCAACTAGTAACTTATGTTGGTTGGCTTATGCATCGCAACCTGGGCGGAATTTTAGCGGGCAGTTTATTTGTTCTGCCATCCCTATTTATTTTGATCGCCCTCTCATGGGTTTACGTACGCTTTGGTCAAGTGCCAATCATTGCCGCGATTTTTTTTGGGATTAAGCCTGCCGTCACCGCCATTGTAATTCAAGCAGTTCAGCGCATTGGCTCGCGCGCCCTTAAGCATCAAGCCCTCTGGTATATTGCTGCGGCATCTTTCATCGCCATCTTTATTTTCAATTTAGCTTTTCCGGTAATTATTATTTTGGCAGCGCTGATTGGTATGTGGGGTGGTAAGCGCTACCCTGCAGTATTTGCAATCACCTCTGGCGCCCACGGTAACAATACTGCGGTCATAAATATACCCGCCTTAATTGATGACGACACCCCCATACCCGAACATGCCCGTTTTAATTTAAAAAAATCCATCATGCATACAGTCATTGGTCTTAGTTTATGGATTGCACCAATGGTATTACTCATTGCTCTATTTGACTGGAAATCACTCTACCCGCAACTAGCTTGGTTTTTTACCAAAGCTGCCCTACTCACTTTTGGTGGCGCCTACGCTGTGCTGCCCTATGTTTATCAAGGTGCGGTCGATCAATACCATTGGCTTACTGCTGGGCAAATGATTGATGGCCTAGCCTTAGGAGAAACCACGCCTGGACCCCTCATCATGATTGTGGCTTTCGTTGGTTTTTTAGCGGGCTATGCGCAACATCTGTTTGGCAGTATGCATGCCTTTTGGGCCGGCGCCTTTGCAGCGACTGTCGTCACTTGGTTTACCTTTTTGCCGTCTTTTTTGTTTATTTTACTCGGCGCCCCTTTAATTGAATCTACCCATGGCAAGCTCAGTTTTACAGCGCCCTTAACTGCAATTACTGCCGCAGTAGTTGGAGTAATTGCCAACCTAGGGCTATTTTTTGCATATCACGTATTTTTTCCTCATGGTTTAGCGGGCGCCATTTCTTGGCTCAGTATCCTCATCTTTATTGGCTCAGCAGTTGCCTTGCTTCGCTATAAAAAAGGGGTCATGCCAGTTTTGGGTTGTGCTGCATTAGCTGGTTTAGCAAGCTTATTATTGCCGTAGCACAATAGCGTATGCGCATCGAACCCACAACCATCGCCCACCTGCAAGAGTGGGTAGGCAAAACTGAAGTGCTCCATGATCAAATTACTGTAGCGCCAGTCAACTGCTTAGCCGCCACACTCGATTACCCTGATCTCATCATTCCCGACGAGCCTACTGCTCTTGCATTGCCCGAACTATGGCATTGGCTTTACTTTCTACCACATGCCCGTCAAGCAGAAATTGGAGCGGATGGTCATCCCCAACGCGGTGGTTTCTTACCGCCAGTGCCTTTACCGCGACGCATGTGGGCAGGTGGACGCCTAGATTGGCCTAACCCACTTAATCCATTACGTGTCGGTAATCAAATTGAAAAAGTATCAACTATTGAATCAGTTACGCATAAAGCAGGTCGCACTGGTGATCTCATTTTTGTCTTGGTGCGGCATCTTATTTCAAATCAAACAGGTTTAGCGCTAATTGAAGAACATGATATTGTTTATCGCGACTCGCCTAGCGCTAACGATAAACCGATTGCTCCTACCCCCGCGCCCCAAAATGCGCGCTGGACTAAAACCATTACGCCTACTGAGGTGTTGTTGTTTCGTTACTCTGCACTTACCTTTAACGGTCATCGCATTCATTACGATCGTCGCTATGTCACCGAGGTTGAGGGCTACCCCGGTTTAATCGTGCATGGGCCGTTAATTGCAACCTTACTAGTTGATTTAGTGCGGCAAAGTATGCCAAATTGCACCCTCAAGCATTTTGAGTTTCGTGCCATCCGGCCTAGCTTTGACCTTAACCCATTCACCGTTTGTGCAGTTCCAGATATCTCTAGCGATCCTAGTGGTAAAACAATTCAGGTGTGGGCGCAAGATCATGAGGGCTGGCTCACCATGCAAGCTACTGCAGTTTTAAATTAAATATCTCCCCTTTCAACCATGAAAAATTACTCAGCTGAATTAGCCCACTTCGCTGCAAACTTATCTGCTCAAGCAATTCCTGCCAGCGTCATGAATCGCGCCGAGGATTTATTAGTTGATTGGTTTGGTTCAGCAATCGCAGGAAAAGGTGCTAAGCCAGTAGAAATCATCGCGCAATTTGCCCAACAAATGGGGCCTAATTTAATCAATCCTCAAGCGAATTCAGCAGGTGCAGCAGAAATTCTGTTGACACGTCAACCCTCCAGCCCGTACTTAGCCGCTATGGCAAATGCCGCCGCCTCACACGTAGCTGAACAAGATGATGTGCATAACGGCTCCGTTTTTCATCCCGCTACCGTAGTCTTTCCGCCAGCACTTGCTTGTGCACAAGCCCTCGGTTGCTCAGGTGAAGAATTACTAGTCGCCGCTGTCGCAGGCTATGAGGTAGGTATTCGGGTAGGTGAATTTTTAGGTCGCTCGCATTACAAAGTTTTTCATACTACGGGTACAGCTGGCACCCTTGCTGCTGCAGCAACGGTGGGCCGACTACTGAATCTCACCCCCGACCAAATGCTCAATGCCTTTGGCTCTGCTGGCACACAATCAGCTGGGCTCTGGGAATTTTTACGCGATGCTGCCGACTCTAAACAATTACATACTGCGCATGCAGCAGCTGCCGGTCTAATGTCGGCCTATCTTGCTCAAGCTGGATTTACTGGCGCCCAACATATTTTAGAGGGGCCGCAAGGCTTAGCCGCTGGCATGTCAAGCGATGCTGAGCCCAGCAAACTCATTGATGGCTTAGGTCGGCGTTGGGCCTTAGCTGAAACTAGTTTTAAATATCATGCCTCTTGTCGTCATACCCATCCTGCTGCCGATGCACTACTCCAAGTTATGCAAACTCATCGTCTGCAGGCATCTGACATTTTGCGCATTGAGGCACTCGTTCATCAAGGCGCCATTGATGTACTAGGGCCGGTAATTGATCCAAGTTCGATACACCAATCAAAATTTTCAATGGGTACTGTCTTAGCTTTAGCTGCTTACTATCAATTTTTAGGTTTATCTGAATTTGCCACCCACTATCACGATGAGGCCATTTGTAATTTACGCAATCGCGTCATTATGACGCTTGATCCCGAGGTTGATCAAGCCTATCCCCAACGCTGGATTGGTAAAGTTAAAGTCTACTTAAATGATGGTCGCTGTCTTGAAGGTCGGGTCGACGAACCCAAGGGTGATCCGGGCAATACGCTTAGCCGCACTGAAATTACCGCGAAAGCTATGCGTTTAGCGCAATTTAGTGGGGGTGCTAGCGCCGCCGAAATGACTCAAGCAATAAATGCATTATGGGAAATTCGTCGCTGCACCAAAGTTGGCTTCTTATTAAGTCCCGAAATTTAAATTTTATATTCAATCTGTTATTCAGCTATTTAATCAAGAATCGATCTTATGAGCCCCCTAGAACCCACTTTAGCATTTTGTACTAATTTTTTATTTGTGCCAGGCACTCGACCTGATCGTTTTATCAAGGCCCTCAATAGCGGAGCTGCTGGGGTCATTATTGATCTTGAAGATGCAGTTGGTGCTGATGATAAAGAAAAAGCGCGCAGCCTTTTACGCCAAGCTTGGGGCGATTTCAGTGCCGCACAAAAAAAACAGTTGGTGATTCGAATCAATGCTCCCGGCACTAAATTTTACGGCGCTGATTTAGCGCTCGCAGAAGAAATCAATGCACCCTGTTTATTAATTCCAAAAAGTGAATCACGCGATCAAATTAATGGGGCTGCACAAATCTTACCTGCAACTGCCATTATTCCCATGATTGAAACTGCGCTCGGCCTCGATTGTCTTAAAGAAATTGCCAATGCCCAACAAGTTTTGCGTTTAGCCTTAGGCAATCTAGATTTACAAGCCGATCTTGGCATGGTATGCGACGACGAAGAAAGTGAATTGCTAACTGCACGTTTCCAGTTAGTCTTTCAATCGAGGGTAGCCGAAATTGCACCCCCCATTGATGGCGTGACACCGACTACGACTGATGAAAACCGAATTAGTGCCGATGCTAACCGCGCGAAACGCATGGGATTTGGGGGTAAATTATGTATTCACCCCAGTCAAGTTGGCATAGTACGCAAAGCCTTTGAGCCCAGTAGCGCCGAAATTGAGTGGGCTAAACGGGTAGTACAGGCCGACCATGACGCGCATGGTGGCGCTGTCAAATTAGATGGGCGCATGATCGATCACCCAGTAGTGCTATTGGCGCAAAAAACCCTCAATCGGGCTAAATAACTGCGATTTTAAAGCTAAATTGCTGGTAAACACCTATCTTTTCTATGGGGTAGCAATGGCAGAATCAAGATATTAGCGAAGATAAAAAGTAAATTATTCATCGGAGATTTTTTAATGAAGCTGCCAATCACCCATCGTCATTTTTTGACCAAAATTTTAGCCCCGCTTTTAGGGATGAGTGCCTTAACACTTGCTGGGCTTGCCCTAGCTCAAAGTAAGGCCGATGAAAAATTTCCTACTCGACCAATTAATTTAATCGTGCCCTTTGCGGCTGGAGGCCCAACTGATATTGTCGCGCGCCTAATTGCGGTGCCAATGGGTAAGTCACTCGGCGAAACTGTGGTCGTTGAAAACGTATTGGGAGCCGGTGGCACTGTTGCCGCCAATAAAATCGCTAAGGCAAAACCAGATGGCTACACCATATTTATTTATCATATCGGCATGGCTACTGCGCCTGCCTTACACGATAAATTAGCGTATGACCCAATGAAAGATTTTGAATACATTGGTCAAGTAGTTGATGTGCCCATGGTTTTATTGGCCAGAAAAGATTTCCCACCCAATAATCTTAAAGAACTGATTGCGTATCTGAAGAAAAATGAGAAAAAAGTAACGATGGCTAATGCTGGTCCAGGTGCAGTTTCTCAACTCTGCGGCTTAGTGTTTATGGATGCCATTGGCGTAAAGCTCACTACCATTCCTTACAAGGGTACTGGCCCAGCATTTAATGATCTTTTAGGCGGCCAAGTTGATTTATTATGCGATCAAACGACCCAAACTCTGCCTTTTATTAAATCCGATAAAGTAAAAACGTATGGCGTCACTACACCAAAACGCTTAGCCAGCCTACCTAATGTGCCAACTTTAGAGGAAGGTGGATTAAAAGGATTTGATGTCAAAGTATGGCATGGTATTTATGCCCCTAAAGGTACGCCACCGGCAGTATTGAAAAAACTGAATACAGCTTTAAAGGCCGCCTTAAATGATCCGTCGATTAAGGCGCGCATGGATGAATCGAGTATTGATATTGTTCCAATGGCTAAAGTATCTGAGGATGGATTAAAAAATCACCTTGAGAAAGAGATTAATCGCTGGGGTCCTCTCATTCGTAAAGCCAATATTCCTGACTAAGCTTTAGAGGGCCTGCTTGGGTTTAGTTTGAAAAAATAGATTGCCAAACTCACTAAGGCCCAGCCGACTAAAAAGGGATCAAGCAAATAATCCCACAAATTAGTAGACTCATGCCATTGTAAAGCCCACGCGCATAAAGCCAAGGCAATGGCATAGACCAAGCAATTCCACCGCCTCCACCAAGCAACAAAAGCAAAAAAGACTACTATAGCTAAGAAAATCCATGAGCTATACCCCCAAGCATAGGGATCAAGCATGCTTAGACCCAAAGCAAGTGGATATAAAACAAGTGCGATGATCAGCAATGCAAACTTAAACTGAACTGGTAACAAGAGTTTTTTGCCCATAAAAAAACTAGACCACAGTAACGCCAGAGTAACAACACTCAAATCACCAGTAATGCCACGCACATAAGCTGCTAAAGGCAATTCGAGAGAAATCCCTAAATAATTCCAAGAGTCGCTTGGCCAAAATAAAAGCAGCGCCAAAACAATGCCAGCCAAGCTACGCACAATTAAAGATAGATGCCGACCAACAAGCAATTCAAGTGCCCATACCGTAAGCATTGCGCAAGTCGTAGCCATTTCTAGCAATGCCAGCAATTGTTGTGACGATAACAAACTGATGGCGCTTAAGAGTGTATTCATGATGGCACTTGTTCGCTCCGCCGGTTTTTAAGCCATTCGGCAGGTAATTGTAAGTGGCGAATTTTTTTTCTGTCCCAGGTATAAACCAAATGTGCATCTCCATTACTAGTTACAGTTAAAAAAGGATAAGAATATTCCCGCCGCTCGACAGCTGGCAATTTACTATCATCCTCAATTACTGTAAGCAAACGCCAAGGAGAATAATTTGCCTCTTGAGGAGTTGCCATCAATAACACTAAACGATGTCGACCTACCGCCAAATCGTTTAATACCAATAGCCGAGTTCCATCAGGTAATTGCACGCCAGCAATTGCTGAATTAGGATTAGAAAAGACGAGGTCATTGGTTTTTTCCCAACTATAACCAGCTGAGTGCGTAATGCTACTGGGAATATGGGCTGGTCCAGCGCTTCGCGCCTGCCTAAAAAAGGCCCTTGCTTGTTCAGTAGACTCAATAAAAACGAGGGGCTGTAAGCTTTCTCTACCCGAACTCATACGCCGTTTATCAATTACTCGGTGTGCGTCAAGACGCAAAAACTCACCAAACTTACCGACCAATTCATGATAAGAAGGCAAGCCCAAACGACCATCAGCAAAACGAATTGCGGGAGACTTTACTAATGAGCTCAGGTTTAGAAATGGTGATGTAATTAAGCGGCTTGGTCGCTCCCAATTAATTCCCTCATCATTTGATACCATCGTACTGATTGAACTACCAGCCCAACCGCCCAAAGAAACCGTAACAAAGAAAAGGCGTAAACGACCATCGGTATCCCACGCAGGAACTGGATTACCTAATTTAGCGATATAACGCGACAAACCTTTTTCTGCAGTTACGCGATCCATTACTATCGTTGGCTCACTCCAATTGCCGGTTTTCAGATTAAGCATCGACGAATTAATTACTACGTCGGGGGCACCTTCGCGACTACCAGCAAACCAGAATGCGCGTAAATTGCCATCGCTTAAGGGTATTAATGATGCGGCGTGTACTGATGCTGCCATTGAGCTAGCAACCCAAGCGCCTGCAAGTTGGGGATTAAAGTCATTCAGTAATTTTTTGGGGTAAGTTTTTTCTGTTGATATCGAGACATCAAATAAAGGTGGTCTAAACTCTGACCATGGCGCCAGGGTTCTGAGATAAAAAATAGCACAGGCGCTTGCTAGCAGCAAAGCAAGTAAACTAAAAGTACGCTTCATCGACAAGCATCCTTGAGCTGCAAACTTGTAGCCAAATCAACACTCGGGGATGCAATAATATATTCTTTGACAAATAAATTGCGGTCAATTTGACCCCATAAAATTGCCAGAATTTCATCTTCCGTTTGTCGTGCACGCATTTCACTACGCTGTCCAATCAATTTGCAGTCATCACACAATACCAACTGCTCTGCTGATGGCAAGTGAACAGCAAACAAAGGATATTGCTGACTCAGCCTAGCTAGATTCTGACTCGTAACTTGCTGATAACCGTGCACGCGTGCACCCGGCATCAACAAACGATACTCTTCATCCTTAGCACGATAATCGCAGGGCACCCAAATATCCTGTTGATCGATTGCAGCAATAGTTGCCGCGCTATAGCGCCCTAAATTAGCCTCGAGCGGCAAAAGGCTACTGGCAAGTAATATGTAAGAAAAAAAACAGCCTGCTAAAGCGCTTAACTTAGTGCTACTCTGCAACCATAAGCCAATTACCATCGTGCTCAGGGCGCCGATTAATATAACCCAATGCCAAATGGCAAAATGCCATGATAAATTCCACCCTAACCAAATGATTAAAAGAATGAGGCAGAGTTGCAGCAATAAAGCCATTCGAAAACCCCAAAGCGGTAACCGATGCCAATGCATGGCAATGAGGGCTGCAACCGCTGGCATTACAGGCAGTAAATAGCGTCCCGAACGCTGGCTGGGCAAGCTAAAAATAAGTAAGAATGCCAAAATAAATAGCCATAAAAAAACTTCTTCTATGCCGATACGATCACGCTCGCGCCAACTTTGCACCAAGGTAGAAAGCAAAACAAAAATAAATAAACCCGCATTAGCTAAAAAGCTTAACAGCAGTAAGCCAATGCTTTCGCCTCCCCATAATAAATCTTGCAAATATACTATGCTTCCTGTGGCGAATTTACCTGCATTCTCACCCATCACAAACTCACGCCAAATTGCTGCTGGATTTGGGTCAAATACAAACCATAACGAAAAAATTAACAGTGCAATTAAGCCAATAGCAATGATCTTTAAGCTATCGTGGCAAATAACTTGCTTGATAGACCAATGCCGAAAACGCCAATACCAAAGTAGTAAAGCAAAACATGCAGGCACCACATACGCAAATGACTTATAAAGAAAAGCAATACCAAAGCACCCTGCTGCCAATACTGGAAAAAGCCATTTTGACTCAAACGCTAAACGCCCCCAATACAACAAAGCAAAAAAAGGTAGGGTTAGCCAAAATACTTCAGGTGGATCGGTTAGAAAGGGGCGCCCATAGCGATATGTTGCAAAAAAACTGAGCCATGTAAAAGCCGCCAAACATCCTGTACGCCAATCTTGGGTAAAACGCCGCACTGTAATAAATAAAAAACAGGCTGTCAGTGCTGTATAGAGAACACTAGGCCAACGTAAACTCCATAAAGACCAATTGTTACCCCAATTAGTTGAGGCAATTCCTTGCCAAAATAACAGTGGCGGCTTGGTATTTTGCATACTATCTAGCGCCGATTGCAAGGGTAGCCAAGCATTTGCTGTGGCTGTCATCCGCGCAATATGCAGATACACGTACTCATCGCCATTTTTGGGAGCAAAGCGGCTATCCAATCCAAAAAGGTAGGTGAAGATTACTAGAGCTAGTATTAGCCCAGCCGTTCGAATCGATAAATGTCCCCGCATACCCCTAGTTTATCTAGTTATCAGTTCAGCCTCTGCCTTAGGCTGCTCCCATGCATACCAAATGGTCTTGGAAACGTCTCAAAATGGTTATTTGGCTTAAATTCAGGCGTGCCAACAAGATGGTTGGCAGTTTTTGGCTGAATCGTTTAGCATAAACCTTATCAAACCAAATTCAGTTCAGCGCCAATAAAAGGAGTGATTATGCAACCCGACTCAACACGAGAAGTTACAAATATAGAGCGCACCTTTGAGCGCTGGTCAATATCTTTTGGTAATTTATTAGTCTCTATTTTTCATCGGCTTGCTTTATTTGCCATTGGGCTAGCCACGGTGTGGTCAGCAGGCGATGCCTTTATTACCATGTTTCAAAAAGGGTTTGCTACTGTCGGTGAACTCATTTTGCTCTTTATATATCTAGAGATTGGCGCAATGATTGGGGTATATTTTAAAACCAATCGGATGCCCGTACGCTTCCTTATAGCAGTAGCAATTACTGCAGTAACTCGGCTAATTATCGATATTGTCAGCACTAATCATGAGGCTAATTTACAAGTGCTGATTATGGCTGGAGCCATTTTACTTTTAGCTTTTTCTACTGCCATGATTCAATTTGCTTCTTCCAAGTTTCCTGACAAACTTGATCCCAGTTAGGGTATGCAATTACTTCGTAAATCAAAAGAGCGTGGTTATGCTGATCATGGCTGGCTAAAGAGCTTTCATTCCTTTTCCTTTGCGGGATATCACGACCCCCGCTTTATGGGCTGGGGTAATTTAAGGGTGATCAACGAAGATTGGGTTGCAGCTGGCAAAGGTTTCGGTAAGCACGCTCATCGGAACATGGAAATTATTACCTATGTACTTGAGGGAGTTCTCGCCCACGAAGATAGTATCGGCAATGTCGAAGCTATACCACCGGGCGATGTACAACGGATGAGTGCAGGCACAGGGGTAACCCATAGTGAATTTAATCATGCGCAAGATACCACCACCCACCTCTTACAAATTTGGCTTGAGCCAAGTCGGGTAGAAATTGCGCCTAGTTATGAGCAGAAAACCATTCCCACCGCTGAAAAAGAGGGGCAGCTGCGTTTAATTGCCTCACCCTCTCCTGCTGATAATTCAGTGATGATGACGGCAGATGCCAAACTCTATGCGGGCTTATTCTCTGGTACACAAACTGCTGATCTTAAACTTAATCCTCAGCGTAAAGCCTATGTACATTTAGTCCGGGGATCATTAGTGGTTAATGAACAGCTTCTGCAGGCGGGTGATGCCTTACTCATTTCCGAGGAAGATCATCTCCATCTTAGTAAGGGGCAGGCTGCTGAAGTGCTGGTGTTTGATCTGGCGCCTTAAAAATTATCTGTAAAATCAAACCATGAAATTTCAGGACTATTACGAAACGCTTGGTGTCGCCCGCACCGCAACTCAAGATGAGATTAAACAATCCTACCGTAAACTGGCGCGCAAATACCATCCCGACGTAAGCAAAGAAGCTGGCGCTGAAGAACGCTTCAAACAAGTTGGCGAAGCCTTTGCGGTACTCAAAGATCCAGAAAAACGGGCTGCCTATGATCAAATGGGTAGCCAATGGAAAAGCGGTCAAGACTTTACTCCACCACCCGATTGGAATGCCGGCTTTGAATTCAATGATGGCAACTATGGTGGCGACCAAAGTGAATTTTTTGAATCCTTATTTGGGCGACAAGCACGTGGAGGCCAACGTCAACAAAGACGTAGTGCCAATATGAATTTTAAAGGCCAAGATCATCACGCCAAAATCATGATTGATCTTAATGATGCCTTTCAGGGCGCTAAACGCAGTATTAGTCTGCAAATGCCTACTTATGATGCCAATGGTAATTTAGTCGCGCAGGAACGCAAACTCGATGTCACTATTCCAAAGGGGATTCGCGCTGGCCAAAATCTCCGCTTAGCTGGGCAAGGTGGTCCAGGCATGGGGGAAGGTGGTGCTGGCGATCTCTATTTGGAAATTGCCTTTCATCCGCATCCGCTTTATCGGGTAGATGGCCGTGATATTTATATGGATTTACCGCTTACGCCGTGGGAGGCTGCGCTGGGCGCTAGCGTCACCGTACCAACACCAGATGGTCCAGTAGCAATGAACATTCCCGCCAACTCTAGTGGTGGTCGCAAACTTCGCCTCAAAGGTCGTGGCATTCCCGGTAAGGAAGCTGGTGATCTCTATGCCGTACTCACCATTACTTTGCCTCCTGCAGATAGCGAAGCTCATAAAGAAGCCTATAGTAATTTTGCCAAAGCATTTGACTTTAACCCACGTACGTAGATAAAGGGGAAGATGCAATGATTCAAACTAATATCACTATTTTTCAAACCAGTGTGGTCGAAGAAGAAGTACACATGACCATTGTTGAATTGTGTCAAGCTGCCAGCACGCCTGCAGATCAAATTATGTCTTGGGTTGCTGAAGGCGTTTTAAGTCCGGCAGGGTCTAGCCCTCAAGATTGGCGGTTTAGTGGTAACTCTCTGCGTCGCGCCCGTTTGGCTGCCGCTCTAACAAAAGACCTTGACCTCAATACACCTGGGGTAGCCTTGGCGCTCGATTTATTAGAAGAAATTGCTGAGTTGCGGGCGCGTATGCAAAGGAGCAATCTACTTTGACAGGGCTTTCTTTTTTACCACGGGTGGCGCAGTAGTTTTGCTCGCAAAAATAGCATCAGCACGGGCTTTCTGAATTTTCCAATCTTCATAACCGCCCTCGTACTCCCTCCAAAAGCCTTCGCCCTCGTTCGCAATAATACTGGTCACAACATTATCTAAAAAATAGCGATCATGACTTACCAGAAAAACAGTACCTTGGTAATCTTGCAATAATTGTTCAAGCAAATCTAAAGTATCAATATCTAAATCATTGGTGGGTTCGTCTAACACCAATACATTAGCCGGTCGAGCAAATAATCGCGCTAGTAATAAGCGATTCCGCTCACCACCTGAAAGCGTGCTCACGGGCGAGTTCGTTCGTTCAGGAGAAAATAAGAAGTCATTCAAATAGCTCTTTACATGTTTGCGATTACCATTAATTTCCACCCATTCACTACCGGGGCTAATGTAATCTTCTAGGGAGGCATTGAGATCAAGGGCTTCACGCATTTGATCAAAATAGGCCACATCAATCCGCGTTCCCATTGTTACCGTTCCAGAATCTGGCGTAATTTCTCCTAAAATTAACTTTAGCAAGGTTGTTTTACCAGAGCCGTTAGGACCCAGTAAACCCACTTTATCGCCACGTAAAATCGTCGCAGTAAAATTACTCACAATCTTTCGATCATAGGCTTTAGAAACAAATTGCAAATCGGCCACAATTTTGCCACTACGCTCACCAGCCGATACCGCTAGCTTCACTTGACCAATCGCATCACGGCGCTCTGCTCTACTTGCCCGTAATTTTTCTAGGCGCACAATGCGGCTGATACTCCGGGTTCTGCGCGCCTCAACCCCTTTGCGAATCCACACTTCTTCTTGGGCTAATAACTTATCTGCCCTTGCATTAGCAAGCGATTCAGACGATAGCTCATCTTCTTTCAGTTTTTCATAAGCCGTAAAGTTGCCAGGATAAGTACGAATGATGCCTCGATCGAGTTCAATAATTTGGGTAGATACAGCATCTAAAAAGGCTCGATCATGGGTAACTAAAACAATTGCGCCATTAAAATCGTTTAATAAACTCTCAAGCCAGCTAATCGAATCTAAATCCAAATGATTAGTGGGCTCATCCAAAAGTAAAACATCGGGCATTGCCACCAAGGCTTGCGCTAAAGCTACCCGCTTTTTATTTCCACCCGATAAAGTAGCAATTTGCGCCTCGGGATCTAAATGCAAACGATCTAGTGTTTCATGAACACGCTGCTCCCAATTCCAGCCACTAATTGCTTCTAATTTCGATTGCAATTCATCAAGGCGGTGATGCGCTGCATCATCCCATTCGCCCACACTCAATTCTTCGTACTCTTCACGCAAGGCCTTGGCGATAGCCACACCTTCTGAAACAACAGTAAACACTGATTCATGAGCTTCAAAAATAGGTTCTTGAGCAACATAAGCCATGCGTAGACCTTGTTGATACTGCAAGGTACCATCATCAAGTTTTTCTAGGCCTGCCAGAATTTTTAGTAAGGAGGACTTGCCCGTGCCATTGCGGCCAATTAAACCAACGCGCTCACCTACATCTAAGGAAAAAGCGGTATTTGCTAATAAATCAACGTGGCCAAAAGCCAGTTTTGCATCAGTGAGTACGATTAAAGCCATGGCGCATTATCGTCGGTTTACTAAATCTAGCGCTAAAGCCTCTGCAACCTTAATGCCATCAACCCCAGCCGACAAGATTCCACCAGCGTAACCAGCGCCCTCTCCGGCAGGATATAAGCCCTTAATATTTATACTTTGATAGTTGGTGCCACGCGTGATGCGTAATGGTGCAGAGGTACGAGTTTCAACACCGGTAAGCACCGCATCAGCCATTGAAAATCCCTTAATTTTCTTTTCAAATACAGGAATCGCTTCGCGGATAGCTTCGATAGCGTAGCTTGGCAAACTAGCAGACAAGTCGGTAAGATGAACCCCCGGCTGATACGACGGTAAAACCGTACCAAACTCCTGAGACGCTCTAGCGGCTAAAAAATCGCCCACCAACTGACCTGGTGCCTCATACGTTGAGCCACCCAAAATATATGCATTGGCCTCTATTGCACGCTGAAACTCTATGCCAGCCAAAGGATGCACTGGTCCAGAGCCTGATTGAGTGCCTGGTAAAAAATCAGCTGGTGTAATACCAACAACGATGCCGGCATTCGCATTACGCTCATTTCGAGAATATTGACTCATGCCATTAGTAACCACGCAATGCGGTTCAGATGCAGCTGCTACAACCATACCGCCTGGGCACATACAAAAACTATATACCGTACGACCATTCTTAGCGTGGTGAACTAATTTGTAATCGGCGGCACCAATTAATGGATTACCAGCATGCGATCCTAAGCGCGCGCGATCAATCAGTGATTGAGGATGCTCAATCCGAAAACCCACAGAAAATGCTTTGGCTTCCATAAAAACACCCACATCAAATAAGGCCTTAAACGTATCTCGCGCACTATGGCCTAAAGCTAAGACAACATGATTTGCTAACACCTCGTCGCCACCCTCTAATTGCACTGCCTTCATCGCCTGATCTTCGATGCGTAAGCCCACAACTTTACTAAGAAAACGAATTTCACCGCCTAAGCGAATAATTTCTTGACGCATCTTTTCAACTACGCCAACAAGGCGAAAAGTACCGATGTGAGGTTTAGCCACAAATAAAATTTCTGCTGGAGCGCCTGCCAGCACAAATTCATGCATAACTTTTCGACCATAAAATTGCGGATCTTTAATTTGGCTATATAACTTACCATCGGAAAAAGTGCCTGCACCTCCTTCGCCAAATTGCACATTCGACTCTGGATTTAAACTATTTTTACGCCATAAAGCCCATGTATCTTGAGTGCGCTCGCGGACTGGCTTGCCGCGCTCTAAAACGATCGGCTTAAATCCCATTTGCGCTAAAACGAGAGCCGCAAAAATACCGCAGGGCCCAAAGCCAATTACCACTGGGCGCTCTTTCATTCCCTCGGGAGCTTGGGTAACGAAATGGTAATTCGTATCAGGCGCTAAACGAATTTGATCATCGCCAATACAGTTTTTCAAAACCATTTGCTCATTAGCTAGCACTACATCAACGATATATATAAATGCTAAAGCAACATTTTTACGGGCATCGTAACTGCGCTTAAAGATGGTGAAATCAAGGTGTTCAGATTTGCCTAACTTCAGGCGCTGAGCAATTGCCTTTGCTAAATCTGCAGGGGCATGATCAATTGGTAGGCGTAGTTCAGTGATTCGAAGCATCAGGCGCTATTTAACCATTGTTTGGCATACTGGCAGGATGAAATTAGTGATTCGAGCTTGGCGCGAAGCTGCTGCTTTAGCCACCCCCATCAGGCATGCTGTATTTGTAGTCGAACAGCATGTACCAGTGGCATTAGAGCTAGATGAGCTCGATTCCAGCGCCTGGCATGCCCTCGCTTACCTCAATGGGGTCTGCGTTGGTACTGCACGACTCTTTTCGACCAATAACGTGGCTCATATTGGCCGCATGGCAGTATTAGCTCCTTGCCGTCGACAAGGCGTGGGAAGTGCGTTATTGTCGACTCTCTTGCAATATGCTCAAAACCATGGTCTCAGTCCCATTTATTTAAACGCCCAAATAGCAGCCATTCCCTTTTATGCAAAATTTAATTTCATTCCTGAAGCAGCGATTTTTTATGATGCTGGCATTCCACATCGAACAATGCGCTTAGGTTAGCGACAATGGCCCTACGCGCAACGATTCATAAAGTCGAGTTACATATTTCAGATGCAGATCGTAATTATTATGCAAGCCATTCACTAACTCTTGCCAAACACCCATCGGAAACTGATGAACGAATGATGGCGCGTGTAATTGCATTTTCTCTACAAGCTCAAGATAATTTATTTTTTAGTAAGGGCTTAAGCGATACTGACGAACCCGATATTTGGGTCAAAGATTTAACTGATGCAATTCAATTATGGATTGAAATTGGTCAACCTGAAGAGCGCCGTATTCTAAAAGCCTGCGGTCGCTCAGATCAAGTTATTGTGTTTTGTTTTGGGGGCCACACAAGTAAAATTTGGTGGCAAGGAATTCAGCACAAAGTTGCGCGGGCACAAAATCTTCAAGTCATCGCATTACCTAAAGAGGGTATTGAAACTCTTGGTAAATGGGTAGAGCGAGGCATGACTATGCATGTTAATGTACAAGATGGTGAAATGCTGATTTCGACAGAACAAGGACAAATTAATCTTATCCCTGAGCTATGGCACCAAGCAAAAGAAAAGTAATTTGCTGCTTAGTGTGCCAAAAACTTAACGATCAACGTGCTTATCGAGCCGCAGATTTAATTCGCGAGCAGTTTCGAGTAAACCCTCATAGCCCGAGCGCACATGTGCCGGTAAATCAACGTCGCCAATCATCGAACCAATAGTTTCAGTGAGGCTATACAAAATTCCTTTGGCGGCACTAAGAGCAATGCCCTGACCTTCAATTAATTCACTGACATGGTTAACGGCGGCATCTAAATGTTCAAATTTTGGCTTTTGGGTCGACACAGAAATCCTTATTTATAAGCTTTTGTCTAGTTTATCAGTGCAACCCGATAAAATACAGAGATCTCTTCTTAAGCTGCCTTTATCTAGCCAATTTTCCTAAGACTAATCCTTGCTCAAAGCTCGAAAACAGTATCTTGACGGTATCGCGATGGCCAGTATTGGGGCTATTCTGTTTTCTGGCAAAGCTGTCATTATTAAATACGCTTATCGCTACGGAGTTTCGCCCGAAGCCCTTTTAGCCCTCCGGATGCTCATCGCTCTACCGATGTTTTGGCTAGTGTATTGGTTCGTATCCCGCAAGAAAAAAACGGATCCTCTTTTAAAAATGGATTACCTTAAATTAATTGGCTTAGGCTTTATTGGCTATTTTTTTTCAAGTTATCTTAATTTTTTGGGGCTAAAATATATTTCTGTGGGGCTTGAGCGCATTATTTTGTACCTTACCCCGACAATCGTTATTCTCATATCTTATTTTTTTCTACATAAAAAAATCACTCGCTTGCAATGGTATGCGATGGTGGTTGGTTATATTGGTGTAATGCTGGTCTTTCTGCAAGATGTCGACTCTAAAGGCGATAGTGCTTGGCTAGGAACCTTTCTAGTATTTGCTAGTAGCTGTCTGTACGCTGCGTATTTAATTGCTGCTGGGGAAATGGTTAATCGCATTGGTAGTATGCGCTTAGTTACTTATGCTACTTCTGTTTCGGCCATATTTAGTGCATTCCAAATGCTTTTCCATCAACCAGACACTTTATTTACCCAAATGCCTCAGGTCTATTGGCTTAGCATAATTAATGCTGGTGTTTGTACGGTCATCCCGATGTTTTTAGTGATGATTGCAGTTCAACGGATAGGCTCTTCAGTAACAGCGCAAGCAGGTATTTTGGGGCCCCTAGCAACGGTCTTTATGGGCTGGTACTTTCTAGATGAAAATATGTCATTAATGCAAATATTTGGGATGGTC
>CAMCUP010000035.1 GCA_945878885.1 Polynucleobacter meluiroseus | reverse complement strand
TATAAGGAGTTAGTAATGACTTATTTAAATAAACCCCGTTTGCAGTTGCTGATTGCTCTTGGCGCAATGAGCCTTACTGCACCTGCTTTAGCCCAATCAGTCTTTACTGGCTTTTATGGTCAAGTTGGTATTGGTTATGAGAACTCAACCCCAAGCTATTCAGGCGGCACTTTAAATAATTCTGCTTATTCTTATAGCCTGTCAGGTGGTACGACTAATAGCTTTGCAGGAACGGCTACGATTGGCTACTACTTCCCAGTTACAGGTAACTTTCTTCTAGGTATTGGAGCGGAGTATTCACCCTTATCAGGCGTTAAGAGTAATGCCACTGTAACGCTTCCAGCGCTTAAATACAGTGAAACCCAATCAGTTAAAAAAGGCGACTCCTATAACCTCTTTATTTCTCCTGCTTACGCTATTGATAAAGAAAAGCTGGCTTACGCTAAGGTGGGTTACTCCAATGCCAATTATGAAATAGGTGGAGATAACGACACCTATAACGGCTATTCATTAGGTCTTGGCTATCGCCAAATCATTCAAGGTAGCTGGTATGGCTTTGCTGAAGTCAATTACATGAGCTACGGTAATCAAAATGTTGCTACTAATGCATCAGGTACAGCTAGCTTTAAGGTTACTAATGCCCTAGTAGGTGTTGGTTATAAGTTTTAGAACGCAGCTGCTCCCAAAGACTACCGTAAAAAGATTCCAAAAAAAATCAGCTACAGCACGACTCTAGTGATGAGATTTGGAAGTAACTAGCGCAGACCTCAACAAAAATGATTGGCATATAAAGCTCTCACTCACTAGCAGCATATTGTTTAAGTGTTTCAAGAGAGACAGTCTGAAGCGCAAAAATATGTGTACTCTCGAGCTTAATTTGGGGCGCACAGTCTGCTGCAAGTGCTTCGACCCATCGATCAATACATAAACACCATTGATCTCCCGGCACTAGACCTGGAAAGTGAAATTCAGGTTTGGGGGTAATCAGATCGTTACCTTTCTCAAGGCTAAATTGCAAAAATTCTTTTGTGACAATCGCACACAATAGATGTCTGCCAATATCGTTATCGTCAGTTTTGCAACAACCATCCCGAAAGTACCCAGTCATAGGGTCAAAAGAGCACGGTACGAGGGGTTGGTTTAAAACATTGAGGGCAACTTCTTTCGACATAAGACTATTAGTTAATGGATTTGGTTAGAATAAATGCACAGCTCATAATCAACGCGTAGCAAAAAAGTAATTAAACTTGTAGCTTAGGTTCTTGAGTCATGCATGAGCGTCAAGCTTGCGTCTCTGCTTGCTTAAGCCAAGTTAGCTTAGAGTCTTTTGGCTGCGAGCGATACAAGAATAAGGCTTTTTATGTTTAGAGATGACTTATGCATTTACGCTCCGATTTGGAATGAAAATAAATTATTTACCCTGCTGACTTTTGCCAAACAGGATTTTTCTTTTAATCAATTAAGAAGCACATTAATTTGATGTGTTTAACGAATTTTTGCTGCTTTATAGCGAAGCAATGCACTTCTTCCTGCTAAAAGAGCAGTAAAAACAAGGGCCAACGAGGTAATAAATTGATTCATCATGTGCTTTCTATTGGAGTTAAACGGCTACTTAAGGGAAAACCCTTAAACCCAATATACCCCTTTAATTGCTGTTCTGCACCATAGTCAAAAACCATGATCCTAGTGATCTTATTAACTTGAATTGGAGAGGGCTTCTTGAATATGGTTTGCGATGCTAGCAGGGGTATCGGCTGAACCATAGCGACGAATTACTAGCCCCTTACGATCAACCAAAAACTTCGTAAAGTTCCATTTAATGGCTTCTGTACCCAAAATACCGGGCGCCGCCTGCTTTAAGAATTCAAATAGCGGATGCGCTCCGCTACCGTTAACATCCGTCTTTTCGAATAGTGGAAAACCTACTTCATAACGGGCACTACAAAATTTCTGAATTTCTTGGGCGTTGCCGGGCTCTTGTGCCCCAAACTGATTGCAAGGAAAGCCAAGTAGTTCAAAGCCATCTGCATGAAACTGTGTATAGAGTTTTTGAAGGCCAGCATACTGACTAGTAAAACCACAATGACTGGCAACATTGACAATGAGAAGTACTTTTCCGCTGTAGTCGTGAGTCTGTTCGATTTTGCCATCAAGTCGCTTTAATTCAATATTAGGTAACATGGGATCTTTTCTTTTTAGTTTAAATTCATCAATTTGGCGATACCAATTCGCAGCAACGCCAATTTTCGGAGGCGCACAAAGGGTCTTGTCGGCAGCTTAATGGGCAATCATACGGGCACAAACTCATATGAGGTGGGTTCTAGTTGATCACTTTAGATAAAATTGACTCATATCGTTCGGACCAGTCTTGTAGGGTTGATTCTCGATTACCAAGAACTTGGCCCATAAAATCAATGCTGAGTTCTTGTGTAGCCTCTTTTACTTTGTAATTTAAGATAGCGCCACCCGTATTAGTACGATCAGTAAACATACTGTGCGAACCGCCGTTAAATACAGCAAGGGATTTGCGTTTACTACCAATCGCCTCAAAGATCGCGATACGATCCTCATACCCACTGAAATAACCTGGGATGTTAATATTGTCATCAGTGGCGGTGATGTGAAGTGTTGGAATTTGAATCGGCTGCAAAATTGCAGATAACGAATCTTGCCCATAAAAGCGCGGGGCAGAAATTAAAATCGCTGCGGAAATGCGTGGGTCACTTAAATCAATCAGGGTATTGCCGCGACTAACTCGGGCACCAGATGCCAGTAGGGTAGTATTTGCGCCATACGAATGCCCCGTTGCAATTACTTTACTTTGATCAATCGCTTGGCCGATAGGGGTTTCTAATAAGCGAGTCAATGCAAAGCGAAGATCGTGAACGCGAGCAATTGCTTCTTTTTCTTGCGCCGCCTCTTGCAGTCTAGATACTAAGTTAAACGGGTTGCCAAACCAAATTGAGCGATCGCTACCAATGTGTTGAACATGAAGACTGGCAAAACCACGGCTTGCCCAATAGGTACCAAGATAGCTATAACCCAAACGAGAGCCTCCTATACCATGAGAAAAAAGCACTAAGGGAGTGCTGGATGGCGAAACTGCATTTAGTGGCATATAAAGGCGGGCGGGTACCAGACGATCGCGCTCGGAATCAAGCCAATCTACATCGATAGTATTAAATATAGCCGTTGAGGCCAAACTACTGCATGGATAAAAAGCGAGCGCAGGAGCTCTAAGGAGCATTGCGACAACTGTGGTGCGCTTTATAAATTGTCTTCTGCAACGATTAATCATCTTGCTATTTTATTTTGCTTTTATAAATTAAGCAAAATTCAAGCACGCCAACACAGCTATTGCTAGAAAAATGTTGGGTAAAATCATAAAAAATATCGCCCTGCTAATTAGGGGCGCTCTAATTGCCCAGAATTGGCGATTTCTTATTAAGCAGGGGGAATGGTGCTTTCTTCAGATAATACGAAGTAAAACTAGCAGGCGCCAAAAAATACAAACTAAGCAGATGGCGATCAAAATGAAGTAATTCAGCTCAACCCGAAATAAGCGGGCGCGTTTATGGGTGTAGTCGATTGAAAGCATCATTTTTCCTTTGTTTAGTTAAAGAAGCTAGCGTAATGCCTCAAATAAAAAATAACTATGAAAGAAATCGCATTTTCTTGTAGGAAATTACGGAGAGCTAGTGTTTTTGCCCTGTGTTACTTTCTTTCCAGCACCCCAAAACCCAAGTGCCCCAATTAACCAAAAATTAACCTATTTTTCTGTAATGATTTAATATAGAAACTCTATTTAGTTTGAATGCTAAATTGAAAGTAGTTCAACAAGTCAATCCTTGATTGAGGAAAAATGTTAATTCACATCAATGGAATAGTAAGGTACATTTTATTAAGTTTGGGAGTCTTTTTAATGACAACTTTTTTAAGCAATCCCATTATGGCTCAAACGAAGTCAAATCTTCAAGAAGAAGGCGAGCGCCTTACGCGGCAATTTTGGGAGACTGTCAAAACAAAAAATAAGGTCGAGTTAGAAAAAATATTAGCGCCAAATTATCAATCTGCCCTTCACAAAACTGGGGTTGTCAATAAAGCAACAAATATGGCTGATATGCTTGGCGATAAAATTGATGCTTACGAACTTACTGGTTTTAATGTTGCAGCAACAGAAAATACGCTGGTTGTTACATATATGGCTAAGGTTATTCAAACCATCGATGGAAAGACACTGCCCTCCAAATCATCTGGACGAATTAGCGTTTGGACAAAAAGTAAATCTGGATGGCAGTTATTAGCCCATGATTACTTGAAGCCTTTGTTTTAATGGCATAACAACCCACTATCTACATCAACCTGCGAAGATACCCAAGAAATATAAAATCCATATAAATTAAAATATTCTTAGCAACTATTCTCAATTTCTCAAAGTTGCACTTCGTAGTTGAATTCACCATTTTTTACTAGGGCACTTGCTCTGGCTGCCTCGGCTCGAATGCCGCCACACCAACCAGTACCGATAATTCCAAGATTAATTTGTTTCATGTCTCTTCCCTTTTTTAGCTCAATCAAAATAGGTCAAAATTACCTTAAATTGAGCAACGGATTCACTAAATACAACAAAATAATCGGGCCAGCTTCCACGGCCAAACAAAATATAAGGGTTTATATCTACCCTTAAAGCCCTAGATTTACTGTATGCTTTAATGACAATTTTTTGAAAAGTGTGACTATGAAAAATATACTTTATATCCTTCCGCTTTTTTTCAGCTTTCTTTTTGGTAATTTTCTAAATAGTGCTCACGCAGCCGACCCAAGCACAGTTAAGGTTGGAATCCTGCTACCACTCACTGGAACCTTTGCTGCAGTAGCAGAAACCCAACGAGATGGTGCTTTATTAGCAATTGATGTAATTAATAAGCGTGGTGGCCTCAATATGCCCAATGGCAAAGTTAAGGTTGAGGGTGTAGTTGCTGATGATGAAGCTAAGCAAGACGTAGGGGTACGCCGTTATCGGTATATGGTTGATGAAGGTGTAAAAGGCTTGGGTGGACAAACATTTGCGCCCTTGGCCTATGCAATTAATGCCATGGTGAAGAAAGATCCGCTACCCTACTTTCCAGTCTGCGTGATGGCTAAAGAAGCATTTGAAAAAGGTAAGTTATCACCAACGACCTTTGCAACTGCATATAGCCCATGGACTGTAGGCTACATGGCAGGCCAAGCCGCAATCAAAACTCTTGGCAAGAAAAAAATCTTCTTTCTAGCCCGTGCAGATAGCTTTGGTTGGGATATTCGTGATGGCGTATATGCTGCCGCCAAAGAATATGGCGCTGAAATTGTTGGTTACGATGAGTTATCGCTTGGCACTGCCGACTACACAACTGTTTTACAAAAAGTGAAGGCGGCAAAACCAGATGTGTTTATTGCAGCCCAGTTTGCTGCAGATGCTGTTGCTCTTCTAAAGCAAGCGCAGCAAATGGGTTTAAATAAAGAAATGACAATCTTCAATGCTTTCATAACTAATGTAGTTGCTAAAGGGCTTCCCCCAGAAGCCCTGGAAGGTGTGTATGCAATGCACTACTTCTACTATGACCTAGAGAATTTTCCAGATAAGGAATTGGCTAAAAGTGCCAAGGAATTTACCGACCTTTACCGCGGAAAGTATGGACGCCCTCCCGACGCCTACGCTGCAATAGCCTATATTGCATATTTAGAAATGTTTCGTGGATTTGAATTGTCAAAATCATTCGACCCAATCAAATCTGCTGCCGCAATTCAAACTAATGGTGGAAAATTTAATACTGGCGTTAAAGGTGCCGCTCGCTGGAGAGAAGATCATGCAGCAGAGTATAAATATGCTGCATTTTTAGTTAAAGGGAAAGGCGCAAAAGAGCAAAAGAATGAATGGGATCTTTTTACAGTAATAGGCTCAGCTGGTGGAGAACAAGTAATGCCATCCCTTAAATCATTAGGCTACTAATAAACAGATATCGCCTAGGCTTAGCTCGGTTGATTTTTATAAAAACTAATGTCAAAAGCAATATTGCAGGCCCATGGAGTAAGCAAAAAATTTGGTAGTCTTAAGGCTGTTAATAACGTCAATTTTTCCGTCAATGAATTTGAAATTGTTGGAATTCTTGGGTCAAATGGTGCCGGGAAAACCACCTTTTTCAACCTCCTAACAGGTTTATTTTTTCCTGACGAAGGTAGTATTTCGCTTAAAGGGGAAGATATTACTCGGATGACCGCACAAGAACGGGTTGCGAAAGGACTTACCCGAACTTTTCAACTAACTTCAACTTTTGATAACTTAAATGTTACCGATAATCTGGTTCTTGTTTATTTCCGTGCAAATCATCAGACCTCTGCAAAAGAATTGTTACTAACTACTCGAAAATTGTTTTATAACAATCCAAAAATTCTAAGCACTCTTGAAACTTTTAATTTACTTGAACTAAAAGATCGCCAGGTTCAACATCTTAGTCTCGGGGAAAAAAGGCGGCTAGAAATTGCTATGGCTGTTTTAGCTGAACCAGAAGTACTTTTATTAGATGAGCCACTTGCGGGCCTTGCTGACTCAGAAATTAGGGGTGTATTAGAAGTACTTCGCCGTCATATTGGCAAGCAAACTATTGTGTTGGTAGAGCATAAAATTTCTCATATTGAAAAATTTGTTGAGCGGTTGATGGTAATGCATGAGGGTCGTGTTATTGCCGAAGGCGGATATGAAGATTGCCTAAACCATCCAGAGGTAAGACGTAGTTACTGGCAAATAGAAGCAGACTAGGAAGGCAATGACTAATTCATTCTCTAGTTTAGAGGTAATTCAATTAAACGCTGCTTACGGTGAATCAAAAGTTTTGTTTGATATTAATTTTAAGGTTTTTCCAAATGAAATTGTTGCTTGTGTAGGTCGGAATGGCTCGGGGAAAACTACCCTCCTGAAATCTATTTCTGGATTTATAAAACTTTCTTCAGGCGAAGTAAACATACCAAACCATAATTTAGTTGGCCTGCATCCATTCCAAATTGCACAACTTGGTGTTAAGTATGTGCCACAAGATAAGAAAGTATTTTCCGATCTAACGGTTCGAGAAAATTTAGAGTTAGGAAGTTATGCCAGTAAAGACTATAACTGGGAGCCCGTTTTTAATTATTTTCCAAAATTAAAACTATTACTAGATAGAAAAGCTGGCTTCTTAAGTGGTGGGGAACGCCAAATGCTGATGATTGGTAGGGCTATTTTAGGGGCCCCAAAACTGCTTTTAATCGATGAGCCTACCGAAGGCTTAGCGCCCAGTATCGTTACTCACTTACGTCATGTCTTCACTGAGTTAAGTAAAAAAACTTCAATCGTTATCGTTGAACAAAATTTACCCTTAATTTGCGCCCTTGCTAATCGTGTTTATGCAATACGTGAAGGCCGGATAGTGGCCGAATTAACAACCCCTGATGAAATTACCCCAAATGTTTGCGAACCTTATCTATAAGGCTATTTAATGTTAAACGCATGGCGCTGGTGGCGCGGAATTATCATTGCATTCTCGCTAGTCGCAATCGGACGCCTATTTCTACCGTTACCCTTTGTCAATGAAGTACTTATTTTTTCTATTTACACTATTGGCTGCAACTTCCTGCTTGGTCGCGTAGGGTTTATATCCTTTGGTCAACCTGCTTACTTAGCAATTGGCGCCTATGGAACAGCATTTTATTTATTTTACTTTGGCACAAATCCATATATTGGAATTCTCGCTGGAGTTACCGCTGGATTTATTTTTGCTCTCATAGTAGCGCCTTTATTTGTTCGCTTGCGAAGTGATTATTTTGCCTTAGTGAATCTAGCATTAGCAGTCATTATTTTTTATATGATGCAAAAGGTTTTAGTAAAGATAACTAAGGGCGATAATGGTTTATGGTTTTTAACAAATATTACTTCTACTCCAATTTTAGACCTAACTAAACCAAGTGATTTTTTTATTTTCGCTTTACTCATTGCCATTGTTTTATGGGCTTTTTATAAATACGTTGATGGCACTATTTTCGGGGCCTGCTGTCTAGCTACTAAAATTAATGAAACTAAATTTCAATTTTTAGGCTATAGTAATTTTCGTATTCGCTTAATGGCCTTTGTGATTGCCAATACCAGCACAGCCCTCGCTGGCTGTCTCTATGCAGTCTATCTTGGTTCAGTTAGCCCTGAAATTACTAGCCCCTCTCGCACAGCAGATCCTATTGTTGTAACTATTTTAGGTGGTGTAGGTACGTTATTTGGTCCCTTGGTTGGCACTATCGCTTATACCGGACTTCGCGATGTCATTAGTAAGATGATTGGTAATTGGGAGCTCTTTATTGGCTTCATTCTAGTATTTATTATGCTAACTAATTCCAGTGGTTTATACGGGGGGGCTGAGAATGCTCTCAATAAATGGCTAGAAAAAGCGCGGGTTTCGAATTTAAATAAAAAGAAACCAAAATAAATGGATATTCAACTACTTTTTTCTGGTGTTATTTTTGGTCTAAGTCTAGCTAGTATTTATTTTTTAATCTCTATTGGTTTGTCACTGTGCTTTGGATTAATGCGCATTATTAGCCTTGATCAATTACTTTATTATTCGATTGGTGCTTATATAACCTATTCAGTTGTAACCGTAAGCAATAATTTTTGGCTGGGTATTATTGCTGGGGTTATGGTGGGTGGTCTGGTTGCCTTTATTGTTGAGCGACTAATTTTTAGACGTATCTACGAACGCGAACTCACATTTAGTATGATCACTTCTTTTGGTATCCTCTTAGGTGGAATTGGAATTATCAAAGCTATTTGGGGAGTGATCCCGCGCCCTATTAAGCCTCCATTTGCTAATCAAATCGACCTGCTGGGAACCGATGTTCCTGCCTATCGAATTTTAGTTATTGCAATTGCGGGCTTAGTTTATATCGGTATTTGGCTTTTTCTTAATAAAACCATTATTGGCAAAGCCATTCGTGCTGGTATTGAAGACATGAACCACGTTGAGGGACTTGGCATTAATGCCTCACGACTTTTTACCATTACCTTTGTACTGGCAGGCGCGCTCTCGGCATTGGGTGGCGGGCTTTACGCGCCACTAATTATGGTTGATCCGAGTATGGGACTAGAAATTCTGGCATTTGTGTTTATGGTTGTCATTATTGGTGGTCTGGGCAGTATTAAGGGTACCTTAATTTCATCAATCATTGTGGGTCAGGTTGTGTCTATTGGATCGCTAATCTATGCTCCACTGGCCATCATGGCACCGTTCGCCATGATGTTAATTATCTTGTTAATTAAGCCAACGGGGCTGTATGGAAATAAACTTAACAAATAACATCAGAAAACCTGTTTAGCAGAGACACCGGCATCCGTCCAGCCAGGGACACGGCCGGCCTGTACTGCCTCTTCAGCAGAAAAATTAAGCTCAATTTTGATGCCATTAATTGGCTCCCGCATAAATAATTGATATAAATTAGAGTTGTGTGCTTTACGCTCGCTAAATTCAATATTATTTTTCGTCAGGCGCTCGAGAAATTCATTGATTCCTTCGCAATTAAAGCAGATATGGTCTACTCTGCCAGATCCCATTGCTCCAGAAGATGGGGAATTATGAACTTGCTTATCGCTGGGGGTGCGCAAGTAAGTATCTTGATGATCAGAAAATTTTGCCTTACCAATATGAATGACATCTTGGTTGCCAATATATAGCCAGTGCACTGGAAAACCAAAATCGGGATGATACCCATCGCGAAATCCAAGATGCTTGCAAAACCAATCTCTTGTACCATCGGGATCATGGGTCAAAATTAAAATGTGCTCCATAAACTTTAAACCCATTGCAACCTCCCTTATCAATCATTCATTTAAGCATTATTTTGGGGCTGGCACTTGATTTCGGTACCAATCTGAAATCCATTCCCCTGTTTTGATTAATACTCCATCTTTCTGTTGAATATAATCGAGCAATTTTTCAAAGTAAGTAATTCGATGGGGCACACCAGTAATATAAGCGTGAACACTCAGCGCCATTACTCGTGGATTACTTTCACTATCAGACCAAAGCCTTTCAAATTGGTCTATTCCCCTTCTGAGCATTTCATCAGCTCGATTTCCCTGCAAAAGCATCATTGGAATATCATTAAGTTCAACCGTGTATGGCACTGAAAGAACAGAATTTGGTTTTGCCTGAATCCAAACTGGTTGATCATCTAATACCCAATCAGCTACGTATTCAATACCAGCCTGAGATAGATGGTCTATAGTCTCATCATTTTCTGTTAAACCAGGACTCTCCCATCCAACTGGCGCCTTCCCACTAAATTTTTTAATCGCTTCAATGGTTTGCTCAATCGATTCTAATTGATTAGGTAATTTATGCATTGGCCCTTGTATATAGCCATGACCCATCATTTCCCAACCTTTTTGCAGTCCGGCTTCGGCTACGCGTGGATATGATGTACAAACAATTCCATTAGTCGCTAGGGTGGGAATAATCTTACGTTGATTTAGGGCGTCAAATATACGCCAAAACCCAACTCGCATGCCATACTCATGCCAAGCCCAATTAGGTAGGTCGGGCTGTAATGGCTGCCCCATAGGCGGGCTTAGTACGGTACGAGGCATTGAGTTTGCGATAGACCAATGTTCAATGTTAACTATCAACCAAACCACCATTCGGGCAGATTCGGGCAAGACGAGTTTTTGTCTGTCAATGATTGCAGAATATGTTACTCGATCACTTAATAACTCATTCATTTATTCCTCGCAGAATCCTAAAATATCTTTATTCGAACTTTATGACTTGATGGCGGCGTTTACTCGTGGCATCACTTCTGTGGCAAATAAGTGCATTGATCGTTTCGCTAATCCTGGATCCATCCAATCATGGCCAGCGTAAAGCAATTGACCAAACTCACCAATCTGTTCTCTGAAGGCCAAAATTTGATCAACTACCGAGTTAACTGTACCGGCCAAAACTAAACGCTTCGTTGCATAATCTGCAGTTATTTCTGAATCAGGCATACTTTGATCTACTTTAAATAAATTCGTTCGCCCTCCTCCGCCTACTAATTTACGTACTAATTGTTTAAAGTAAAAATGATATGGCCCGCCCTCTTCAAGCGCGTAGCGTTTTGCTGTAGTCTCATCATCTGCAACAAAAATACTTTTAGCAACCCGCCACTCATCAGGCTGTGCTACGGCTCCGATGGCCTCACGTCCTTCAACATATTTAGGCCAGTGCGTTTTTACCCACTCAGGCATCAAAAAGGGGGCTGAAATAGGCTGCCAACCCCGCTTTGCCATCTCGGTAACACCTTTGGAAAATGGCGCAACAGCAGTGCCCACAATCAGTGGGTGCGGTTTCTGAAATGGTTTCATAATAAAACCTTGACCGATCTCAGGAATCATTGTTTTCTCCACCGAAATATTCCAGTAATCGCCTTCGATATTGTATGGAGGATCTGATTCCCAGATTTTTAAAACTGTATTAATGCCCTCTACAAACATCGCGTTTCGATCTTTATCGAAGTTACCAAAAACCTCTGCATCAGACATCAAGCCTCCAGGGCTAATGCCCATGATGAAACGGCCCTGTAACAGGTGGTCTAACATGGCAACCTGCGCAGCAACATTAGCTGGATGCGAATTCGGAAGATTAATTGTGCCAGTACCTAATTTAATATTAGTAGTGCGGTTAATTAATGACGCTAAAAAAATCATTGATGATGTTACCGTTTCTGATGCATCAGTCACGTGCTCACCAACATAAGCCTCAGAAAAACCAAGCTGGTCAGCCAAAATAATTGCCTCCTGATCCTCATGAAGAGTTTCTACCAAGTTACGACCCGGAGGATGCAAAGGCATCATGAAGGTGCTATATTTCATCGCAATATTCCGTTAAATTTTTATTGTATTTAGTACTTATTCATTTTATTCGTACTCGTTAAGAACTACGGGTATTTTTTCAATTTGGCCAGTCACGGCTGATTTCATAATTCCCTCTAAAGCAGCTACAGTTGAAAGTAGTTCTTTATGAGAAACTGGATATGATGATGCCCCACGAACGGCGTTCGCAAATGCTTCTAAATTAGCACGAACTACAGTGTGGGGTTCCTCAAAATGAGTCACTTTCTCTTTACCGCTTAAGACAACACTGACATCCCAACCTGTTGGATTTTCAGGATGAGTTCGATCCCTTATCTCAATCCACCCCTTAGATCCATAAACAGCAAAGCGCCCATCAAATGGAGTTGCTAAAATTGCACTAATTAGCGCAGTTGCCCCACTAGGAAATCCCAACATTATGGCCAAGGTATCACCATTAGCAAAATTGCTTGCCAATGTGTTTAAGCGCGTTAAGGCACTATTAGCTGGTCCTAAAATAGCAACTGCTAAATCTACTAGATGTATTCCAGTTGCCGATAAAGGGCCACATGGAGCCAATTCATTAGATAAGCGCCAATTATCTGGCGGTAATGCAAAAAATTTATCCTGACTAAAGTTTCCCTCAATTTGTAAAATAGTACCTAAATCACCATTCACGATGTGGCGCCGAAGCTCAATAATCGCTGGTTCAAAGCGCCGCTCATGCCCAATGCCTAATAGCACATTAGCAGTCTTACAGGTTGCAACTGATCCTACTGCATCTGCAAACGTGAGGCACAAAGGCTTTTCACAAAATACATGCTTTCCAGATTTAGCAGCATCTTTAATTTGCTGTGCATGAAATAAATGGGGGGTACATAAAATTACTGCCTCAACTTCTGTACTAGTAATCGCATCATCAAACGACGATGAAACAATAAAATCATTTTTATCGCCCAGCAATTTTGCATTTGCACAAATAGCAGGATCTACCTCCACCACCATTTCAACCTTTATTAAAGGGTTGGCCTGCAGGGTAGCAACAATGGTTTTGCCCCACCAGCCATATCCAATTACTGCTACACCAAGTCGTTTCTGGACCATTTATAAGTTTCTCTAGTTGACTACGTCGATAAGTTAAGTTTTAAAAAATTAGACACGGCTGACGTAAAATATTTTTCGCGTTCAATATTTGAAATATGTGCAGCCTCAAGCATTAAATAAGAACTATTCTGTATTGCTGTTTTAACAGCAACAAATTCAGCTACTGGGGCAGCTAAATCTTCTGAACCACTAATTAATAAGACTGGGCACTTAATTTCTGCAAGAAAAGGTCTAGCATCGAAATCCTTGACTGCTTGAGCACAAGCCATAAAACCTTCTGCGGAAGTTTCTCTAATCATCTTTCGTATTTTTTTATCAATCCCCATATTCGCCGAACGAAAAGATGCAGACAGCCATCGCTCAGCAGTGCCATCTACAATAGCTTCAATACCTTTTTCTTTTACAGCAGTAATTCGCTGATGCCACTGCTCTTTAGTAGTTTCATTTTGAAAAGGTCTAAAGTTAGCAGCAACCAAGGCTTGTAAGCGACCAGGATTTTTTGCAGCCACATATAAACCTAGCATGGCACCGAGAGATAAACCAACCAAGCTAAACTTTTTAATATTTAATTGGTCTAATAAGGCCATTAATTCGGCAGCCAATAAATCAATTGTTGTAACTTTGTCATTCGCTACTGTATCGCCATGTCCTGGATAGCTAAATCGTAAAACCTGGTAGTTCTTTACCCATGACTTAACTTGTGTATCCCACATTGATGGTGAAGCAGCGAGTGAATTCGCCAGCACTAAAACTGGGTTATTTCTCTTGCCCTCCAAAATAAATGATGTATTTGTTCCTACTTGCATAAGTTTTTAGTTATACCAGAGCTCCGTTTTACTATTTAAGCCCATAAATTAGCAATTTCACGTACCAATATTCCTGATTCATTTAATATTACTCTAGATAGTGCTTGGGTTCGCTTTGAACCAACTCTAGGCTCCACAAGCTCATTGAACTTATCCACCAACTCTTCATCACTTAGAGGCTCATCTGGGTCGCCATGCCGTGTATGTTGATAATGTGCATAAACTGTTCCATCATTAAGCTCAATTTCGACTTTGGCCGAACGATGCAGAGGAAATTGATTTGCACATTCGGCATCAACAAATAATTCAACTTTGTCCTCAAGAGAATAAATCTCTGGGGTTTTTAATGTGGTCTCTAAAAATGCCTTTTCACGTACCCGCCCAAGAATGATGCGGGCTGCAACCGTGTAAGTAAGGCTAAACTTTGCCTCAAATGGCGTCTTTGGATGCACATAATGACAAACGTCTACTGTCGCCTTATACCCACCAACGCGTATTTTTTTAATTTGCTCGACATCAATTGAGTGTTGATTAAGCAAATGCGAAATCGCATCAATGGCAGGAAAATTATGCCCGCAGCAACCATGATTTTTGATAGTTATCTGTTCAATGTTCCAAGCAAAGCCTAAATTATCAAATATCTCATGCCAACGTGGATCCTCACATAATGCAACGCCAAAACCCGCATCCCCCTCTAGCAAATCTGGCGTGCCTGTCATACCAGCTTGCGCAACTAAAGCAGCGTTTAATCCTACCTCGGCAGCATGTCCTGGATGCATTGGTTTTGTCATTGAATCAGAACGAAAGGCTTGCTGTAAACCACTGGCAAAGGTGCCTGCCGTTGCTAATGCATTACATGCCTGAGCTGCATTCAGCCTTAATAGATACGCGCAAGCCGCTGCTGCACCAAAAACACCTACGGTTCCAGTGGTATGAAAGTATTTGTAGTGACTAGGCTGTATTACTTTACTAATACGGGTAGAAACTTCGTAACCAATGATAATGGCTGCTAGCAAGTCTTCCAGAGAATCATTACGAGACTCTGCTAAAGCAAAAACCGCAGAAATAGTTGGGCAAGCTGGATGATAGGCGCCATCACGAAAGATGTCATCAAACTCAGCACTATGAGAAATAGTGCCATTTATAAATGCTGCGGCCCTCGAAAACGCCTCTTTGCTAGTTCCAGCAACTGAGCAATTACCAGCGCCTAGCTCTTCCTGATAAGCATCCCTAAGTCTATTGGCTACCTCAGTATCAGAGCCTGCAATCAATGCTCCATGCCAATCTAATAAGGCTCTACGCGCACTATGCAAGGTTTGCGTTGAAAATTCAATTAAATGACTTGCCTCAATAAAACTGCCAAATTCTTGTAATAAGGTCATGACTTATTCCGGTTTGGCTCCAGAAGCTTTGACAATTGGAGCCCATAAAGCAAAATCATTACGAACAAACTTTGTAAATTCCTGTACGTTCATGAGAATAGGGTCTGCACCCAAACTCAGTAATTTATTGCGAATCGCTGGCTCCTCCAAAATACTAACGACTGTTTCATTCAGTTTTTTCACAATCGCAGGATTGGTACCCGCAGGAGCAAATAATCCAAACCATGCGCCAGTGGCAATATCCACACCTAATTCATTTAGAGTTGGTAAATCTGGCATTGCACTAATTCTTTTTTTAGAAGAAACAGCAATCGCATTGAGTTGACCAGCCTTAATTAAAGGTATTACTGATGGGGCAGTAGCAAACATAAACTGTAAACGCCCAGCGATTAAATCTCGCGTTGCCTCTGCACCTTTATATGGGATATGGCTAGCATCGATACCGGTCTTTTGCGAGAACAGAAAACTAATTAAATGTGAGGTTGTACCAATCCCAGTAGAGCCATAATTGATATTGCCTGAATGGGCTTTTACATAGGCAAGAAATTCTTTCCAGTTTTTGACGCCAATGGTGGTGGGAACTACCAAAATATTGGGTACATCCCCCAATAAAGCCACTGGCTGTAAAGCAGTTTGAGGATTAACTGTTAAATTTCCAAATAAGGTTGGATTAATTGAGATAGGACCAATCGAATTAGCCAACAAGGTATAACCATCGGGGGTTGCTCGACCCACTATCTCAGTGCCCATATTTCCCGAGGCACCTGGTTTATTTTCAACAATCACTGGCACCTTCCAGCGAATACTCATTTGATTAGCAACTTCCCGTGCCAAAATATCTGTCGTGCCACCTGCGGTAAATGAAACAATAATTTTAATTTGTTTATCGGGATAATTTGCGATAGACTGTGAATGCGCGATTGATAAAAAACTAATTAAACATCCAAAAAAAACAACTATATTTTTATTTAATCGCATATTTTTAACTAGCCTCAATTATTAAGTGAACCTTTAAAAAATTTTTATTAAGCACTACGCTCTTTGATCAAAACGTCTACCAAATATTTCTTCTGCTATTCTATTTTTAAGGATTTCAATCGAGCCTCCAGCAATCATCCATCCCCGAGTACGGCGAACACAATACTCTACTAAAGCTTCTTGGCTATAACCTGTAGCTCCCATAATTTGTAGAGACTCGTTAGCTACCTCAAAGCCAGTTGTATTGCAAATCAACTTCGCAGTCGTAGTTTCGTATGCAGATGGAAGGCCGAGCTCTGCATTGACTGCCGCCCTATATAGCATCAGCTGTGCAGCATCTAATTTGACCGCCATTTCTGCAAATTTCCATTGTATTCCCTGAAATTCACAAATGGTCTTCCCAAACTGCTCGCGAATAGTGGCATATTCCTTAGCCTTATTAAATGCGTATCTCCCCAAAGCTAGGGCACGCGAAGCATTACCAATCCGCTCAACATTAAAGCCACTAATTTGTTTTTTAAAGCCTCCTGGTCCGAGTAAAAGCCCGGCATTAGAAATAAGACAATCTTCAAAGTAAAGTTGCGACCATTCTTCGCCACTCATAAAACAATTAGGCTGACCAATCTTTAAGCCTGGCGTATTGCGCTCTACTAAGACAGAACCAATTCCATCTATACCAGGACCAAATCTGACATACACTAAAAAGAGATTGGCCTCAGGGCTATGAGTAGAGAATACTTTTGAGCCATTAATTAAATAACCCTCCTTTATTTGCTTGGCAGAAGTTGTCAACTCGGTGACAGCCGAACCAGCTCCAGGCTCACTCATAGCTAATCCAAGAATTTTTTTTCCAGCTAACAAATCAGGTAAATATTGTTCTTTTTGCTGCTCATTGGCATATTCAACAAAAGTTCTGATCGCGCCAAAATTTCCCGCTTGCACGACGTCGGCAGATTTAGGACAATGAAGTGCAACTGCTTGGATGGCAATCACTGCATCCATCAAAGAGCCCCCTTGACCACCATCCTTCTCAGCGAAGGTAATGCCTAATAAGCCTTGAGCGCTGAGTTTTTCAGCAATTTTCCAGGGATATTGGGAGCTATGCGCTCTCTCTAAGGCACCTGGCGCTAATTCTTTTGCAGCAAATTTATCTACTGCATCAGCAAAAGTTTTTTGCTCGCTCGTTAAATTAAAATTCATGTCAAAATCCTCTGCAGTAATTAGTCTTTAGTTGTTTTTTAATTCACGCAATTTTGTGGGGAGCCAGCAATATAGGCATTAATGTTGTCAAATGCTATTCCAAAGTAAGCCTCATAGTTATCTCTCTCCACAAAACCAATATGAGGGGTACATAAACAATTTGGCAAATTCAAGAGGGGATGATTTGCGGCTAAAACAGGTTCTGATTCATAGGTATCGACTGCCGCATATGCTGGCCTCCCTTGCTTAAGCCCGAATTCGAGTGCACCCGATTCGATTAATTCAGCACGACTTGCATTAATCAAGATTGAGCTTGGCTTCATAAGTGCCAAATCAGCCGCAGTCACAATACCTCGTGTCTCTGCATTCAGTCTAAGCTGCAAACAAACAATATCGCTCTGACGAAAAAATGCTTCCTTAGATTGGGCTATAGCAAAGCCATCCTGACTAGCCTTTTCTAAACTACTTTGACGCCCCCAGACTAGGGACTTAGCCCCGAAGGCTTTTCCTAAAGCGCAAACCTGTTTACCAATTCGGCCAAACCCATAGACACCCAATATTTTTCCAGCAAGTTGATCGCCCAAGTGGCCCTGCCACTGACCAAGCTTAAGTCGATTTACTTCTTCAACAAACTTTCGCAGTGCTGCAAGAATTAATAATATATTCAATTCAGCAGTAGCGGTTCCTGATCCACTTCCATCCATCACCACAATGCCCTTCTCTTTACAAGCGTCAAGGTCAATATGAGAGGCAATTTTGCCTGTTTGCGAAATTAACTTAAGTTTTGGCAAGCAATTAAGTAGCTCCCTATTGATAATCGTTCTCTCACGAATCAAGACAATGGCTTGCGCATCTTGAAATCTTGCAACTAGCGCCTCGACTCCGCTGACAGTGTCATTATGTATTTCAACTTGATGATCCTTTAGCTTTTTAAAGCAAGAAAGGTGTCGTACACAGTCTTGATAATCATCTGTAATAACGATATTCATCTTTAATATTCCTGCTTAGTCTCTAAATATTACATCGGTATTAGCTGCTAAAAACCCAGGGCCACTAACAACAGCTAACTGCTTTAATTGAACTTTTAGGGTATCTATCCCCAGCTCACGAGCTATAAAAACTGGGCCACCACGCCAACGTGGAAAGCCATAACCATTGACAAGAGCGATATCACAATCAGTAGGGTCGCTAACCACCTTATCGACTATTAGATGCGCAATCTCATTGATCATGGACAAGATGATTCGATCCACAATATCAACTGTTGTAAAGGGTTTGCGTTCAATTCCCTTGGCTTGGCTTGCCGCCTCAATAATCAGATTGACTGAAGGATCAACAATAGGTTTTCCTGCATCTTCAGGGTATTGATAATATCCAAAACCCGACTTGCGGCCAAAACGGCCAGCCAAGCATAGGGTATCAGGAATAGTGACATAACGATGTTCTGGTTTTCGGTTAATGGCCTGACTCTGGCGCATACTCCAAGCAATATCCAAGCCTGACATATCAGCAACAGCAAATGGGCCCATTGCAAAACCATAATCCTCTAGGGCTTTGTCGATTTGCTCAGGATATGCGCCTTCCTCCAACATAAATTCACATTGGCGACGATAGGCTGTATAGATACGATTGCCAATAAAACCAAATACGTTTGCACTAATCACTGGTGTTTTGCCTAAGTGTTTTGCAAAACTTAAGCCCGTGGCAACCGCAACCGCTGAGGTTGCTTTGCAGCGTACGATTTCAATTAACTTCATCACTTGTGCGGGGCTAAAGAAATGTAAGCCAAATACTCTGGATGGATTAGCAGTTTTAGCTGCAATTGCATCAATATCTAAATAGGATGTATTTGAGGCTAATAAAGCATCGGCTCGAGCATAGGCCTCAATTTTCTGAAATACCTCATGTTTGACGGTAATATCCTCAAAGACGGCTTCAATAATTAAATCTGCGCTGACAATTGAACCCCATTGCACAGAATGTGAGAAACGGCTTAAAAGCTCACTGACTTTCTCGGCACTTATCTTGCCACTTTTAAGACGTACTGCATAAAACTGCTCAACCCTTTTCACGCCATTAGCTAAAGCATTGACATTCTGATCTAATATAACAACACCATACCCCGCACTCAAACAAGCTATTGCTATGCCAGATCCCATCGTACCCGCACCAATGACTGCAATTTGATTGATGGGTTTAGCCTCTGCATCATGAGCGCCAAGACCTTTGAATAACTTGCGCTCAGCAAAGAACTGATACCGCAATGCTTTTGCCTCTGTAGATAAGCGCAGTTTTTCAAAAGCCTCTCGCTCAATCGCTAAACCCTCATCAATTGGTAAGATTAAGGTATTACAAATCATTTCTATTGCTTTTTGCACCTGAGGCCGATTTTTACCTAACTTTAATGCCTTGTTTGACGCCGCTAAGATATTAGCTGCAGTAGATTTTGGGGTAGTAAGTTCACGAATTCTTTTTTTACTCCCAAACATCGATGTGGCCAGCACAATTGCATTCCCAATTAAATCATCTTTTACTATTTGATTGATGAGGCCCAACTGAAGGGCTTCATCAGCTTTAATGCGGGTGCCAGCGCAGATAAGTTCGATTGATTTTTCAACTCCGATAAATCGGGGTAAGCGTTGCGTTCCGCCTGCTCCAGGAATAATACCAAGAGTAACTTCAGGCAAACCAAATACGGTTCCTGTTAATGCAATACGGGCATCACAACCCAGGGCTAACTCAAAACCACCTCCTAGTGCTACCCCATGTAGTGCACAAATTATCGGCTTCGAACAATTTTCAATAGCATTAATTACTGTTGGTAAATGAGGTTCAGCTAGAGGCAGTGAAAACTCTTTAATGTCAGAACCAGCAATAAAAGTACTCCCTGCTCCAATAATGACTGCTGCTTTTAATTGCGCCTTATCCTGAAATTCGTGTATTGCATGCAATAGGCCCTGCCTAACCTCGGTAGATCCGGCATTAATTGGAGGATTATCGACGGTAATAATCATTATTTCTGACTCGTAATTGATTTTTATCTTATGTGTCATTTATTTTTTTAACAACTACTCAAATATTAAATTCATCTATCTGAAAACTGCGACTCCATCAGCAGCCTTTACTCCTTTACCCTCTGAAAAAACAAAAATGGGATTAATTTCGCACTCAATTAGGCGTTCATCTAAAAAAGTTACTAACGCAGAAAACTGTACGATCGCTTTAACTAAGTTAGTAATGTCACACTTTGGTCTGCCGCGATAGCCATCTAGTAGAGGCCATGACTTTAATTCCTGTAACATTTCCAAAACCTCTTGATTACCCAAGGTCTTTCCAGGAGTTAGCAAACGCATATTGGTATCCTTGAAGAGTTCAGCAGTAACCCCGCCCATGCCCACTAGAATGGCCGTCCCTAATGGATCACGGTGCATGCCTACCATGAATTCGAAACCACCAGATACCAGTTCTTGAATCAAAAATTTTTCGATTGTTAGTCCAGCTTTTGATTTTACATCTGCAGTCATAACATTCATGCTATGAGCTAGCTCAGCAAAAGAAATATTTAGAGCAACGCCACCCACTTCAGTCTTATGAATAATTTCTTTTGATAATAT
>CAMCUP010000034.1 GCA_945878885.1 Polynucleobacter meluiroseus | reverse complement strand
TTTAAAGCGGTAGAAAAGGGCGCGGCTCAATTTGGTGTGGTTCCAGTAGAAAATTCGAGCGAAGGTGCGATTTCACGCACTTTAGATTTACTCCTTGAGTCGCCCTTGCAAATTAGCGGTGAAGTAGTTTTACCGATTCGCCACCATTTACTAACCAAGACAGGCTCGCTCGATGGTGTATCGACGGTTTGTGCGCACGCACAAGCGTTAGCGCAATGTCAACAGTGGCTGACTGTGCACGCCCCAAATTTAAAACGGCAGGCGGTGAGCAGCAATGCAGAGGCAGCGCGAATGGCTTCACTCGATCCAACATTGGCCGCCATTGCCGGGGAACCCGCACAAATTGCTTACGGGTTGCAGGTGAATGCAGGGCATATTCAAGATGATGCGCACAATCGGACCCGGTTCGTTGTTATTGGCCGGCATACTTGCCAAGCAACCGGCCACGATCAAACTTCTTTAGTACTTTCGGTAGATAACCAAGCTGGCGCGGTCTATCGCTTATTAGCACCTTTAGCCAAACATGGCGTTTCGATGACCCGCCTTGAATCTCGTCCGGCACGAAAAGGTACTTGGGAGTATCACTTTTATATTGATATCGCCGGTCATGCTGAAGATGAAAAGGTTGCCTTAGCCCTCAGCGATTTACAAAAACTTGCAGCTTTTTATAAGATGCTGGGTTCTTACCCTCGCTCAGCGGTTTAATTTACGATGGTAACTAAGTTAGTAAAGCTCGGTCTGCAACATGTGCAAGATATTGCACCTTACATTGGCGGGCGACCCATTAGCGAAGTAGCTCGCGAGTATGGGCTTGATGAAAGCAAGATTGTTAAGCTAGCATCAAATGAAAATCCGCTGGGCATGCCGCAGTCGGCAATTGATGCAATGTCCCGAGCCGCTAGTGACTTAGGCCGTTATCCCGATTCCAATGGCTTTGAGCTAAAGGAAGTTCTTTCCAATCGCCTTGGTGTTCCTAGCGATTGGATTACCTTAGGGAATGGCAGCAATGATATTTTGGAGCTTGCTGCCCGTGCCGTAGCCCAAGCAGGCGACACTATTATATTTTCTAAACATGCTTTTGCAGTTTATTCATTAGCAACGCAAGCCGTTGGCGCGCAGGCTATCGAAGTTACAGCCACGGCTGATTATGGCCATGATTTAACTGCCATGCTGGCAGCTGTTAACAATACCGAGTCATTAGGTAAATCTAAAGTAAGGTTAGTTTTTATTGCTAATCCTAATAATCCTACAGGTAGTTATTTAAGCGCGTCGGTAATTGAAACTTTTTTAAGCGCCATACCGAGTCATGTAGTGGTCGTATTAGATGAGGCTTACAACGAATACTTAAGCCCCGAACAGCGATATAACGCGATTGACTGGGTTAAGCGTTTTCCCAATTTACTGGTATCAAGAAGTTTTTCTAAAGCCTATGGCTTGGCAGGCTTGCGAATCGGTTATGGGGTTGCACAACCCGAGTTAACCGATTTACTTAATCGGATTCGCCAACCATTTAATGTGAATAGTTTGGCGCAAGCTGCGGCGATTGCCGCTTTACAAGATGCTCAATTTTTACAGCGTGGTTATGACCTGAATCGCGCTGGTTATGCGCAGTTGACTGCAGCATTCAGCGAACTCAATTTGCCATTTCTGCCCTCAGCAGGTAACTTTGTTTTAGTTAGGGTGGGCGACGATGAAGGTGCGGGCGCACGCGTGAATTTAGCTTTGGTTAAGCGGGGCATTATTGTGCGACCGGTTGGTAATTATGGTTTGCCACAATGGTTACGAATTTCAATTGGATTGCCTGAAGAAAACGCCATCTTTATTGCAGCCTTACGCGATATCTTATGAGTCAAGCCCATTTTGGAACGGTAACGATTGTTGGGGCAGGCTTAATTGGTGCCTCACTTGGTTTAGCTTTAAAAAAAGCGGGCTGCGTTACAGAGGTATTGGGGGTGGGGCGTAGTCAAGCAAATTTAGATCAAGCATTAAAAATGGGTGCGATTGATGCTGTAGTAAGTCTTCCTGAGGCTGCCGCGCGTTCGCAAATTATTGTTTTATGTATGCCTGTTGCGCAAATGCGTGCCTGCTTTACTGCGCTCGAGCCTCTTCTACAAGTCAATACCTTAGTGACAGATGCCGGCAGCACTAAAAGCGATATTATTTTGGCCGCAAAAGAAGTATTGGGAAAAAAGGCCTGCCAATTTATTCCCGCGCACCCAATTGCTGGTGGCGCACAGCATGGTGCAGCGGCTGCGCAAGCTGATTTGTTTAAGGGAAAGCAAACCATTATTTGCCCCTTGCAAGAGAATTCTTCCGCCGATTTAGATTTAATTAAACAATTTTGGAGTGCCACAGGCGCAACTGTAAAACTAATTTCAGCAATACAACACGATGCTATTTATGCTGCTGTGTCGCACTTGCCTCATGTTTTATCTTATGCTTTGATGTTAAGCGTGATGAATGCGGAAGATGCCACTGAAAAATTAGGTCACGCGGGCGGTGGATTTCGTGATTTCACCCGCATAGCTGCCTCTAGCCCCGAAATGTGGCGTGATATTTGTTTGGCTAATCGGATAGCCATCTTGCATGAATTAGATCAATATCTTGCTATAACAAAACACTTACGCGATTTAATTGCCAATAACGATGGCGCTGCCTTAGAAAAATTATTTATTAAAGCGAGTGAGGCACGCCAAAAATGGACTGGGTCTGAATGACCGAGCTTAGTCAAGCTGTAATGATTCAATTGGGCCCATTTACTCAAGCTAGTGGAACAGTGCAATTGCCCGGTTCTAAAAGTATCTCTAACCGCGCTTTGCTCTTAGCAGCTTTAGCTAGTGGAGAAACTCGTTTACAAAATTTATTGGATGCCGATGATACGCAAGTGATGCGGCAAGCCTTGCGCACTTTGGGTTTGCAGGTAACCGATCACGTCTTTGAGTTGGCTTGTTCGGTGCAAGGAAGTAGCGGGTACTTTCCTGTTAAGCAAGCTGATTTGATGATGGGCAATGCGGGTACCGCCATTCGCCCCCTAACAGCGGCTTTAGCTGTTCAAGGGGGTTCTTATCGTTTATCGGGTGTGGCGCGAATGCACGAACGCCCCATTCGCGATTTGGTGGATGGCTTGCGCCAGCTTGGCGCTGAAATTATGTATCTTGGTACAGAAGGTTATCCGCCGATTCAAATTAATCCGGCAACGATTGCAATTCCTGCGGTAGTGCAAGTACGTGGCGATGTCTCTAGTCAGTTTTTAACGGCTTTACTAATGACCTTACCGTTGGTGGCAAAGCAAGCCATTCGTCTTGAAGTGGTCGGTGAATTAATTTCTCGTCCCTATATCGATATTACACTCAAGATGATGGCTTTATTTGGAGTGCTTGTGCAGTGTCCCGATGATCATACTTTTGTAATTCCCGCATTTACCGGCACTGCGTACCAAAGTCCCGGCACCGTAATGGTTGAGGGCGATGCTTCATCAGCATCCTATTTTTTAGCAGCCGGCGCCATTGCCAAGGGTCCGATGCGTGTGTTGGGAGTAGGTCGCGATAGCATTCAAGGTGATGTGGCTTTTGCCGAGGCTTTGGCGCAAATGGGGGCGATAGTTCATCAAGGTGCTAATTGGCTTGAGGTGGCAGGAGTACAAACACCCTCAGGTCGCTTACAAGGAATTAGCTTAGATTGCACGGCGATTCCAGATGCAGCGATGACCTTAGCCGTGGTTGCCTTATTTGCTGAAGGTGAAACTCGCTTAAATAGTATTGCTAGTTGGCGGGTAAAAGAAACTGATCGCATTGCTGCGATGGCAAAAGAGCTGCAAAAATTAGGAGCAAGCGTTGAGGAAGGACAAGATTATCTGTGCATTCGGCCGCCCACTTCACTCGCAAATTGGCGCTCACCAGCCGAGGGAATCGATACGTACGATGATCATCGCATGGCCATGTGTTTTTCATTAGCCAGTTTTGGTCCAAAGGCAATTCAAATAAATCATCCTGCATGCGTGGCGAAAACCTTCCCTGATTATTTTGCCGTCTTCACAAAGCACCTTGCTTAATCAATTTAAAGCGAAATTAATGCCATCTTTGCCACCCGTCATTGCCATCGATGGTCCCACTGCTTCGGGCAAAGGCACGGTAGCGGTTTTGGTGGCCAAGGCTTTGGGTTTCCATTATTTAGAAAGTGGCGCCTTATATCGTTTAGTGGCACTGGCGAGCGAGCGAGTAGGGCTAAGTTCGGCCGATGCTGTTGCTTTGGGACAACTCACTGCCACGCTGTCAATCACCTTCAAAGATGGCTTAGTTTTACTGGAAACGGAGGATGTCAGCACTGCTCTTCGAGCTGAGCCAATTAGCAAAAGGGCCTCGGAAGTAGCCATTCATCCCCAGGTTAGAGCCGCTTTAGTGGGTTTACAGCGTAGTTTTCGTCAGTTGCCAGGCCTGGTGGCTGATGGGCGCGATATGGGTAGTGTGATTTTCCCCGACGCCAGCCTCAAGGTGTACCTCACCGCAAGTGTACCTGCGCGCGGACTACGAAGGTATAAGCAGTTGATAGCTAAGGGATTTTCTGCTAATATGGCGGACTTAGTGCAGGATTTAGAAGTGCGTGATGCGAGGGATCAAACCCGAGAAAATGCACCTCTGTTGATTGCGGTAGGGGCTAAAACTCTTGATACCTCCGATTTATCGGTTGATCAGGCAGTGCAGCAGGTTTTAGCTTGGTATCTCCTGTGAAGCAAATTAGTAGTTTGTTCGTTTCTCGGTATTTTATTTTTGTTTTATTTGTTTTTTTAGCGTCTTCAGAAACTCTACAACGCAAATTCTTAAAAGCGTCTTTCTGTAAGGCTTTTGCAACCTAACCCGTCGGGCCTTCCGGCGGCACAAAGTGAATACACATGTCTGAATCTTTTGCAGCACTATTTGAAGAATCCCTAACTCGTTCTAATATGAAAACCGGCCAGGTTATTTCGGCTGAAGTACTTCGTATTGATCACAATTTCGTAGTTGTAAACGCTGGCTTAAAGTCAGAAGCATTTATTCCTGTTGAAGAATTCCATAACGATGCCGGTGAAATTGAAGTTAACCCTGGTGATTTCGTTTCGGTTGCTATTGACGCGCTTGAAAACGGCTATGGCGATACGATCCTCTCTCGTGATAAAGCCAAACGTTTGGCATCTTGGATGAATCTTGAAAAAGCCCTCGAACAAGCCGAGATCGTAACCGGTACGGTTACGGGCAAAGTAAAAGGTGGCCTCACTGTAATGGTAAATGGCATTCGTGCTTTCTTGCCTGGCTCACTCGTTGATACTCGCCCCATTAAAGATACAAGCCCTTATGAAGGCAAAACGATGGAGTTTAAGGTTATTAAACTTGATCGCAAACGTAATAATGTGGTTCTCTCACGTCGTGCAGTTGTTGAAGCTAGTCAAGGTGAAGAGCGTGCTAAGTTAATGACCAACCTGAAAGAAGGTAGCGTGGTTCAGGGCGTAGTTAAAAATATTACCGATTACGGTGCTTTCGTTGACTTAGGCGGTATTGACGGCCTTTTACATATCACCGATTTAGCATGGCGGCGTGTACGCCACCCCAGCGAGATGTTGACGGTAGGTCAAGAAGTTACCGCAAAGATTTTGAAATTTGATCAAGAGAAGAATCGCGTTTCTCTCGGCGTAAAACAACTTGGTGATGATCCTTGGGTAGGTATTGCCCGCCGTTATCCACCGAATACCCGTTTATTTGGCAAAGTAACGAACCTTACCGATTACGGTGCGTTTGTTGAAATTGAAAGTGGTATTGAAGGTTTGGTTCACGTTTCTGAAATGGACTGGACCAATAAAAACGTTGCACCAAGCAAAGCCACCGCATTAGGTACCGAAGTAGAAGTGATGGTACTCGATATTGATGAAGATAAGCGCCGTATTAGCTTGGGCATTAAGCAGTGCAAAGCCAATCCTTGGGAAGAGTTTTCACGTGCTCAGCAAAAAGGCGATAAGTTAACCGGCGTAATTAAGTCGATTACCGACTTTGGCGTATTTATTGGCTTGCCTGGCGGTATTGATGGCTTAGTTCACCTTTCAGATCTGTCATGGAATGAACCAGGTGAAGAAGCGGTAAAGAAATACAAAAAAGGTGATGAAGTTGAGGCTACTGTATTAGCTATTGATGTTGAGAAAGAGCGTATTTCCCTTGGCATTAAGCAGTTGTCTGGCGATCCATTTAACAATTACACTTCGACAAGCGACAAAGGTAGTATGGTTACCGGTACTGTGAAGAGCGTTGATGCAAAGGGCGCGGTCATTCATTTGGCTGATGAGGTAGAAGCCTATTTGCGCGCCTCAGAAATTTCAACTGACCGCGTTGAAGATGCTCGTAATGTCTTGAAAGAGGGTGACTCTGTGACCGCGATGATTATTAATATCGATCGTAAGTCACGCAATATCAATCTTTCAATTAAAGCTAAAGATAGCTCTGACCAACAAGAAACCATTACTAAGATGCAGGGTGAGGCGCAATCTGGCACCACCAATTTAGGCGCTTTGTTAAAAGCAAAAATGGACAATCAGGGCTAATTTAAATAAACGCTACTTTCATTTGAACGTAGCGTTTTTTACTTATTCATCATGTCAGATCAAGAGCAACAAGCGATTACCCGTTCAGAGTTGGTCGAAAGCTTGGCGGAGCAATTTCCTCAGTTGCTGCCGCGAGATGTCGAGTTAGCCGTAAAAACCTTGCTTGACACCATGACCCAAGCTTTAGCTGAGGGCAAGCGGATTGAATTGCGTGGTGTTGGTAGTTTTGTTTTGCATCATCGCCCAGCGCGCGCGGGGCGCAATCCAAAATCTGGCGAAAAGGTTTTAATTCCCGAGAAAAGAGTGCCGCATTTCAAGCCTGGCAAAGAATTGCGCGAGCGAGTTGATTATCAGGCACTTAAAGCCAAAGGTAGCTCTAGTGCTTAGTTGCCATAGTAGTTGCCGCAGTAGTTGTCACTGCAGCAGATACCGCCTGAGTAGTTTTTTTGGGTGCTGTCTCAGGTCTGTAAAGACTTAATTTTTTTCATTATTCGGGTGTCATGATTCATATTGAAACCGCTTGGTTACTGCTTTTACCTGTGTTATTTGGTTTGGGATGGCTAGCATCGCGGTGGGACTTGCGTTTAGAAAGTCGCATGGATGAGCAAGAGCGCATGCGCCAACAGCGTTCAACCTTTAAGGGTTTAAGTCTTTTACTCAACGAGCAACCTGATCAAGCCATCGAAACTCTGGTCAAAATTGCTCAGCTTGACCCCGAGACCATCGAATTGCATTTTTCTTTAGGTAACTTATTTCGGCGCAGAGGTGAAACCGAGCGAGCAATTCGTGTGCATCAGCATTTAGCCAACCGCACTGATTTAAAATCGCGTGATCGCGATCATGCAGCTTATGAATTAGGGCGTGATTTTTTACGCGCTGGTTTATTAGATCGCGCCGAGGCTTCTTTAAATCGAGTGGGCGAAGGCAAATATGCGGTCCCCGCTAAGGAAAGTTTATTAGAGATGTATCAAGTTGAGCGCGATTGGAAAAAAGCCATTGTTGCTGCAACCGAGCTAGCTGCTTTACAAAACAAAAGTCACCAAATTGAAATTGCCCAGTTTCATTGTGAAATTGCGCAAGAGGCTTTACGAAGAAAAGATCTACAAGAGGCGGAGCAATCTATTCAGCGGGCGTTACAGGCCGTTCCAAACCAAGCACGGGCACTCATTTTGCAGGGCGATTATTTGCTAGCAATGGATCGGCCGGCTCAGGCTATTGAGGCTTGGAATTTAATTGCCCAAACTCATCCCGCCTATATGCATTTAGTTGCCGATCGCTGGATTGCTGCATTTACTAGTCTTGGCAAAGCAACCGAGGGTTTAAGTCAATTGGCTGCTTTGCTACCAACCCAAGGCTCTGGCGAGTTATTAGATATTGTGCACAAACACACCATGCATTTACTAGGTGCTAATGCGGCAGAAATGATGTTGGTTGAGGTGATGCAACATTCACCTAGCTTGAGTGCTTTAGCAAAGTTAGCAGAAACTCGTTTAACTTTAGCTGAAACTGATGGCCCACCGACACGCATCACCGATTTGCAAGCTACCTTGGGGCTATTAAAACTTCGTACTACTTCATTAGCTCGCTATACCTGCGGTAATTGTGGCTTTAGAGCAAGGCGTTTTTATTGGCAGTGTCCAGGATGTAATCATTGGGAGGCATACTCGCCTCGAAGAACAGAAGGCGTTGCGCTTAGTGGCCCCTCGATGTAGTTTTGATTTACTTAAAGGTATTGGAATGAATCAATGAAAGTAACGATTATTGGTAGTGGATATGTTGGCTTAGTCACTGGCGCATGTTTGGCTGAAATTGGCAATGATGTTTTTTGCTTAGATCTTGATCCTAAAAAAATTGCTACTTTAAATGCAGGCGGAGTACCGATCTTTGAGCCAGGTTTAAAAGAAGTCATTGAGCGGAATCGTGCGGCTGGGCGCCTGCAATTTTCAACTGATGTGGCAGCAAGCGTAGCCCATGGTGAAATTCAATTTATTGCAGTAGGCACCCCACCCGACGAAGATGGCTCAGCTGATTTGCAATATGTGGTCGCTGCAGCGCAGAATATTGGCCGTCACATGACTTCCCCTAAAGTCATCGTCGATAAATCTACTGTACCAGTTGGCACTGCTGACCGAGTGACGGCGGCAATTGCAGTCGAGCTTAAGAAACGTAATCTAAGTCTTGATTTATGTTCGGTAGTATCAAATCCAGAGTTTTTGAAAGAAGGCGCTGCAGTTGAGGATTTTATGCGCCCCGATCGAATTGTAATTGGCACTTCAACCGATGCTGCAGGTTTGCGCGCGCGTGAACAAATGCGCAAGCTATATGCGCCATTTAATCGCCACCATGAGCGTACCTACTATATGGATGTAAAAAGTGCCGAGCTCACTAAATATGCAGCCAATGCCATGTTAGCGACGCGGATTTCTTTTATGAATGAATTAGCCAATTTAGCCGATATTGTAGGTGCAGATATCGAAGCCGTCAGGCATGGCATTGGTTCTGATTCTCGGATTGGTTATGGTTTTTTGTATGCGGGTACCGGCTATGGTGGTTCTTGTTTTCCTAAAGATGTTTCAGCCTTGAGTCAAACAGCACTTGAGCATGGTCGCGACTTAAAAATTTTGCAAGCGGTTGAGGCTGTGAATGAAGCACAAAAAACCATTCTGATTGAAAAAATTGTCAAGCGTTTTGGCAATGATTTGTCAGCATTAAAATTTGCCTTATGGGGCTTAGCTTTTAAGCCCAATACTGACGATATGCGCGAGGCACCAAGTCGCGTGATTATTCAAGAATTAGTGCGCCGTGGAGCAAGTGTCGTAGCCTATGATCCCGTTTCCATGAAGGAGGCACAACATTGTCTTGAGTTAGACTTTAAGGATAATCCTGCAGGCTTAAGCAAGGTGAGTATGGTAGATGGGCCAATGGCAGCGCTTGATGCTTGCGATGCACTGGTAATCGCAACTGAATGGAAAGCATTTCGTAGCCCTGATTTTGGGCAGCTAAAACAGAAGTTAAAACAGCCGATTATTTTTGATGGTCGTAATTTATATGAACCCTTAATTATGCAAGAATTAGAGATTGAATACTTTGGTGTTGGCCGTCATAATTAAGTAATTAAGAAATCTTATAAGATTAAGTAAGCTTGTAGGGTTGACTAAAAAGTAAGAGATTAAAAGAGTAAAAAGTAGATGGTAGAAAAAGCGCAAGCCGAGCAATTTCAACAAACCCGGATCTTAGTGGTGGGAGATGTCATGCTCGATCGCTATTGGTTTGGAGATAGCGAGCGTATTTCGCCAGAGGCGCCAGTACCGATTGTGCAAGTAGCAAAAATTGATGAACGTTTGGGTGGTGCGGCGAATGTAGCTCGTAATATTGCTGCCCTAGGCGCAAAAACTAGTTTATTAGGCGTCGTGGGGACCGATGAGGCTGGGGCCCGCGTGAGTGAATTACTTTTGGCTTGTGGTGTTGATAGCCAATTAGAGCAAGATGCTAATGTGCCAACCACCGTTAAATTGCGTGTCATTGCTCGTCAACAACAATTAATTCGCCTCGATTTTGAGGAGGCACCAAGCGCCGCCGCCCTAGAAAACAAATTAGCACGCTTCGAATCTTTACTTGGCGCAGTTGATGCAGTGATTCTGTCGGATTATGGCAAAGGTGCTTTAGACCAAGTTGCCACTATGATTTTGCAGGCGAAAGCGCAACAGAAAATAATTTTAGTTGATCCCAAGGGGGTTGATTTTGAGCGTTATCGTGGGGCGACAGTCATTACCCCAAACCGCAGTGAATTACGGCAAGTCATTGGTAAGTGGGCTAGTGAAGAAGAACTTACTCAGCGCGCTCAAGCTTTACGACAATCTCTAGATATTCAGGCCCTTCTCTTAACGCGCTCTGAAGACGGAATGAGTTTATATACCGCTGCAGGGGTAAGTCATGTTCGTGCGCAAGCCCGAGAGGTTTTTGATGTCTCTGGGGCTGGCGATACCGTGATTGCCACCTTGGCCGTAGCGCTGGCTGCTGCTTGGCCGCTTGAGCGGGCCATGGCTTTAGCTAACCGTGCTGGCGGTATCGTAGTCGGAAAATTGGGTACAGCTACGGTAACTAGTGAGGAATTACAGTGACCATCATTGTTACCGGCGCCGCCGGTTTAATTGGTTCTAATTTAGTGCAAGCACTTAATGCTCGGGGCGAGCAACAGATTATTGCTGTCGATGATTTAAGCCAAGGTAATAAATATCGCAATTTAGCCGATTTAGATATTGCCGATTATGTAGATAAAACCGCATTCGTCAGCGCCTTTAAAAAAGGCTGGTTCAGTGATGTAAGCGCTGTTTTTCATCAAGGAGCCTGTTCTGACACCATGGAAACTGACGGAGTTTTCATGATGGCAAATAACTATCAGTATTCGGTAGATGTCTACGAAGCTTGTATGGCGCAAAAGGCCTCATTCCTTTATGCCTCCTCGGCTGCGGTGTATGGTGGCTCGAAAGTATTTTTGGAAGATCGCCAGCATGAAAAGCCACTAAATGTATATGGCTACTCGAAATTTTTATTTGATCAATATATGCGTAAGAAGTTTGCTGAAAAAGTAAATACGGCACAGGTGGTTGGCTTACGTTACTTTAATGTTTATGGTCCGCGCGAATCACATAAAGGTCGGATGTCATCAGTCGCATTTCATCAATTTCACCAGTTTAAAAAACAGGGTTTTGTGCAATTATTTGGGGAATATGGAGGTTATCAGGCTGGCGAACAAACTCGTGATTTTGTTTCGATCGAAGATGTAGTCAAAGTCAATTTATTTTTCTATGACAACCCCGAAAAAAGTGGCATTTTTAATTTAGGCACCGGCTTTGCTCAGCGATTTAATGATGTGGCTTGTGCAGTGGTAAATACTTTGCGAAAAACTGCAGGCGAGCCACCATTAGCCTTGCCAGAGTTGGTGAAGGCTGGCTTAATTCAATACATCCCTTTTCCCGAGGATTTAATCGGCAAGTATCAATGTTTTACACAAGCCAATATGGAGCAATTACGCGCTGCTGGTTATGCCGATTCCTTCCTCAATGTTGAACAAGGTGTCAGTCATTATGTTGAATGGCTGTCAGCCAATATTGATTTTTTAGGCGAGCCCCTGTAATTCCTTTTTTTAGTCAACTAGCTTTCTCTTAATTCGTTGTAATGCCTCGCAGGCTTTGGCTTGTGAATCATCATCAACGTTTTATCTTTTGGAGAATCTATGGCTTGGAATTTGAATTCAGTTTTTCGTAATACGTTTTTAAAGCTTGCTTTTGTATTGGCAGTTATTTCATCTTGGGGCATGCTGCACTCCACCGCGTACGCTGCTGCCGATGGCATTAATGTCAATACTGCAAGTCAAAGTGAGTTAGAAAGCATTAAGGGTATTGGTCCAGCACGTGCGCGGGCAATTATTAGTGCGCGCGATGATGGTGGGGCGTTTCAAAATGCCGATGATTTGCAAAAACGGGTACGCGGCATTGGTAGTAAATCAGTTGAAAAATTAATCGATAACGGCTTAACCATTGAGGCTGCAAGTGGTTATCGTGAAACGAAAAGCAAAGGCCGTGATGATAATGCTGGCGGTCGTCGTAAATCTAGCAATAAAGGCACTGACCGCGAAAAAACTTATTCAGGCAAATCATCGCAAAGAAATTAAGCCGTAGCTTAGTTGCTCTGATGGGCTTTAAGCTGGGCTTTTGTTAAGCCCTGTATATATCCCTAAGCTGAGCTTTTAATAAAGTAGTAAGGTCGTGGCAGGTGGTTCTCATTATGGCTAAAATGAATCGATGAACTCGCCTGCCGCACCAAACTCCGACCCAATTCCCGCTTACCTCACTATTGCTGATACTGTTGGTAATACGCCTTTAGTGCGTTTACAACGCATTCCTGGGGCTGTAGGCGAGCCTCGTAATAATCTTATTTTAGGTAAATTAGAGGGCAATAACCCTGCTGGCTCGGTTAAAGATCGTGCTGCTTTATCGATGATTCGACGTGCCCATGAGCGTGGGGAAATTCAACCAGGCGACACATTGATTGAGGCGACAAGTGGCAATACTGGCATTGCCTTGGCGATGACAGCAGCAATGTTGGGCTACAAAATGCTACTGGTAATGCCTGAAAATCAAAGTTTAGAACGTCGGCAAAGCATGACAGCATATGGCGCTGAATTAATTTTAACTTCTGCTTCGGGGGGAATGGAGTTAGCGCGTGATTACGCGGTACAGCTTCAGCGCGAAGGGCGCGGTCGCTTACTGGACCAATTTGCTAATCCCGATAATCCGCGTGCCCATTTAGAAACCACAGGCCCTGAAATTTGGCGCGACACCCATGGGCAGATAACCCATTTTGTATCGGCGATGGGTACTACCGGCACTATTACTGGCGTATCTTCTTATTTAAAGATGATGAATCCGGCGATTCAGATTGTTGGTGCCCAGCCTGCTGAGGGCTCACAAATTCCAGGAATTCGCAAATGGGCGCCTGAGTATTTGCCTAAAATTTATCAAGGCGAGCGCGTTGATCGAATTGAATATGTAACCCAATCAGCAGCTGAAGAAATGGCACGTCGTATGGCAGCTGAAGAAGGCATTTTTTGCGGCATTTCTGCAGCTGGAGCTTTGGTAATTGCTTTACGCATTGCGCAAGAAGTTGAGAGTGCGACAATTGTTTTTATTGTGTGTGACCGTGGTGATCGTTATTTGTCGACGGGAGTTTTTCCAGCCTAATTAGCAGCGCTAGGTTTTTTCCGTTTCTTCTTGGTAACTGCTTTTGATTTGGTTGAACTTATTGGCGCCACTAATTTTTCTTCAAGCAGGGCCCTGCTTGTTGGGGTAATAATAGGTACCACACTTTTATTTTCGTAACCTAAAGCCTCAGCAAATTCAGCTACACTTTGAGCATAAAAATAACTGCGATTGTAATTAACGATACTCAGAAAGTTTGCAAGACCGACCACGTAGCGGGTTTGTTCTAAGCCATTTTTATCAAAGAATGGCAGATCGACAATGAGGGCTTTACTAGTGGGGCTCACGCCGCCGGTAAGCAGGTCGCCGCGTTCTGGCGCAAGAATTCCGAGTTCAATGAGCTCTTGAATAGTATGTTTTGGAGTTGGCTCACCATCAGCAAGCTGACTAGCGGCATTAAATGCTAGAGGGTTAGTCAATATCGTAAAGTAAATAGGCATGCCGACTTGCCAACCTTGTTGTTGCAAAAAATTAGCTACGCTAGCAATCGAATCTTTAGCGCTTACTTTTAGATCAATGAGATTATCGCCATCGCCATCTTTAGCATAGGAGCGAATACTGCTAGGCATAAATTGCGGCATGCCAATGGCTCCTGCATATGAGCTATTTTGATTGAGACATTGATTAAATTGGCCTTGATTAACATTGGCGCTATTTTTATTTTCGGCCCAGCAGAGCAGGATTAAATCTTTAATTTGCTCGCGAAATAAAGCCGCGCGCGCAGTTTGATTGGGAGTAGGAGGGTATTCGAAGGCGAGGGTGCTCAATACATCTTTGACCCTAAAGCTACCTAATTGGCGCCCATAAATGGTTTCAATACCAATAATTGCTACTATTAAAGCGGCTGGCACTCCAGTATTGGCCTCAGTTTGACTTAAAAAGTCACGATTTTGTTCCCCAAAAGCCTTACCAGCCTTAATTCGCACTGGCTCGATAAAACGGAGCCGGTAGGCAGCCCAATTCTTTTTAAATTCCTTAGATGGGGGTAATACCAATTTCTTAATACTTTGAATCGATTTAGTATCTTGAAATCCAGCCTCAAGGATTGGTAACGGTAGGTCTTGCTGTTGCGCGATTTGCTGCAACAGTTCGCCCAGGTTTTTAGCGAGGTTGGGTGCTATAGGGCTCGAAGCATTTGGGTCGATTAGCGTCGGTGGGTTTTGTATGGCAGGCACCGCGCTTGGCGAATTAATTGTTGGGGTAGTGCAGCCTGCCAAACAAAGTGCAAGCAATATGAAAGTACAAATGCTAGTAAAAATCAAGGCAAAATTGATGGGGCGGGGCTTGACGACGGTGTGAAGTAGATTCATATAGCATTAGATAGTTTACAGTTTAGATGGAGAGGTAGTAGAAATGACAACTGCATATATTAGCCACCCCGATTTTTTGTTGCATGAAATGGGGCGCCATCATCCCGAATGTCCTGAACGCATTCAGGCTATTGAAGATCAAATTATTCAAAGTCGGATTGATGCCTATTTACAGCGGATTGTTCCACCGCTTGCTACGGAAGCCAACTTAGCTTTAGTGCATGGTGCTGAGCATATTGAGTATGTAAAATCAAACGCCCCAGATAGCGGCTACTTTATGCTAGATGGCGATACCATCATGAATAGTTCCTCTTGGCAAACTGCTTTAAGGGCTGCTGGTGCGGCAATTGCTGCCGTTGATGCGGTAATGGAAGGTGAAGTTGAAAATGCTTTTTGTGCGGTGCGGCCACCAGGTCATCATGCTGAACCAAATCGTGCCATGGGCTTTTGTATTTTTAATAATGTTGCCATTGCCACGCGGTATGCCATGCAGCAATATGGTTTAGAGCGGGTGGCGATTATTGATTTTGATGTTCACCATGGCAATGGCACTGAGGCAGCATTTATTAATGACCCGCGGGTCTTGATGTGTAGTTTTTTTCAGCATCCGTTTTATCCATATAGTGGTCTAGAGGCCGCGGATAATATGATTAATATTCCACTACCCGCAGCAAGCAATGGCAAGGTTGTGCGCGAGATTGTGGATACAGTATGGTTGCCTCGTTTACGTGAATTTAAGCCGCAGTTGATTGTGATTTCGGCTGGGTTTGATGCGCATCGCGAAGATGATTTGGGACAGATGGGTTTAGTTGAAGATGATTATGCATGGATTACCAAGCGCTTAAAGGAGCTAGCGCATGAGTTTGCAAATGGCCGTATTGTGAGTTGTTTAGAGGGCGGTTATAACCTTTCGGCTTTGGGGCGCAGTGCAGTGGCACACTTAAAAGCTTTAGCTGATTTATAAGCAGATTAAAAAAATTCTGGGGTCTTGATGACAAGTATTTTTGAACAAGGTTTAGAACGTAACGCGGCAAATTACACACCCATGACTCCGCTTCTATTTGTCGAGCGGGCAGCAGATATTTATCCCAATCATTTGGCAATTGTGCATGGAGCATTACGTCAAACTTGGAGCGAGACCGCCGCACGTTGTCGCCGCTTGGCAAGCGCCTTACATAAACGCGGAATTAAGGTAGGCGATACCGTAGCAGTAATGTTGCCAAATACACCACCAATGGTAGAGGCCCATTTTGGCGTGCCAATGTCAGGCGCAGTTCTCAATGCGTTAAATACCCGCTTAGACGCCGAAGCGATTGCTTTTATGTTAAATCATGGTGAAGCTAAGGTCGTGATTGTCGATCCTGAATTTGTACCCACTATGAAAAAAGCCCTAGCCTTAGCGCGCGCCGATGGTGGCCGAGAGATTTTGGTGGTTGATGCCGAAGATGTAGAGTTTTCAACCCCCAGTGAAAAAATTGGCACACTCACTTATGAGCAATTATTGGCCGAAGGTGATCCTCATTTTAAATGGAATTTGCCTACTGATGAATGGGCTGCCATTTGCTTAAATTACACCTCAGGTACAACAGGGAATCCCAAGGGAGTGGTGTACCACCATCGCGGCGCAGCGATTAATGCAGTCTCGAATATTTTGGAATGGGATATGGCAAAACATCCTAGATATCTATGGACCCTGCCTTTATTTCATTGTAATGGTTGGTGTTTTGCATGGACAGTAGCAGCTCGCGCTGGGGTAAATATCTGCTTAAGAAAAGTTGATCCACTAGCGATATTTTCAGCGATTAAAATGTATGGGGTAACTCATTATTGTGCCGCTCCGATTGTGCATAATATGCTGGTAAATAGTTCTGCGGAGTTAAAGAGTGGCGTACCGCGAGGGGTGAAAGCCATGATTGCTGGCTCGGCCCCGCCCGCTTCAATTATTGAGGGGATGGAAACCATGGGTTTTGATATGACTCATGTTTATGGTTTGACGGAAACTTATGGCCCTGCAGCAGTTTGCGTGAAGCAGGATGATTGGGAGCAACAAGATTTAGGATCGCGGGCACGCTTAAATGCACAACAGGGTGTGCGATATCACTTGCAAGAGGCTTTTACGGTTTTCAATCCCGAAACTATGCAACCAGTACCAGCCGATGGCGAAACCATGGGTGAAATTATGTTTCGGGGAAATATCACCATGAAGGGCTACTTAAAAAACCCCCAAGCTACGCAAGAGGCTTTTGCTGGAGGTTGGTTTCATTCGGGCGATTTAGCGGTGATGAATCCTGATGGTTATATCAAAGTAAAAGATCGTAGCAAAGATATTATTATTTCTGGCGGCGAAAATATTTCTTCGCTTGAAGTGGAAGATGTACTTTATCGTCATCCTGCTGTCTTAGCGGCTGCGGTAGTGGCAAAGCCAGATCTCAAATGGGGCGAAATACCCTGCGCATTTTTAGAGCTTAAAGTAGATGCGGTTGTGACTGCCGCTGAAATTATTGCGCATTGTAAGCAACATTTAGCTAACTTTAAAGTGCCCAAGGCAGTAGTTTTCGGTGAATTACCCAAGACCTCAACCGGCAAAATACAGAAGTTTGAGTTACGTAAACGTGCTGGTTCGGCAGCTGCCATTGATGTTTAGGTAGTAGACTGCATTGCTTGATAAAATAACGCAATAGTATATTTCTAGGTGATGATTCGTAATTACCTAATAAAGTAGTTTTCGTATTAGAAGAGAGTGCAATGAAAATTTTAGTTGCAGTAAAGCGAGTGGTTGATTACAACGTAAAGGTGCGAGTCAAATCAGATCAAACTGGGGTTGACATCGCCAACGTCAAAATGAGCATGAATCCGTTTGATGAAATTGCGGTTGAAGAAGCGGTACGCTTAAAAGAGGCTGGCATTGTTAGCGAAATTATTGTGGTCTCAGCTGGCTTACCGCAATGCCAAGAAACCTTACGCACCGCTTTGGCTATTGGCGCCGATCGCGCCATTTTGGTTGAAACTGATCTCGACCTACAGCCTTTAGCGGTAGCTAAAATTTTACAAGCAGTTTGTATAAAAGAAAATCCACAGATCATTATCTTGGGTAAGCAGGCAATTGATGATGACAGCAATCAAACTGGACAGATGTTAGCCGCTTTAATGAATTTTCCACAGGCTACTTTTGCCTCTAAAGTTACAGTAGCCAATGGCAAAGCCAATGTTACGCGCGAAGTAGATGGTGGTTTAGAGACCATCGCAATCAGTTTGCCCGCAGTCATTACCACCGATTTACGATTAAATGAACCGCGTTATGTAACTTTGCCTAATATTATGAAGGCGAAGAAGAAAATTCTCGACATCATTACGCCCGCAGACTTAGGGGTTGACGTAAGCCCGCGTTTAAAAATACTTAAGGTCGTTGAACCTGTTAAACGGAGTGCTGGGGTAATGGTTGCCGATGTGGCTACTTTAGTAGATAAATTAAAAAATGAAGCAAAGGTAATCTAAATGGCTGCTTTAGTTCTTGTTGAGCATGATAATCAATCACTTAAGGCGGCTACCCTTAACACCGTAGCTGCTGCATTGGCATGCACTACCGAAGTTGATCTACTAGTTGCAGGTGATGCAGCTAAGAGTATCGCGCAAGCAGCCGCTCAAATTGCTGGGGTACGTAAAGTAATTCTAATTGAAGCAGATTTTTTAAGTAATCAGTTGGCCGAACCCGTTGCTGAGCAAATCTTAGCATTGGCACCTGCATACGATTATATTTTGGCACCCGCAACTTCGCATGGTAAAAATATTTTACCCCGCGTAGCAGCTAAATTAGATGTAGCCCAAATTTCTGATATTACTCAAGTGGTTTCTGCTGACACCTTTGAACGTCCTATTTATGCTGGTAATGCCATCGCCACTGTGCAATCGTGCGATCCTAAAAAAATAATTACTGTGCGCACTACTGGTTTTGATGCAGTTGATGCTACTGGTGGCTCTGCTAGCATTAGCGAAATAGCTGCAGTTGCAGATCAGTATAAATCGAGTTTTGTGGGCCGCGATTTAAGTAAATCCGATCGTCCCGAATTAACTGCGGCCAAAATTATTGTTTCTGGCGGCAGGGGTTTAGGCTCGAGCGAAAAATACCATGAGTTAATTGAGCCCTTAGCTGATCAGTTGGGCGCAGCACTAGGTGCCTCGCGCGCGGCGGTTGATGCAGGCTATGTACCCAATGATTATCAGGTTGGTCAAACTGGCAAAATTGTTGCTCCCCAACTCTACATTGCAGTAGGTATTTCTGGCGCCATTCAGCATTTAGCGGGCATGAAAGATTCTAAGGTCATTGTGGCAATCAATAAAGATCCCGAAGCACCTATTTTTGGTGTCGCCGATTATGGGCTCGTGGCTGATTTATTTACCGCGATTCCTGAGCTAACAGAGTTATTAAAACGATGATGTGTAAGTGATATGACTTACCTCGCCCCAGTTAAAGAAATGTTATTTGTAATGCAAGAGTTGGCGGGTTTGGCTGAAGTGGTGCGATATCCTTTATATGCTGAGGCTGGCGCCGATGGCGAGCTTGCTTCAGCTGTTTTAGAAGAGTCAGCAAAATTCAATCAGGCGGTGGTTGCGCCGTTGAACTGGGAGGGTGATAAAAATCCCAGCACTTGGAATAATGGCGCAGTAATCATGACCGCTGGCTTTAAAGAGGCGCTAAAGCAATATGCTGAGGCTGGTTGGCAAGGGGTCATTCATCCCCCTCAATATGGTGGCCAAGGCTTACCTAAACTAATTGCTACGCCCTGTTTAGAAATGGTAAATGCAGCTAATCTATCTTTTGCTTTATGTCCGCTATTAACTGATGGTGCGATTGAGGCAATTTTAATTGCTGCAAATGAAGATTTAAAGGCTCAATATTTACCTGCCTTGATTGCTGGTACTTGGGCTGGCACCATGAATTTAACTGAGCCGCAAGCGGGCTCAGATTTATCTTTAGTGCGTTCGCGTGCTGATCCCCAAGCGGACGGAAGTTATCTAATCTTTGGTACCAAAATTTATATCACTTATGGTGAGCACGATATGACTGACAATATTGTGCATTTGGTGCTAGCACGTACCCCTAATGCACCAGCCGGCGTCAAAGGTATTTCTTTATTTGTGGTGCCTAAATTTTTGCTAAAAGTCGATGGTAGTTTGGGCGCACGCAATGAAGTTGAGTGTGTATCGATTGAGCATAAGTTAGGGATTAAGGCTAGCCCTACTGCAGTTTTGCAGTTTGGCGATCAGCATGGTGCCATCGGGTATTTGGTGGGCGAAGAAAATCGAGGCCTTGAGTATATGTTTGTGATGATGAATGCCTCTCGTTTTGCAGTAGGTATTCAAGGTGTCGCCGTTGCTGATCGAGCCTATCAAAAGGCGGTGGCTTACGCTAAAGATCGTGTGCAAAGTCGTGACTTAGCAGGTTCAGCCGAATCTGTAACTATCATTCACCAGCCTGATGTGAAACGTATGCTATTAACGATGCGTGCCTATACCGAAGCCTCGCGCGCATTGGCCTATTTTGCCGCTGCTCAATATGATGCGGCCCATGCTGCCACTGTTACCGAAGAGCGCACGCATGGCCAAGCGCTGTATGAATTTTTAGTACCGATTGTGAAAGGGTTTTCGACCGAAATGGCCATCGAGGTTGCTAGTCTTGGGGTACAAGTGCATGGTGGAATGGGTTTTATCGAAGAAACTGGGGCTGCTCAGTTTTATCGTGATGCTCGTATTTTGACAATTTATGAAGGCACTACAGCAATTCAGGCCAATGATTTAATCGGACGCAAGACCTTGCGCGATGGCGGTAAGGTTGCTCAAGAATTGATTGCTAGCATCGCAACTACTGAAGATGACTTAATGGCAAGCAATAGTAAAGCTGCGCTAGCAGTATTAAAACAATTGCAACTAGGCCGAGCTGCTTTTGAAAAAGTCCTCCAATATGTTTTGCAGCAGGCCAAACCCGAAATTAAAAATGTATACGCAGGTAGTTGCGCTTATTTAAAGCTCTGCGGATTAGTGCTCGGCGCTTGGCAAATGGCCCAGGCACTTTTGGCAGCAGAGCGCTTACATAATCAAGACCCTGTCTTTTATGGCGCCAAAATAATCACCGCCCAATTTTTTGCCGAAAATATATTGCCTCAAGCCAGTGCTTTAGCCGCTAGCATTACTGAAGGCGGCGCAATTACTAATACGATGACTGTTGAGCAGTTTTAGGACTAATGAAATAGGCACTTATTGTGAGAGCTTGCGCGCTTCTAGCAATTGGGAAATAAAAAATTGCTCGAATGCAATTGCCAAAAAAGTCATCATCACTCCAGCGCCAAAGACCAAAGAAAAAATTACTGTTAACACTGTTAACCAACCCGACTTAGTGGCATGGTGTGGATCAATCAGGGGATTAAATTGCGCGTCCCAGCGTTGATCTGGGCGTAAGCCAAAAGCGATCGTTGTCAGCCAACTAGCTTCTAAAGAAATAAAGCCAAGGCTAAGTAAAAACCAGCCAGAGGCTGAAGCAAATTCGGCCTCTCGCAAAATCACCAAACCCATGCATCCCAACAGTAAAGCTAATAAATGGAACCATGCCCATATGGAGCTTAGACCGCGCAAATAAAAACAGTTCATACCCGAGCCTGGTAACAGAAGGCCAAGAGCACAAAAAATAAGTTTTGATTTACGTTTAGTCGGGGCAGTAGGCACGCTACAGATTACTCTTAATTCTTTTTGGGGTTATTGGTAGTGGGCCGTTGCGTAAAGCTGAGCACTTCGCGATCACGTCCGATGAGGAGTAGGCGATCGCCATCGCGCACTAAATTCCGGTAGTCATTTAGCTCATAGAGAAAATCATTTTCTAATTCATTCCGTGGACCCGAACAAGACATGCGTGTGCTCGCTATGCGCTCAATGCTGATGCCGCGTGCCTCTTCAACAATTTCACCTGTAAAGCGATTACATCCTGTAAAGCCGCTGATTTTAAGGCTCTCAGCGGCAAATTCAACTTGAATAGGCTGACCCGCATCACCTTGCGGAATCACGCGCTGGCGCACCTCTCCAGTAGCATTGGGGGGAAGATTCCAGCGCATGAGCTCCCACTTGGTACCGCGTAATTCAGCATAAGGAGGGCTTACCCGAGCTGCGCAAGGGGGGGTAAGGCTGCTACAGGCGGTGAATAGAACGAGTAAGCTGGTTAAGAGTAAGCAATTTAAGGCTTTTAAAGGCCTCACAACCAGTTGTCCATTGGGCGTGTAAGGTGTTGTTTTTAAGGGGTTTTTCATTATTAACTGGTAATAAGGCTGGAAATATAATGGATCAAAATACGCTTTTCATCTAGAATATGGGGTTCTCTGCTTTTGCATGAGTCATTAATAACCTGTTTTCATTTTAGATTTTAAGGAATAAGTATGGTCGTCATTCGACTGGCACGTGGGGGCTCTAAGAACCGCCCCTTTTATAGCATTGTTGCAACTGATAAACGCAATCGTCGCGATTCGAACTATA
>CAMCUP010000033.1 GCA_945878885.1 Polynucleobacter meluiroseus | reverse complement strand
CCATCACGTTTTTGGTCGAGCTTGGGCGGGTTCGCGTTCATAGTGAGAAAATTATAGGGTGCAGAAGCCGATAAACCAAACAAAATTAGACTCAGGACCTATCTCTGTGCCCGCTTCCAACACTCTTGAGCAGGCTAAACCCGGCCATTTAGTGATCGATTTTCCAGAAGAATTGCCAGTTTCAGGGCAGCGCGAGCAGATTATGGCGGCGTTGCGTGAACACCAGATAGTGATAGTGTGTGGCGAGACAGGCTCAGGCAAAACCACTCAACTACCCAAAATTTGCCTTGCGCTTGGTCGTGGCAGGGCGAATGGGGGCCGTTTGATTGGCCATACCCAGCCACGCCGCATTGCTGCTACTGCCACAGCAAAGCGCATTGCCCATGAATTGCATTCCCCTATAGGTCAAGATGTGGGCTACCAAGTGCGTTTTGCAGACAAGACTAGTGCCACCGCCTCAATTAAGTTGATGACCGATGGCATTTTATTAGCTGAGACTCAACGCGATCCGCTCTTAAAGGCTTATGACACCATCATTATTGATGAGGCCCATGAGAGAAGTTTAAATATTGATTTTTTATTGGGCTATTTGCGACAACTTCTACCTAAGCGAAAAGATCTAAAAGTTATTATTACCTCAGCCACTATTGATGCGAATCGTTTCGCTCAGCACTTCGGCGTTAATCAAATACCTGCACCCGTGATTGAAGTCAGCGGCCGTTTATTTCCAGTAGAGCAACGTTATTTACCCTTAGAGGGTATCGGAAAAAAAGAAGTGAAGGAGTTGAGTGAGGGTGTGGCAGAGGCGATTAATGATTTATGGCGAGAGGGTGCTTTAGGTGCTGGCGATGTGCTCGTTTTTTTACCGGGCGAACGCGAAATTCGTGATTGTGCCGAGGTCTTACGTAAAGAGCCTCTTTTGCAACAGCGTTTTCATCCTGAGGTCTTAAGTTTATTTGCCCGTCAATCGGTGGCAGAGCAAGAACGGGTCTTTCAAACAGGGCATGGACGCCGCATTATTCTAACGACCAACGTCGCTGAAACCTCCTTAACGGTACCCAATGTTCGTTATGTGATTGATAGTGGTTTAGCGCGAGTCAAACGTTACTCATATCGAAATAAAGTAGAGCAATTACAAATTGAACCTATTTCACAAGCGGCGGCCAACCAAAGAGCCGGTCGTTGTGGTCGGGTTGCTGATGGTATTTGTGTGCGTTTATATAGTGAAGATGATTTTTTAGGCCGGCAAAAATTTACCGATCCAGAAATTTTACGCAGCTCGCTCGCCGCAGTTTTATTGCGGATGAGCGCTTTACGTTTACCGCGCATCCACGACTTTCCTTTTTTAGATCGCCCCATGGGTCGAGCAGTGGCTGATGGCATTCAATTACTTGATGAGCTAGGTGCAATTGAGGTAAGCGCGACAGTGGGTACGGAAGTCAGTGCTGAAGCTGGAGAACTACGACTAACTGCCTTAGGACGTGAATTAGCTGAATTACCTTTAGACCCGAAAGTCGGACGTATGTTATTGGCCGCGCGTGATCATCAAGCCCTTAAAGAGGTCACTATTATTGTTTCTGCTTTAGCTAGCCAAGATCCACGGGACCGTCCGCTTGAGCAAGCTGCCGCTGCTGATGTGGCACACCAACGCTTTGCCGACACCCAATCTGAATTTTTGAATTATCTGAAAATTTGGAATTGGTATCAAGATGCTTTGCATCACAAACATTCCAATCGACAATTAGAAAATCTGTGTCGCAGTCAATTTTTATCGCCGCGGCGTTTGCGTGAATGGCGGGATGTCTATGGGCAGTTGCATACCATGTTGGGTGAAAAAGGCTGGCGCGAAAATACTGTGCCAGCCACCTACGAGCAAATTCATTTAGCCTTACTGACAGGCTTATTAGGCCATGTAGCAAAGAAAGAAGAAAGTGATAAGACCACCTCGCCAAATACTAAGGTGGGTTCGTATTTAGGGGCACGTGGCATTCGACTTTTTATTTGGCCCGGTTCTAGTATCGGTAAAAAAGCTGGCGCATGGATCTTGGCAGGGGAATTGCAAGAAACTACTCGGATGTATGCCCGTACAATTGCCAAAATTGAGCCGCAATGGGTTGAACAAGTGGGCGCCCATCGTTTAGTGAAATCCTTGAGCGAGCCTTTTTGGGATAGTCGTCAAGGCGAAGTGATGGTGCATGAGCGCGGTACTTTGTATGGCCTATCGATCTATCATGGCCGTAAAGTGACGTTTGCTCCCCATGATCAAACTGAGGCCCGTCAATTATTTATTCAAAAAGCCCTCATTGAGGGCGAGCTATTTGGGCGGATCGATACCCCCGCGTTAGCTAAAGAAACGGAAGCTGAAGCAAAAAAAAGTTATCCCAATAGCTATGCATTTTTTTGGCATAACCGGCGTTTAGTGCAGGAAATTGAAGCGCTCGAACACCGTTCACGACGCCCCGATGTATTGGTCGATGATGAACTCTTGGCTACCTTTTATGCCGAGCGAATTCCGGCTGATATTTATAGCCGTCCTGGCTTGCAGGCTTGGTTACAAAAAAATTCCTCTGCCGATGCTAGTTTATGTTTAGATAAAGCTGATTTAATGCGGCATGAGGCGGCCGGCATTACGGTTGATCGGTATCCAAAAAAATTAATCATGGGGGGTACCGAATTTACTTTGTCTTATCACTTTGAGCCTGGCAGCCCAAGAGATGGGGTGACCTTAATTTTGCCTTTGACCCTGTTAAATCAAGTGGATAGTCGGCGCTGCGACTGGCTCGTGCCAGGTATGTGCGAAGAGAAAACCCAGTTACTCATTAAATCATTGCCACAAAAGTTACGCCGGCATTGTGTGCCGATTGCAGATTACGCCAAAGAATTTCTCGAGCGCAGAATTTCAACTGGCGAATTTGGAAAGGGTGATTATTTAGATAGCTTGATTCAGGATTTACGCCAGATGAAATCCTTAGAAGTGAAGCGTAGCGATTTTCGTCTCGAGGCTTTAGCCCCTCATCATGCGATGAATTTTCGTTTGCTCGATGAACATGGGCGGCAATTAGAATTAGAACGTAATTTACCGCGTCTAAAAGCAGAGTTTGGTGAAAGTGCCCGCGTCGCCTTTCAGGCGGTTACCTTAGCTCCATTAAAAGGGACCCACTCATCCCTTGTCTCTGGGCGCTACACCCAGTGGGATTTTGGTGAGCTTGCCGAAACATTAGAAATTCAGAAGGCAGGCAAGACCCTATTTGGCTATCCTGCTTTAGTAGATAGCGGCGATGCCTGTGAGATAGAGGTGTTTGATGATTTGCTAGAAGCCCGCAAATGTCATTGGCAAGGTTTACGTCGTCTGTTTGCCTTAAGTCAACGCGATACACTAAAGGCCTTACAAAAACAGCTACCGAATGCGCGTGAAATCGGCTTGTTATTCATGCAAATTGGTACGGTAGACGGCATCATCGAGCAGATACTCAATTTATCGCTTGAACGGGCATTTATGGCAGAGCCGCTACCAATTAATCGTGAGCAATTTTTAGCACGTGTACAAGCAGGCAAGCCACGTTTAACTTTGATTGCACAAGAAATTGCTCGCCATCTTTTAACTGCTTTAGAGGCACATGCTGATTTACAGAAAAAATTAGCGCAGGCAAAAGCTCTATCTACTAATGCGCATGTTGATATTAGCGGCCAAATTCAAGGCTTGATTTTTCCGCACTGTATTGCCGATACTCCTTATGCACAATTGGTGAATCTACCGAGGTATTTAAAAGCAATTGCTTTACGTATTGATAAATTGCGTGCTAATCCTTCTCGTGATGCACAGGCACAGCGTGAGTGGGAGGCGCTTGCTAGACCCTACCAAAAATTACTGCAAGGGCAGAAAGGCAGTGCCACTTATGCTCTAGATGAAGATTCTCGCTTACAAGATTTTCGTTGGCAGCTAGAAGAGCTGAGGGTGGCGTTATTTGCTCAGGAGCTGAAAACCCCCATGCCAATGTCGGCTAAGCGCCTAGAAAAGGTACTACTTAGCCTCTATAGGTAAGCAACATTAAGCCAGTGCCGGCTTTTTTCAGCTCACGACTTACAATAGAAGCATGAAATTACGACTTTGTCTGGCCATTTTCTTTGCCACTTATTTATCAATTCCTCTTGGCACTTTTGCGCAAACAGCAGCAATTTCTGCGCCCAAGCTAAGCGAGCCAAAAATTGCTGTAGTGTTGAATTCTGGCGATGCCAGTATTAGCTTGATTGATATGCAAATGCGGGCAGTGATTAAAACTGTGCCAATTGGTAAAGAGCCACACCATTTGATGATGGCTCCAGATCAGAAAACCCTATTAGTAGCTAATGCCGTAGGCAATGACATCGCGATTTTAAATGCTGCCACCGGCGAGGTAAAAGGACGCATTCCAAACATTATTGATCCCTATCAAATTGGCTATTCACCAAATAACCAATGGTTTGTGGTCAATGGCAATCGCTTGAATCGTGTTGATATCTACGCTGCGCAAGGCAGTAATTTTACTTTGCTAAAGACTTTAGCCTTGGCTAAAACTCCAAGCCATATGGCCTTTACTGCAGATAGTAAAATTGCTTTTATTACTTTGCAAGATTCATCTGAATTAGCAGCTATCGATTTAGCTACGCAAACTATTTTATGGAAAATGCCCACTGGACCAACGCCTGCGGGTTTATGGATGACACCAAATGATAAATATTTATTAGTGGGTATTACAGGCGCTGATTATGTTGAAGTGATTGATTGGCGGACGCGGCAAGTCATTAAACATATTTCAACTGGTAAGGGTGCGCATAACTTTAGACCCCAAGGCGATCGCAAGCATGTGTTTGTAAGTAATCGTGTGGCTTCGACCATTAGCTTATTGGATATGCAAGCGTTAGAAAAAATTGGCGATATTACTGGTTTGCCAGCTGGTCCCGATGATATGGAGCTTACCGCTGATGGGAAAAATTTATGGGTAACGTTTCGGTTTGCTAAAAAAGTAGGCATTGTAGATATTCCAAGCATGAAGCTAGCAACAGTTATTCCTGTGGGTAAATCGCCTCATGGGGTTTTCTTTTATCCTCGTGCTGCATGGGAGTAGAGCTTGAGCCGTCTCTTATTCTTGTCGCTAGTTTTAGGCTGTTTTACTAGTTTTGTAAATGCACAGGCCCCAAGAGTAGGGGACCCAAGTGCAAGTAAAAACCCAAGCACAACCCAAGTCGTAACGCCAATAGCAATCTCAACTATAAAATCTGCGCCAGCCTGTAATAAGACCATCTATTTGACTTTCGATACTGGCAATATGGCGATGGCAGAAACCATTGCAGCTATTTTGCAAAGACAGCAAGTGAAGGTAACCTTTTTTCTTGCTAATGAAAAAACTACTCGCGGTGACTTTTCTTTAGATGAAAGTTGGCGCAACTATTGGCAAAAGTTAGCAGAGGCGGGCCATCATTTTGGTAGCCACACTTTTGATCACGCTTATTTTCAAGGTGATGGTCAAAATGCTTTAGTGCGCCTTAAGCCCCAATTTGGTAGTGAAGCTGGCATCGGCAAATGGTATGACGCCGCCGCCTTTTGCGCTGAACTCAAGCGGGTTGATCGACGCTTTCAGGAATTAACGGGGCGTCACCTAGAGCCTATTTGGCGGGCCCCCGGCGGTAAAGTCTCGCCGCGCTTAACTGCTTTTGGTGAACAATGTGGTTTTCAGCATATTGCTTGGACATCAGCGGGGTTTTTGGGAGACGAGCTAGATTCTGGGCGCTTTCCGAATGCAATTTTATTGGCTCGGGCTAGTAAAAACCTACAAGATGGTGATATTGCCATGGCCCATTTAGGTATCTGGTCGCGGAAAGATGCTTGGGCGCCAGCAGTTTTAGAGCCCTTAATTGATAATCTGAAACAGCGGGGATTTTGTTTTGCTACCCTACCAGTCCTTGTTACTAAATAATTAGATTGAAGCGCTAAGATGCTAGATTTTTTATCCCAACAATATGGCCATGCACAAGAGGCTTTGTATCGTTATTTGATCGAGCCCTTGTTGTATCAATTTGGTCTAATGCATTGGGCTGAAGATGCATTTGATGGCGCTGAATGGATACTATTAGGTTTGATTCAAATTGCCTTAATTGCTTTCGGTTTACGGCTTTGGGAACGATTTAATCCAGCAGAAGCACAAAACCATCAGGCCAAGAGCATCTCTGCTGATATGTTTTACACTTATTTTCATCGCCTAGGCTTATTTCACGCCATTGTCTTTGTTGTATTTGCTGATTTATTTTTTCAGCTTGAAGGTCAATTACATGATTGGCGGTTTGAGCGTTTTAACGTAGAAAGTTGGTGGCCAGGCGTCACTTCAATTCCCTGGATCAGCTTTTTAATTTATTTAATTATCTTAGATTTTGTCGATTATTGTTATCATCGTGCTGAGCATCGATTTCAGTGGTGGTGGCAATTACATGCATTGCATCATAGTCAAAAAACTATGACAGCATGGTCGGATAATCGTAATCATTTCTTAGATGATGTGATGCGTGCTTTAGTGTTTTCATGTTGCGCTTTAATTATTGGGGTGAGTCCCGGCCAATTTATTTTATTAGTTGTGGTAAGTCAATTTATTCAAAGTTGGCAACATGCTAATTTAAAAATACATTTAGCTTGGACAAAATATCTTTTGGTTTCGCCGATCTTTCATCGGCGCCATCATGCCGTGCGCTTGGGTTACGAGGCAGAGCATCGGCGTGGGGTGTTGGGGGGTTGTAATTTTGGAGTGTTGTTTCCATGGTGGGATATGATTTTTAAAACAGCTAATTTTGATCAGCAAATTTACCCTACTGGTGTAGAAAATTTAGATTTACCGAATGGGGTGTTACAACATCAATGGCAAAGCCTAAAAAGGGCTTGGCAATCCCTTATTCAGAATCCTAAGGGAAATTAAGAAATACTGGGAAACCGAGAGAAACTGGGCAAGCAAGGAGAATTCAGATGATTGGTTTTAGTGGTGTCTTGCGCGCCTTAGGATTAGCGCTAGTGGGCAGTATGCATCCGCGCATGCTGTGGTTAAGCTTTAGGCCATTTTTAATTGTTGCTTTTTTTTGGGGCGTTTTGTTATGGTTTGTTTGGTCACCAGCGCTAGATTATTTGCGAATTTTTTTAAGTGCCTCAATTTTTACTAGTTGGATTGAACATGCACTCGCATGGCTTGGAATTGAAGGCTCTCAGACTTGGTTAGCGCCCTTATTTTTTATCATGCTCTTAATGCCCATCGCAGCAATTAGTTTATTAGTGACGATTGCTTTTTCAACCGTGCCTGCCATTGTAAATAGCGTGGCCGAACAAGCCGCATACGCTAAATTAGCAATTCATCTTGATGCTAGTTTTTTTGGCAGCTTTTTTGGCAGTTTAGTCTATACGATTTGGTCTAGTTTAATTTGTTTGGTTTTGGTTTTCCTTAGTTTGCCGGTTTGGTGGATACCGCCTTTGTTTGCAATTTTGCCGCCCTTATTATGGGGTTGGCTGACAATGCGCTTAATGACTTATGATGTTTTAGCAAAGCATGCCACAACTGCTGAGCGCAATACCTTATTAGAAAAATACCGTTGGTCTTTATTAATAATGGGAATATTGGCGGGTTTACTTGGTGTGGTGCCTAGTTTTTTTTGGGCGACCTCGGTGCTGGCCTTGGTTTTATTTCCCTTTGTCTCTTTCGTTGCTTTGTGGGTTTATTCAATCATTTTTGTTTTTGCGGCACTCTGGTTTTCGCATTTTCTATTGCAGGCCTTAGTTGATTTACGTAGTGCGCCGATGAATGATGTAATCGAAGCTGATGCACTAGGTAGATAATTATTTTATGTCAAAAATCTGTCCATTCCGCAGCTTATGAGTCCTTCTAGTTCTTCTAACTCAGCACTACTAGCGTCATCAGCTGAACAAGTGAATGCACCAAGACGCTTTGGCTTAGTGGTGATTGGCGATGAAATTCTTTCTGGCCGCAGAAGCGACAAACATCTTGCTAAGCTCATTGAATTGCTGAGCGAGCGAGGCCTAAGTTTAACTTGGGCGCGTTATGTGGCCGATGATCCTGAGCAAATTATTCAGACCCTAAAAGATACTTTTGCCAGTGGTGATGTGGTTTTTAGTACAGGTGGAATTGGTGCGACCCCTGATGACCATACTCGTGCCTGCGCAGCAAAGGCCTTAGGGTTGACTATTGCTTTACATCCGCAGGCCAAAGTGTTGATAGCTGCCCGCATTCAGGCTACTGCCGAAGGGAATCCGAACAAGGCCGACCTTAATACCCCAGAGAATCAACATCGTTTCAAAATGGGTGAATTTCCGCTGGGCTGTGAAATCATTCCTAATCCGTATAACCAAATTCCTGGATTTCGCATTCAAGAGCATCATTTTTTGCCAGGCTTTCCAGTGATGGCAGCCCCCATGATGGCTTGGTGCTTAGACCAGCACTATGCGCATTTATTTCATCGCAGCCAGTGGTCTGAAAAAAGTTTTATCGTACCTATTGGCATTGAGTCAACTTTAACGCCTTTAATGGAGCAGATCGAACATGACTTTGCTGGTATTAAGGTGTTCAGCTTGCCTTCGGTTGGCGACCCAATGAGGGGTGGTATTTTTGCGCACCGCCATATTGAATTGGGTGTAAAGGGCGACGATTCGGCTTTAGATGCTGCATGGGCGGCTTTGCGTCACGGTACTATTGCTTTAGGTTATGAAATACACGATTTGCCAGCCCCGAGCGCTTAGCCCTTCTATCTAGCGCTTAATTTATAAGCCAGTCTATTTATGCACTAATTAAGTGCATTATTTAGGATTAGGGCTAAATCCACCACTTTTTAAGCACTCTAACAGTGCAATAATAGTGAATTCAACGCCTTGGCTTCAGTAAATTAGCTGTATTGGTATTGGCTATTTAATTTATTGAAGACCTAAAGCATGGTTGATTTTTAGCCTGGAGCTTGCGAGATCCAGTATTTTTTCTTAGAGGAGATTTGCATGACGAAGACCGTCGCAGATGTGATGAAGTTAGTGAAAGAGAAAGAGTGTACTTTTGTCGATTTTCGTTTTGTCGATACCAAAGGCAAAGAACAGCACACTACAGTACCAATTTCAGCTTTTACTGAAGATAAATTTGAGAGCGGTCATGCGTTTGACGGCTCTTCAATTGCCGGCTGGAAGGGTATTGAAGCTTCTGATATGTTGTTGATGCCTGATCCTACTGCTTGCTATATTGATCCATTTTATGAAGAGTCAACTTTAGTAATTACTTGCGATGTAATCGAGCCATCGGATGGTAAAGGTTACGATCGCGATCCCCGTTCGATTGCTAAGCGCGCTGAAGATTATTTAAAAAGCACTGGTCTTGGTGATACTGCTTATTTTGGCCCAGAGCCTGAATTTTTTGTATTTGATGGAATTCGTTGGGGCGCTGACATGCAGGGTTGTTTTGTCAAGATTGAGTCGGAAGAGGCTCCTTGGTCTTCTGGTGCCGAGTTTGAGGGTGGCAATACTGGGCATCGTCCTGGTAAAAAAGGTGGCTATTTTCCTGTTTCTCCGGTTGATACTTTCCAAGATATGCGTTCAGAAATGTGTTTGATTCTGGAAAACTATATGGGTATTCCTGTAGAAGTCCATCACCATGAAGTAGCTGGTCAAGGACAATGCGAGTTAGGCACTAAATTTAGCACCTTAACGCAGCGTGCCGATTGGACTATTTGGCAGAAATATGTAGTGCAAAATGTGGCCCATTCTTATGGTAAAACTGCAACCTTTATGCCTAAGCCAGTAGTGGGTGACAACGGTTCAGGTATGCACGTACATCAGTCAGTTTGGAAAAATGGCGAAAACTTATTTGCTGGCAATGGCTATGCTGGGCTCTCAGAATTTGCTTTGTATTACATCGGTGGAATTATTAAACATGCGCGTGCGTTGAATGCAATTACTAACCCTGGCACCAATTCTTATAAGCGCTTAGTACCCGGTTTTGAGGCACCAGTGAAATTAGCTTATTCAGCACGTAACCGTTCGGCTTCGATTCGAATTCCGCACGTAGCTAACCCTAAGGGTCGGCGCATTGAAACCCGTTTTCCTGATCCATTGGCAAATCCCTATTTGGCGTTCTCGGCCTTACTAATGGCTGGTTTAGATGGTGTACAAAACAAAATTCATCCTGGCGAAGCAGCCGATAAAAATTTGTATGATTTACCGCCTGAAGAAGACGCTAAGATTCCAACCGTTTGTCATAGCCTTGATCAGGCCTTGGAGTGCTTGGATCAAGATCGCGAATTTTTAACGCGTGGTGGTGTGTTCACAAATTCAATGCTCGATGCTTACATTAGCTTGAAGATGGAAGAGGTTACTAAGTTTCGGATGACTACTCATCCAATTGAATTTGAAATGTATTACTCACTGTAATTAGTTTTAAAGAAGGAAAGATTAAAGGAAACAGCTTGAGCGCAAGTTTATTGCGCAATCCTTTCAAAGGGGCAGCTGCGGCTGCCCCTTTTGTTCCAGGATTGCTCGAACATTTACCGAATGCTTTGGTAGTTTTTACTATGCCAACCTTACAGTTGATTTATGTAAATCCTGCTGCTGAAGCTGCGCTCGATCTTTCACGAAAATCTTTACAAGGCCGTTCTCTCTTAGAAATATTTGGTCATAACGAGGCACTAAAAGACATGATTGCTGAAGTTTCAGAGGGTCGAGCAGCGATGCAACGGCAAGAGATGATCTTAGATTCAATGCCAGGGCGCATTCATCAAGAATCTATCCCAGTGCATGTGGTAATAGCTATGCTTGAGACCCCTAATTTAATGATGATGGATTGGTTTCCAATTGATCAACAAATACGAAGTGAGCGCGACGAACGGGTTTTTCAACAGGTAGAGGCTAACAAAGAGCTCATGCGTAATTTAGCGCATGAAATTAAAAATCCATTAGGCGGAATTCGTGGCGCTGCACAGTTATTAGAATTTGAATTACCTGAAAAAAACTTACGTGAATATACCCAGGTAATTGTTAAAGAATCAGATCGCTTGCAAACCCTCGTTGATCGTTTGTTGGCGCCTCACCGTAAAGCTCACGTGATGGAATTCTTTAATGTACATGAAGCGCTAGAACGAGTGCGCAGCCTAGTCTTGGCCGAATTTCCACGTGGCCTGAGCATTATCCGTAATTATGATACGAGCTTACCCGATTTACTGGGTGATCAAGAACAATTGATTCAAGCGGTGTTAAATATTGTGCATAATGCGGCGCAAGTATTGCAAGATGAAATGAAAATAGGCAATGCGCAAATTGAATTAAAAACACGGATTGCGCGTTCAGTCACGATTGCAAAAGTTCGTTATAAGATGGCAGTTGATCTACACGTTATTGATAATGGTCCCGGAATTCCTGATGAGATTCGCGAGCGAATTTTTTTCCCCTTGGTTTCTGGGCGCGAGGGTGGTAGTGGTTTGGGGCTTACTCTAGCGCAAACTTTTGTGCAGCAACACCAAGGGTTTATTGCCTGCGAAAGCCGACCAGGCTTAACAGATTTTCACCTTCAAATTCCGTATCGCAAGCAGGAGTTGGCAGCATGATAAAACCCGTTTGGATTGTAGATGATGACCAATCAATTCGTTGGGTCTTAGAGAAAGCACTGACGCGAGAAAATATTCCCCATCGTAGTTTTTCGAATCCTAATGATGTTTTAGATGCCTTAGAAAAAGAAACTCCCGAAGTTTTGATTTCAGATATTCGGATGCCACGTGGCAATGGCTTAGATTTATTGCAACAGGTAAAAATAAGTAACCCGCATTTGCCAGTAATTATTATGACGGCTTATTCTGACCTCGATTCGGCAGTATCTTCTTTTCAAGGCGGTGCATTTGAATATTTGACTAAACCTTTTGATATTGAAAAAGCAGTGGAATTAATTCAGCGTGCAGTGAGTGAAGGCGCGCGCAATAAGGCGGGCTCTAAAGATAATGCAGGTTGGCGCAAAGATGCGCCAGAGATTATTGGGCAGGCGCCTGCCATGCAAGAAATTTTCCGGGCAATTGGTCGTTTAGCGCATTCTCATGCAACCGTGCTAATTACTGGTGAATCGGGTACAGGCAAAGAATTGATTGCGCGAGCCATCTATAAGCATAGCGCACGGGCGAAAGGCCCATTTGTGGCTTTAAACACCACGGCAATTCCTCGGGACTTATTGGAGGCCGAGCTATTCGGCAATGAACGCGCCCAGTTTGGCAATACCAAGGGATTAAAACGAGGCGCCTTAGATCAAGCCGAAGGCGGCACTTTATTTCTAGATGAGGTCGGTGAAATCCCCTTTGAATTGCAAACCCGTCTTTTACGAGTTCTTACCGACGGCCATTTTTATCGGGCGGAAGGCTCTGATTCAATTCGCGCTAATGTACGGGTTATTGCTGCGACCCATCAAAATTTAGAGGCTCGAGTAGCAGCAGGTTTATTTCGAGAAGATTTATTACATCGCTTGAATGTGATTCAACTACGTTTACCAGCCTTGCGTGAACGGGCGGAAGACATTCCTGCTTTAGCGCGCCATTTTATGTTGTCTTGTGCCGGGGGATTAAATGTAGAGCCTAAACGCCTGTCGGATGAGGTGCTAAAAGAGATGAGTATCTTGCCATTTCCCGGCAATGTTCGGCAACTTGAAAATTTATGCCATTGGCTAACAGTTATGTCGCCAGCCAACATCATTGGTATTAGTGATTTACCGAGCGAGGCTCTTGCTGAGACCACCTTATCTTCTTCTACCATCGACCTAGAAATACCCACACTGCAGGGAAGTAGTATGCGCTCTAACCGTGACGAGTGGGATTTAACTTTAGAGCGTTTGGCAGTGAAGATGCTACAAGACGGCGAGAAAAATGTTTTTGATACCTTAACATTGAGCTTTGAAAAAGCAGTATTAAAAGCTGCACTAGAGGTAACTCGAGGCAGACGGGTTGAGGCTGCTCAGCGCTTAGGCATTGGTCGTAATACCATTACCCGTAAGCTACAAGAATTAGATTTGAATGATTAGAATTGCTGCTTGGAATGTCAATTCTTTAAGAGTGCGCCTGCCGCAGGTAATTCGTTGGCTGCAAGAGCAAGAACAAGCTAAGACACCAATTGATGCCCTATGTTTACAAGAATTAAAATTGACTGACGATAAATACCCTCATGCTGAGCTTGAGGCTGCCGGTTATTTAAGTCTAGTAGCGGGACAAAAAACCTATAACGGTGTGGCTATTCTAGTGCGTCAAAGCGCACTAGCACCAATTGCTACTAATCTTGAAACCAGTTTTTTAAAGCCCACTCGCAATATTCCTGGTAACACCGATGAACAACAGCGTATTTTAGCGGCGACTGTTTGTTTTAAAGGGATTGCGCCACTGCGGTTAATTTCAGCTTACTTTCCTAACGGCCAAGCGCCAGGGAGTGAAAAATTTGCTTATAAATTAGCTTGGCTAAATGCTTTAGAGAAATGGCTATCTATCGAACTGCAACAGTTTGAGCGTTTAGCTTTGTTGGGAGATTTTAATATTGCTCCTTGCGATAGTGATGTTCATGATCCACAAGCTTGGTTGGGGCAAAATTTAGTTTCACCTGAGGAGCGAACTGCATTTAGTAGCTTGATTCAATTAGGTTTAACCGACTCATTTCGTTTATTTGAACAAGCTCCAAAAGTATTTAGCTGGTGGGATTACCGGATGATGGGGTTTCGTCGCAATGCTGGCATGCGCATCGACCATATTTTACTTAGCGAGCCGTTGAAGGGTTTATGTCGCGCAAGCTGGGTTGATAAAATTCCCCGAACTTGGGAGCAGCCTTCCGATCATGCGCCAGTTATTGCAGAAATAGCTAAAGCATAGAGTTAAAGATTCTAAGAAGCGATCCTTAAGTAGAGCGATAAACCAAAGTAGTTAAGCAGCTACAGTGCTTAAGCCACCATGTTTAAGCAAGGCATCGATGGTGGGGTCGCGCCCACGAAAAGCTTTAAAAGATTCTGCGGCAGGGCGACTACCACCAACGGCTAATATCTCTTGCCGATAATGAGCTCCAGTTTTAGCATCGAGCACGCTGCCGCTGACTTTAGCCGCATCTTCAAAAGCTGAATAGACATCAGCTGATAAAACTTCGGCCCATTTGTAACTGTAATAACCAGCGGCGTAGCCACCTGCAAAGATATGACTAAAGCTATTGGGCCAACGCGAAATTGGCGCTTGTGGAATGACATTTAGCTTAGCATTAATTGAGCTAGCTAGTTGAATAACAGCAGAATGATTTGCAGTTTTAGCATCAAAATTAGCATGTAATTGCCAATCAGTTAGGGAAAGAATAATTTGCCGTAAGGTGCTTAAGCCATTATGATAATTTTTTGCCGCCAACATTTTGTCAAACAGAGCTTTAGGTAAGGGCTCTTGGGTATCAATCTGAGCCGACATCTTCTCAATTACCTCCCACTCCCAGCAAAAATTTTCCATTAATTGACTAGGTAGTTCTACGGCATCCCATTCAACCCCATTAATTCCTGATACACCTAGCGCTCCTACCTGAGTTAGTAAGTGATGCATGCCGTGCCCACTTTCGTGAAACAAAGTAATGACATCATCATGCGTAAGCGTAGGCTCGCGCTTAATCCCATCAAGCTCTATAGGCGGGGCAAAGTTACAGACTAAATAGGCCACTGGTATTTGAATTGTGCCATCGGGAAATTCTCGGCGCCCGCGCGCATCATCCATCCACGCACCACCCCGTTTTCCAGAACGGGCATAGGGATCAAGATAAAAATAGGCAATGGTTTTTCCATCGACGTTATTAACTGCAAAAGATTGTACGTCGGCGTGCCAAATTGGTAAATGCGCTGCTTGAATTTGGACGCCAAATAAAGCTTGAATAACACCAAACAAACCATCCAATACTTTCGGTAGCGTAAAATATTGCTTCACTTCATTTTCAGAAAAAGCATAGCGTGCCTGCTTAAGTTTTTCGCTAGCAAAGGCTATATCCCATGGCTGTAGTGACTTGTCGCCGTTAAGGTCAAGGTTTAATTCACGGCTTGCAAAATCTTGCAGTTCAGCCCAATCGTTTTCTGCAAATGGTTTAGCGCGCTGCGCAATGTCATTTAAAAAGCTCTCTACTTCGGCTACACTACCCGCCATTTTGGCTGCTAAACTTAGTGCCGCATAGTTTTCATAGCCCAAGAGTTGCGCTTCTTCATGACGTAAGCATAGCTGCATGAGAATATTTTCGGTGTTATCCCAGACTAGTTGACCATTGCCATACTGTAGACCTAGCTCTGAAGCCCTTGTTAAATAAGCCTCACACATTAATTGGCGCAAGGCACGATTTTCGGCATACTGTTGCAAGGGAAAATATGAGGGAAAGTGCAAGGTAAATACCCAACCAGTTAAGCCTTTTTGTTTAGCTTGATCGGCAGCGGCAGCTATTACGTCTTCAGGTAGCCCTTGTAATTCTTGGTAATTGACGACTTGATGAAAAAAACCATCGGTAGCATCGAGTACGTGATCTGAAAAGGCCTTGCCTAATTGCGCCTGTTCATCTTGAATGGCAGCAAAACGAGGTTTTACTTCGGCAGCTAACTCGGCGCCACCTAAACAAAAGTCACGAAGCGAATTTTCTAAGACCTTTTGTTTTGCAGGCTCTAGCTCTTGGAAAATAGGGCTTTGGGATAGGGCTTTAAAGCGTTCATAGAGCGGAAGATTTTGCCCAAGACTACTAAAAAAAGCTGTAACTAAGGGCAGCATTGCGCCATAGGCAGCGCGTAATTCGGGAGTATCAGCCACATTATTTAGGTGGCAAACTATACCCCACGAGCGGCTTAATGCTTCAGTGGCATCTTCAAGCGGCTCAATTAAATTATTCCAAGTAAGCGCGTCGTTTGGTATGCGCTGGCAATCGAGCGCATGCGCTACTGCTTTTTCAGCAGCTTGTAATAGGTAGGTAATTGCAGGGTGGATATTACTCGGCTTGACATCCGCATAGTTGGCGATGCCACGACCAAAATTGAATAAGGGATTATCTTTTAAATCGCTAAAAGTATTCAATTGCTAGAGCTTCCTTTAGGACAATTTAACTGCTTTTTCGGCGGCTTCTAAGGTATTCATTAAGAGCATCGTAATGGTCATGGGGCCAACGCCACCCGGTACGGGGGTAATCCATCCCGCTACATATTTGGCTGAATCAAAGTCAACGTCACCACATAACTTCCCATCTGGCAAGCGATTAATACCAACATCAATCACAGCTGCGCCAGGCTTAATCATGGCGCCAGTAATCATCTTTGGTTTTCCCGTAGCCACTACTAAGACATCGGCGTCCTTGGTATGGTGGGCGAGGTCGCGAGTTTTACTATTACAAATGGTGACAGTAGCCCCAGCTTGCAGAAGTAGCATCGCCATCGGTTTACCGACAATATTGGAGGCACCGACTACGACCGCTTTTGCGCCACGTAATGGGTACTCAATACTCTCTAACATCTTCATGCAACCGTATGGCGTACAGGGGATAAATTCAGGTGCGCCAACCATTAAGGCGCCAGCGTTGGCAATATGAAAGCCATCAACATCTTTTTGTGGGGCGATAGCTTCGAGTACGCGCTTTGCATCAATTTGCTCGGGCAATGGTAGTTGCACCAAGATGCCCTGAATGGATGGGTCTGCATTTAATGTTGCAATACGTGCTAGCAGTTCTTCTTCGGCCATCTCTGCTGAATAACGCTCTAAAACTGAATGAAAGCCAGATTCTTCGCAGGCTTTGACTTTATTTCTGACATAGACTTGACTAGCAGCGTTTTCGCCTACCAAAATCACTGCTAAACCTGGGCGAAGGCCTTTGGCGGTAACGATTGCTGCGCGTGCGGCGATTTCAGTACGAAGCTTTTTTGATAAAACATTTCCATCGATTAACTGGGCTGGCATTTGGGACTCGCTGATTGTTGAAGTGAAGACAAAAACTCAGTTTACCAGTTACTTATCGATCGATTATTTTGCTTATATATCGGATAAAGCAAGACGCAGTAGGTCGGCGACGGTACTGACATTCAGTTTTTCCATAATGTTGGCGCGGTGGGCTTCAACTGTTTTAATCGAAATACTGAGGTCGTCTGCAATTTGCTTATTTAGCCGCCCAGAAACAATGCGTTCAAGTACTTGGCGCTCACGGCTTGTTAGTTTGCCTAATAAACCCTGGGTAACTTTGCGATTGCTAGCCTGAGAATAATCGGTTCGAGCTTTCGCTAGCATACGTTCAACCAAGCTGCAGAGTTCATTTTCTTTAAAGGGCTTTTCAATAAAATCAACTGCCCCGCGTTTCATCGTAGAAACTGCCATAGAGACGTCGCCATGACCAGTAACAAAGGAAACCGGCATCGATAAATTTTCTGCAATGAGGCGTTCTTGTAATTCCAGGCCAGACATACCAGACATCCGCACATCAAGAATCAGGCAAGAAATAGTCGATTTATCCGTATTTTGTAATGATTGCAAGAAACGTTCGGCACTGGCATGGCAGCGCACGGTATAGCCATTGCTTTCTAATAGCCATGTAAGCGAATCGCGAACTGCTTCATCATCGTCAACGACGTAAACGACCTCAGCTTGGCTGGTTTTCGGGATGTTGCTTTGGATCATCTTGGTTCTCGCTTAAATTCTCAGATACTTCTAAGGGTAATAGGATTGTAAAGGTGCAGCCGGCTAGGCGGGTATGTTCTGCATCTAGCTGGTTTTTTGCCCAAAGGCGCCCATGGTGTGACTCAATGATTGAGCGGCAGATATTGAGCCCCATACCCATACCATCATCTTTGGTGCTAAAAAAGGGCTCAAATATCCGCTGAATCACTGTATCAGCAATGCCGGCACCTGCATCTGATACCTGAATACGCAGAGTTGCTGGAAAACCGCTAGTTTCTATATCGGCAATAATTTTTATGGGGGGCGCCGACCAGCGTGATGGTAATGGATAAGTTTCACGGAGACTATCTAAGGCATTTTTAAGGAGATTAACAAGTACTTGTTCGATTAACACTGGATCGAGATCAATCTGCGGTAAATTGGGCATGACATCAGCCACGATCAAAAAGCGATGGCGATGAGCCTCAATTTCAACTAAATCAACTGCATTAGTAATGATTTCGCCGATGTCACAGTTTTTTCTTTGTGGTTCACTGCGCTTTACAAAACCACGAATGCGTTGAATGATTGTCCCAGCGCGTAATGCTTGGGCAGATGCTTTTTCTAGGGCTGGCATGAGTTCGGTTGCTAAGTGTACGTCGGTATAGGTTTTTAAACGTTTAGCAACTCCCATACAGTAATTAGAAATAGCTGACAGTGGTTGATTTAATTCATGGGCTAATGAGGATGCCATTTCGCCCATCGTAGTTAGGCGACTTGTAAATTGCATTTTTTCTTCTTGTTGGCGTGCCAAATCTTCAGCTTGTTTGCGCAGGGTAATATCGGTGGCAATAAGTAATTGCGCTAAATGACCATCAACCCATGGAATATAACGGCCACGCACTTCATACCACGCATTCTCACCATCAAGTAATTGTACTTCACGTGAGTCACCTGGACTATTTTGACTTAACTCAGATTCTGGTAAGCCAGCAAACACATCGATACTATCATCTTTCATATCATGAATGACATGGGGATTCATCTCATATGCACTTAAACTAATGTGTCCTTGTTCAGTATTGCCAAAACGTTGGCGATAAAAACGATTAGCAAATAATAATTTCCCCGTTTCCACTGAGACCACCGAAACTGCTGCATCTAGACCCTCGAGTACGGTTACAAAGCGTTCTTGAGTCGCAGCCAATTCTTCGCGAATTTTTTTAGGTTCAGAAATGTCGGTAATTGAAGTAACCCAGCCAGTTTGTAGGCCTTTTTCATTCAGGAGTGGGGCGGCATAGGTGCGGGTATTTATGCGTACGCCATTGCGATGCTGCAATTCTCCTTCAATACCCGCTTTCATTAATTGACGATTTTGCTCTTGCAAAACACGCTCCATATTGGTACCTAGTAGGTCATGCTTATCGGCTGGCCAGAAGGGAAAGGGGGGTACTAGGCCAATTAATTCCTCAGGGGTATAACCCACCATGTCACAAAAGGCACGGTTGACATAGGTAATCTTTTTTTCCATATCGTGGGCGCGGATACCAACCGGAGTGGAATCTTCCATCGCATTACGAAAGCTAGTTTCAGAACTTAAATTTGCTTCAATTTTATTGCGCGCTTGAATCTGTTTTAAGACAGACCATAAACTCCAGATCACAAACGCGCTTAAACCAATCACAACGCCGAGTAACATTCTGAAGGTGAGATCAGTTGGTGGCGGATAGGTATCTACTTTTAAAATTACAGTTGGACTAAAGGCCCCTAACTCAAGACTTGTTTCGTTACTCAGTGCACGCGTGGGTGTATTACGATCGGATGAGATTGCTAATACATTGCCGGAATAATTTAATAATGAAAAGCGATATTGACTTTTTAGCTCAGTTGGAATGATGTACTCTAAAATCCCATGTCCACTGTAGAGAACCGCTAAGATACCAGCACCTTCACCTTCAATGGTGGTGGGCACAGTTTGCCAAAATACAGTTTGCCGTTCTAGTGGAATAGGTTGATCGGTGTTGGACTGAAGACGAATAATTTCACTATAGGCAGGTCGATTAGTTTCTCGACTTAAAATAATTGCGCGTTTCAACTGCCGCTCAATAGTGTCGGCATTGGGTGATTGATCAAACCAATCGGCTGCTTGCGTTGGCAATGGAATCATCCATTGCCGTAGGTTATTTTCGTTAAGCCAGATGAGCTGGCTAATTTCGTGGTTATTGGCAACAAAAGCTTCAGCTTGTCTAAAGACTTTAGCTTGCGTAGCTGGGTCATTGCTGGTTTTGGCTAAATCTTGACTAATGGTAACTAAGGCTTCGGAGTTGGTTAGAAAGCGTAATTGAATACGCTGTTTAATAAACGATAGCTCTCTAAAAAGCGCATTTTCTTGCTGTGAGCGCTCTTGCATTTGAAGCGTACCTAAAATAATTCCCATGGCCAAGGTAAAAATAATAATTGCGAGTAATGGCGTAAAGACGATGCGTGAGGCTCGCACCTTTGGTAGCCATCTGCGTGGAATTAAATTGCTTGCTAAGAATTGACGAAGGGGTAGCATGGGGGTCTTTTAGTAATTACCCTTATTCTGCCCTAATCTTTGGCTTATTTGCAGCGCAATATAATTCCATATTATGATAAATACTATCATTATGTGGAATATTTCTTGTCAATATAACTTTCTATTCATAAAATTCTAATCATCAGGTGAAGTTCAATGCCGCTACATATCTATCGGGAGAAAAATCATGGCAGCAGTTCCAGAGCAAATACTAGGGCAACCTGTTGCGAATTCCAAAGATGAAGATCCGGTTGAAACTCAAGAGTGGTTGCAAGCGCTTGATAGCGTAATTCGCTTAGAGGGAGCTGAGCGTGCCGCTTTTTTAATTGATCAACAAATTTCACATGCGCGCGTCAGTGGGGTTAATCAGGCTTTTCATGCCGAGACGCCTTATATTAATACCATTCCAGTTGCGCTACAGGTTCGTTTGCCAGGTGATCAAAACATCGAACATCGTATTCGTTCATACACCCGTTGGAATGCAATGGCTATGGTCTTGCGGGCTAATAAAGATACCAATGTAGGTGGCCATATTTCTTCTTTTCAGTCGGCGGCTACTTTATATGATGTGGGCTTTAATCATTTTTGGCATGCACCATCTGAACAGCATGGCGGAGACCTAATTTTTGTACAGGGTCATTCCGCACCCGGCGTATATGCGCGAGCTTATATGCTGGGGCGGCTTGAAGCTAGCCAGTTAGATCTTTTCCGTCAAGAGGTAGGCGGGAAAGGAATTTCTAGTTACCCCCATCCTTGGTTGATGCCTGATTTTTGGCAATTTCCAACTGTCTCGATGGGCCTTGGTCCAATTATGGCAATTTATCAAGCCCGTTTTATGAAGTATTTAGAAGATCGTGGTTTTGCGAAAACCAAGGGTCGTAAGGTCTGGGCTTTTTTGGGTGACGGCGAAACCGATGAACCTGAATCTCTTGGCGCTATTGGAATGGCGGGCAGAGAAAAGCTCGATAACCTTATTTTTGTGGTGAACTGTAATTTACAGCGACTAGATGGACCAGTGCGCGGAAACGGCAAAATTATTCAAGAACTTGAAAGTGAATTTCGCGGGGCAGGTTGGAACGTGATTAAAGTAGTGTGGGGCGGGCATTGGGACGCTCTTTTTGCACGCGATAAAAAAGGTATTTTGATGCAACGTTTGGGCGAAATTGTTGACGGTCATTACCAAACTATGAAGTCTAAGCATGGCGCCTACGTGCGTGAAATTGTATTTAATACCCCAGAATTAAGAGCGCTAGTGGCCGATTGGAGCGACGATGATATTTGGAATTTGAATCGTGGCGGCCATGATCCGCATAAAGTTTATGCCGCTTATTATGAGGCGGTACACCATGAAAATCAGCCAACAGTAATTCTGGCCCATACCATTAAAGGTTATGGCATGGGTGGTTCTGGTGAGGGTATGAATATTGCCCACCAAGCTAAAAAAATGAATCCCGAAGACGTGCGTCGTTTTCGCGATCGCTTTGAAATTCCAGTAAGCGATGATCAACTGGATGAGATTCCTTTGGTTAAGTTTGCTGATGGTAGCCCCGAGTTGGAATACATGCGGGCGCGCCGGAATGAACTTGGCGGATATTTGCCACAGCGGCGCTCTAAGGCAGAAAGTTTACCAGTGCCTGCGCTTGAAACTTTTGCGCCACTTTTAGAGGCTACCAGTGAGGGGCGCGAGATTTCTACCACGATGGCATTTGTGCGCCTGTTAAATATTGTGATCCGCGACAAAATTTTAGGAAAGCGTGTAGTGCCAATTGTGCCCGATGAATCGCGTACTTTTGGTATGGAGGGGATGTTTAGACAGCTTGGAATTTGGAATCAATTGGGTCAGCAATATACACCTGAAGATCATGATCAGTTGATGTTTTATAAAGAAGATAAAAACGGTCAAATTTTGCAAGAAGGTATTAATGAAGCGGGGGGAATGTGCGATTGGATTGCTGCCGCTACCTCGTATTCAACGCATGGCGTACCGATGTTGCCTTTCTATATTTTCTATTCGATGTTTGGTTTTCAACGAATTGGCGATTTAGCGTGGGCAGCTGGAGATATGCGTAGCCGAGGTTTTTTACTAGGAGGCACAGCAGGACGAACCACCTTGAATGGCGAGGGTTTGCAGCACGAGGATGGCCATAGCCATGTGTGGAGCGCGGCGGTGCCTAACTGCATTAGTTATGACCCCACCTTTGCTTTCGAATTGGCTGTAGTTATTCAGGATGGTATGCGGCGCATGCTAACTGAGCAAGAAGATGTTTATTACTACATTACCCTCATGAATGAAAATTATGCTCACCCCGGCATCCCACATGGCGCCGAGCAAGACATCATTAAAGGCATGTATAAATTGCAAAGCGTTGGTGAGGTTAATGCTAAATTGCGAGTGCAACTATTGGGTTGCGGTACTATTTTTCGCGAAGTGATAGCCGCTGCCGAGTTGTTAGAAAAAGAATGGGGGGTTGCTTCTGATTTGTGGGGTTGCCCTAGTTTTACTGAATTAGCGCGCAATTGGAATTCCGTCAATCGCCATAATTTATTACATCCCGCAGCAGAGCCAAGCTTGTCGCATGTTGAAGTTTGTTTAAGGGAGACCGTGGGCCCTGTAATTGCAGCGAGTGATTACATTCGAATGTTTGCTGAGCAGATTCGTCCAGCAATTCAAAACCTGGGACGTCGTTATGAGGTTTTAGGTACCGATGGTTTCGGGCGTTCTGACACGCGTGAAAATTTACGTCAATTTTTTGAAGTTGATCGCTATTGGATTATTTTGACAGCCTTAAAAGCGTTAGCAGATACTGGTCAATTAGAGCGCCAGAAAATTGCTGAAGCTATTCAGAAATA
>CAMCUP010000032.1 GCA_945878885.1 Polynucleobacter meluiroseus | reverse complement strand
ATTACGCCCTCGATGGATGGTTCCGCGGCGTTGCTAGGTTTATCTAAGTTACAGATCTTAAAAAGAGTCCATGTTCCCTTGTTAAAGCGAAGCATTATTACAGCGGGCTTATTTGTCTTTGTTGATGTGATGAAAGAACTGCCAGCTACTTTACTATTGCGCCCATTTAACTTTGATACCTTAGCAGTAGCCACCTTTCAGCTGGCTACCGACGAGCGTCTTGCTGAACTAGCTCTGCCTTCGCTTACTATTGTTTTGGTTGGCCTTGTTCCGGTTTTAGTGCTTTCTAGGGTGATGGCTAAATCTTAATTGATAATCATTCTTATTTGTGATAAATTAGAGGGAGTTCACTATTTTTCATAAATCAGGCCATGTCAAAGCAAAAACTGTATCAATTTTTCAGCATATCCACCTTCCTATTTTGTGTTTTCATTTATTTTCCCGTAAGCGCTGAAGAGGCTAAAGAGCTCAATCTATATTCTGCGCGCCATTACCAAACTGATGAAGCACTCTATAGCGATTTCACCAAGAAAACTGGTATTAAGATAAATCGAATTGAGGCTGACGACAATGCCTTAGCAGAACGTTTAAAAAGCGAGGGCAGTAAAAGCCCTGCAGATGTGATTTTGATGGTTGATGCAGCTCGGCTTTGGCGGGCACAAATTGATAGCTTCTTTAAGCCCATTCACTCATCCTATTTAGAGGGTCGGATACCTGCTAACTTACGCTCTAAACCAGATGCACAAGGCTCAACATGGTTTGGCTTTTCTACCCGAGCACGTTTAGTTGTTTATAACAAAGCGAAAGTTAATCCGCAAGAAGTCGATACCTATGAAAAGTTAGCTGAGCCACAAAATAAAGGTAAAGTTTGCACGCGTTCAGGCACTCATCCCTACATGCTGTCCTTAATAGGGGCCATGATTGAGCGTCGCGGTGAAGCGGCTACTGAGGAGTGGTCCAAAGGCATGGTCGCTAATATGGCACGTGCTCCACGAGGCGGCGATACCGACCAGATTAAAGCTGTAGCTGCAGGTGAGTGTGGAGTAGCGCTTACAAATTCATATTATTTAATCCGTTTATTACGGTCTAAAAATCCAGAAGACCAAGCAATCGTTTCAAAAATTGGCTTTATTTGGCCTAATCAACAAACTTCAGGCACACATATTAATATCGCTGGAGGTGGGGTTGCAAAAAATGCGCCGCATTCACAAGCAGCAATTCAGTTTTTAGATTACTTGGCAAGCGACACTGCTCAAGAGTATTTTGCCAATGGCAATAATGAGTGGCCAGTCGTTAAGTCGGTCAAGATAGAAAATGAAGGGCTTAAAATGCTCGGGTCATTTAAGGCCGAGAATATTTCAATTGCGGCAATTGGTAAGAACCAAATTGCCGCACAAAGATTGCTAGATCGGGTGGGGTATAAATGAAATTAAATGAGAATAAAACTTTTGCCTATTACCAAGGTAATTTTTCACCTGAATACGAAAGAAAGCTACCCGAATTCTCTTTATTAATAGTCTGAATTACCTGAAACATATCTCTTGCTGCATCGGCAGGGGGTCTACCTATTTGCTCGCCCTTAAAGGGCTTTGATAGCTTTGAATTGACGGTGCCAGGGTGAAGAGCAATGATTGCAGTATTTGGCATTACCCGACCAAACTCAATGGCTGCGGTTTTAATAAACATATTTAAAGCCGCTTTAGAAGCTCGGTAACTATACCATCCACCCAAACGATTATCTTCAATGCTACCAACCTTTGCCGAGATTATTGCCATTACACTGCCTGCTGGGTCAAGAAGTTTTGCAAAATACTTCAATGTTAATGCTGGGCCGATAGCATTAATTTGCATTAGTGTATTTAGTTGATCAAAATTTAAATCGGCTAATTTTTTTTCTGGCATCCAATTCTCAGAGTGCAGAACTCCAATCGTATTAATAATGAGTTGAAAGGGGCCTTGATTTAAAATCTCTTGAGCTGCTGCTTCTATCGAATTGGGGATTTGGTAATCAATGCTAGGATTTGAATGTCGATGAATGCCTAATACCATTGCGCAAGAGGGTGTTGCAGTCAGAAGGCTCACAAAGGCTGCACCTATAGTTCCTGAGCTACCAATTACTAGGGCGCGAAACGGAGAGGAAAAAATTGTCATAAAGGGCTTGGGATAAATGGCACAACAAACAGTTTATTCAATAAGTCATAAGCTTGCATTGTTGTCAGTATTATTGAGAATAGCCTCTAGAAATGTGTTGTGAAAAGAAATAAATATAAATCAGCGCATAGCATTGATTGAGAAGTTAAAATACTAGCCTATCAAAGCGGAGGCAGCATGAACGTTAAAAACACTACTTTCAGCCTTACTAGTTTATTTATACTCGTTTGCACTTTTAACTGTGGACTTAGTTATGCGCAAGCACCAAGCAATTGGCCAAATGGGCAAACCGTCCGCATTATTGTGCCTTTCCCCGGTGGTGCAAGCACCTTAGATTCGGTAGTACGTACCATAACTCCTGATATGGGAAAATTTTTAGGTAGCGCCGTCATCATTGATAACAAGCCTGGAGCTGGAACCGTCATTGGGGTTGATGCTACCGCTAAAGCAACTGATGGTCATACGGTAGGTGGGGTTGCCAATAGCTTTACGGTAAATCAAAGCTTGGTCAAGAATTTACCTTATAACTTGAATAAAGATTTACAGCCGGTTATTTTGATGGCTAAAACGGCAAATGTGTTGGCTGTACGTCCTGGTTTGCCAGTGAATAACTTAAAAGAGCTCATTGCTTACGCTAAAAAGAATCCAGGCAAGCTATCGTATGGTTCTTTTGGTAATGGCACCACGGCACACTTTGCCGGTGAGATGCTGAAATCCCAAGCCGGAATTTATGTTGTGCATATTCCTTATCGGGGCCAAGGGCCGGCCCTAACCGATTTGTTAGCGGGTAATATCGATATGATGTTTGGCAATTTACCCGATTTCTTGCCGCACATTAAATCTGGCAAGCTTAAAGCGATTGGTACTACCTATTTAACTCCTGCGCCGCTTGCACCTGAGATTCCAACTATTGCAGAGCAGGGATTCCCAAAATTTGAGACCGATTCTTGGTATGGCATCGTGGCACCTGCAAGTCTTTCTAAGGATGCTGTCGATAAAGTAAATAACGCTATCAATCGCGCCTTGCAAGATCCCGCTATTAAAAAGAGTTTTTCTGAGCGGGGTATTGAAATTATTGGTGGAACTCCGGCAAAATTTGGGGAACATATTCAGAGTGAAATTGCTAAGTATGCACAGATTGTTAAAGCTTCTAGCATGACGATTGATTAGCGCAGAGCATGAACTCAGCAATCGAATTTACAGCAGGCAATTATCGCTACCTACCTAGTGTATTTCAATACTCCGCAGGAGTAGCCGCGCTTCCTGGATATCGTCTTGAGCAAATTCGCTTTAAGCGTGCCATACCTTTGCAGGATGGCTTTAGCGCAATCGAAAAACATTTGCGCCAGATAGGGCGCCCAATGACGGCTTTTGCCCATTGTGAGCTGCGCTCACCTAAGCAGTTTGATGATCAAGGCTTTATTGTATTTAATCAGGAGTATGTTAAACAATTGGCGGCCTGGGATATTTATCAAGCCCCTATAGATGGGAATAGTGCTATTAATCCTGTAGCTAGAACCAATGTCTGCCCAGAGCACCATGGCCCAAAAGTCGTTTCTATGTTGGCTTTTACCTATACCGTGCCAGATGTTCTTGCCACAACTAGTTTTGTTTTGTCCGGGGGTGGTGACGCGAGAAAAGGCCCTGAACCCTACAAGGATCGTATCGTCGCATATGGCGATATTTCAGAGGCTGGATTAAGTCAAAAAATGAGCTTTGTGATTGCAGAAATGACTGCACGACTAAATACGCTAGGATTGACATGGCAGGATGTTACTACAGTGCAGGCATATTCGATTCATAATATTGCTAATTTAGTTAATGGGTTGCTTGCTAAACCTGGGTTAATACCAAATGGCCTAACTTGGCATTTTGCCCGACCGCCTGTTGCAGGCTTGGAATATGAAATGGATCTGCGTGGCTCTGTTAATGAATTATTTTTGAATGAATAGCAAGATGACAAGTACACCTAAAAAAATCCGCGTAGCTATTGCTGGGCTTGGGGCAATTGGAAAATCACTGGCGACGAAATTAGCTGCGGGAGTCGTACCAGGAGTTGAGCTAACTGCAGTCTCGGCTAAGAATCACGATAAAGCGCAAGCTTTTGTGAAGACTTTGGCACATCCTGTGGAAGTATTGCGTATCGACGAACTAGAACCTTACGCAGATGTGATAGTGGAGTGCGCACCTGCTGAATTCTTGGGCGATATTATTGGCCCTTTTCTAAAGAAGCAAAAGAAAGCAATAGTACTATCGGTAGGCGCAATTTTGTTTAGACCGGATTTAGTTGAACTGGCCAAGCAAACCGGTGGAGTCATTATGGTTCCTACAGGCGCTTTAATTGGCTTAGATGCCATGGTTGCTGCTGCCGAAGGCAAAATACATTCTGTGCGCATGATTACCCGTAAGCCCCCCAAGGGTCTTGAGGGCGCACCTTATTTAATTGAGAATGGTATTTCTGTAGAGGGCTTAACAGAGCCCCTAAAAGTATTTACGGGGAATGCCAAAGAAGCGGCTAAGGGATTTCCAGCTAATCTAAACGTGGTTGTGGCGCTAGCGTTAGCTGGTATTGGACCAGATAAAACCTTTTTAGAAATTTGGGCTGATCCTACTGTAACGCATAACACTCACACAATTACTGTTGATTCAGATTCAGCAAAATTTAGTATGACGATGGAAAATATCCCCTCTGAAAATCCGCGCACTGGACGTATCGTGGCGCAAAGTGTCGTTGCAATGCTAAGAAAGCTCACCTCTCACTTTCAGGTTGGAACTTAATCGATTTTAAAATCATTTCAATTGATGGGTGTAACCGTTTCTACCGATAGTTTTAATAAAGGTTTCAAATGAATTTTACTGTTGAACAAAAAGAATCCATTCGCTTGCGGTATCTCGAGGTTGATACCTCGAATGTTGCCGATGTTTTGGATAATATAAACCTTTTACAACAGGGCTTAGCAGCCGACTTTGGTCCTTATCCCAATACTTGTAAGCGGATGGCAGGATGGGCCTATACCATTCGGGGGCAAATGACTCCTTATGCGCAAGGTGGTGACGCCGATAAGATGCAAGCATGTCAAGGCTTATCCCCAAGCGAGATTAGTGTCTGGAGTGGTAATGGCGAAGGAATCTGTTATTTTGGCGAGTTAATTGCGCTGGGCATGAAGGAAAGAGGGTGTGTTGGCGCCTTAATTGATGGCGGCATTCGCGATGTTCGTTGGCTTGGAGAGCATCAGTTTCCAGTTTTTGCCCGCTATAAAACTTCCGTCCAATCAATTGGTCGATGGAAGGTCAATGCTTGGCAGATACCGGTTTATCTTCGTGGCCATGATGGTAGCAATGTAACCGTACGCCCTGGGGATTTTATTTTGGCAGATGAAGATGGGGTAATTGTGATTCCGGTTGAACATGCAGAAATTGTCTTAGTTGAGGCAGAGCGATTAACGGTAATCGAAAAAAATATTCGCAAAGAAATTGCTAATGGCCTTAGTCTTGCAGAAGCGTTAAAAAAATACGGGCATGTTTAAGGAACTAAAAATCCATCGAAAATTATTACTATCAAAGCGAGTTACTGTGGGTAGGAAAAATTTAGAAAAGAAATAAATTCTAGGTTTAGCTTTGGCGCTCACGCAAATAGTCGGCAATTATTTTTAATAACTTAGTAATATCGTTCTGCACTATTTGAAAATTGTGATTTGGTTCTCGGGTGATTTCATCCATATAAATTGGCCGGCGAATTTCTACTTGTAGACTATGCTGGTTTTTTTGAGGCTGCCCAATTTGCGCAATAAGTTGCATACCTTTGTAGGGGTCGTTGCGCGCAACTGTATAGCCCATCGACTTTAACTGTTTTTCGATGAGATCAACAAAGGCGGGTTCACAGGTAGTGCTATCTCGATCGCCCAGTACAAAATCAGCTAAAGGGTGTGGATTATTTTTAATCTGCAGCCGTTCATATGCATTATTAGGCATAGAGTGCAGATTTAAATGCCAAACTCCACCAAATTTTTTTATACTTTTCTCAACAGCATTAGTAAGTGCGGCATGATATGGAAGATAGTATTGGTTGATGCGATTTTGTACTTCGGCAATGCTAAGAGGTCGGTTATAGATCGAGGTAGTAGCATTTAGCTGGCGCCAAATTAATCCATAACCTAAGCGACTTTTCTGGCTAGGTGAGAGTGCTTCGGGCCAGATACTATCTAGCAACAAGGGATCAATATCGTTCACAGTGCGATTGAGATCGATATATGTTCGTGGAAAGTTGGCAGCGAGCAAAGTAGCGCCTATAGTAGGAGCCTCATTCCATAGTAAATCAACATGGGTGTCTTCACCCGCTCTTAGCTGTGCGAGGGGTACCGCATGACAAAAATCATTAGGATAGTTTGTACCACTGTGGGGGGAGTCGCAAACTAAGGGTATCCCTGAACCTATAGGCTCGAAAAGGCTAAATGGTTGAAGCTGAGCAACCATATGACATTAATCGATTTGAATATTAGTTACTTTAGCTACACGCTGATAGCGGTCAACTGCTTGCTGAATCTGCTTGGCAAACTCAGCAGGTGTTCCTGGGATAGCAACAGCGCCAGATTCTTCTAATTTCTTAATGAACTCAGGATTTTTCATACCCTGAAGAATTGCTTTGTTGAGTTTGGTGACGATGCTAGGAGGCGTTCCAGCAGGCGCCACAATACCAAACCAACCGCCGCCACCCATTTGTGGAAAACCAAGTTCGGCATAAGTAGGTACGTCGGGAAGAGCTGGCGAGCGTTTTTCAGAGAGCACAACTAGCGCACGTAAGCGTCCTGCTTTGATATGCGGTAACGCTGACGGTAAGTTGTCGGTAATGGCATCAACCTGCCCAGCCAAAGCATCATTCATTGCTGCGCCTGCACCCTTATATGGCACATGCAGTAAACGAATTTTAGCCAACATAGAAAAGTACTCAACATTGGCATGACCTAATGAGCCAGTACCAGGGGTTGCATAGCTAAACTTATTTGGATCGGCTTGAGCTAGCGCTATAAACTGCTGCATATTATTAGCCATCACTTTTGGATTCACTGCAAATACACTTGGCGTTGTCGCTACATTAGTAATGGGCGAAAAATCTTTTATTGGGTCGTATTTAAGTTTGCCAGCATATACTGCTGAATTAGCGCCGTGTGTACTCATGGTAGCCATGCCAAGTGTATATCCATCAGGTTTAGCTTTTGCAACAAATTCCATGCCAACCGAACCGCCAGCGCCAGCTCGGTTCTCTACTATGATTTGCTGACCCAATTCACGCCCAGCGTATTCAGCAATTAGGCGAGCCGATAAATCAGTTGATCCACCGGGCCCAAAAGGAACTACCAACTTTACTGGCTGATCGGGATAAGCCGTTTGCGCTAGAGCAGAACAATTACCAAAGACCAGCGCTGTAATGACAAAGCTAACTTTATGGAAAATCTTCATAAGATACAATTCCTGACTATCAGATAATCGAAATGGGGATTAATTGATTCACTAATAGTTTACCTGTATTTACAGGCTTAATGAATGATATGCTGTTTCACAAAATTGCATTTAAATCATTTGGTGTATTTAATTAATTCTACATAATCTTCTTCAAAAACTTCACCAATTTCTTTATAAATTACTTTATTTTTAGAATCAAGAATCAGTAGCACTGGTACACCACGAATTTTACCAATTGCCTGACTAAGTTCTGGAGTCATCATTGCTGCAGAAAAACTATAGCGGTTTTGTTTCATATACTCTCTTGCAATTGCTGGTGTTTTATCAATTGAAATAGTAATAATATTGATTGATCCTGGGGGTATGCGTTTAATAAAGTGCTCTAAATAGGTATTTTGGCGTTTACAAAAAGGGCACCACGATGCCCATAATTGAATCAATGTATTTTTTGTATTATTTTTAGGGACTTCAAAATAAGCGCCGTCTAAAGTTTGCAGTCTCTCAATGGGTAATGTTTGGCCGATCTCAATTGCCATCAACGTATTTGACGTTGTTATGCTAAATAAAAAAATACAAATAGCAACAAATGATTTATAGCGCTTGGGCATTGATGGCAATCACAGAAAATGAACTTTAGTAATTAATTTATCTCATACAGGGAAAATTTTGTAAAGAAATTGTTTAGGAAGTGGGGTATGCCCCTAGTGTCACTAGCTTTTCAGTCGTGGTTGTGACTTAGGGTGTTGGTTATATATTGCTTGATTACAGCGCGGTAAGAAGGATCGGCCTGTAACCCAAGCTTTAGGGTGCGCTGACAGTTAAACCGAGCTGGCCAGCCACCGACAATGCGCTGAATATTTGGATCGGGTTGAACTGTCACGAGTGCAGCTACTTTATGACCAGCAACCTCAGTCAAAGCAGTTAACATATTACCAACTGATACAGTGAGGGCAGGTAAGTTCAGTGCGGTACGACCACCAAAGGCATCGCGACTTGCTTCAACCACGGTCAAAATACCGGCAATGGTATTGTCAGGTGATGATAAAGCCACTTCGGTTGCCAGATCGACTGGGCAGATAGAAGTAATTCCTGCTAACGGCTCACGTATGATACCTGACAAAAAGCTTGAAGCAGCGCCGTTAGGGCGACCTGGCCGAACCGATACCGTCATTAAACGAGCAACCCGGCCATCAATATAAGCCTTGCGGGTGTAATCAGCAACTAACTGCTCACAGATAAATTTATGGATACCATAGCTAGATTGAGGAGTAGGCAAGGTCTCATCGTTAACCACAGAAGCTAAGGGGATGGCAGGATCTGAACCAAAGACGGCAACTGAACTGGCAAAGAAAAATAAGGCAGCCCCACCCCCACGTTCATATTGGTGGCGAAGTGTATCAAGTAATTTGCGGGTGGTATCTAGATTAGAGCGCAAACCCAAATTAAAATCAGTTTCACACTCGCCTGATACTGCTGACGCAAAATGAAAAACTGTGTCGTAGTTCTTTTCCCCAAGCGTATCAAGGCGTAAAAGCAAGTCTCCTACATCAATCCGTACTAAGGGATGCGAGGTAATCTCTATTGCTAATGGCGCAAATTGATCAGCAAGCGTTAAGGACTCGATGGTTTGGCCGCATAACTGCCCACGATGAAGCAGTGATTTTGTCAAAAGAGTTCCAAGGAAGCCAGCGGCACCAGTAATTAATATATTCATTATTACCACGATGCCTTAAATTGATCGCGTAAAGCTTGGATGGAAGACTCGTTTAGGGATGGCGCTTTGCATTCGCTACGTAACCATAGTTTGGCAGTCTCCTCCAGTTCTTCAAGGATTGCCATCGTTGCCGATGGCGTTGGCCCCCATACCTGTGGGCCTAGCTTGTCACACATCACGGCTCGCAGTGTTAGAGAGCGTGAGCGAAATTGATTGATGAAGCCCTCTATTGCATTAGCAACAGCCTGATCCCCTGGGCGATAGTACTCAATAAGAGGAACATGACCTACCTTCATGACATAGTAGGGTGTAATTGGTGGGACGATATCTTCCTTGGACCACACGCCGCGTAGAGACAAATCTACTAACCAAGAAGAGTGGGTATGTATTACGCAACTCGCTTCCTCAACGCAAGCATAGATACGACGATGTAACTCTAGCGTTTTACTCGCTGGGCTGCCGCTCACTTGCTTGCCTTGAGAATTTATTCTAGATAAATGCTCAGGCTCTAGAAATCCTAGGCAGGCATCGGTTGGGGTAATCAGAAATCCACCACCTTCTATTAGTGGCACGCGCACGCTGATATTGCCAGTCGAGCCATGTACGTAGCCACGAGCAAATAGACTATGACCAATACGACAAATTTCATGGCGTAAAAAAATAAGCTGGGCACTTTCTTGTGGATGATTCATGATGTGAGTTTCATAAAGGCGTTGAGTAAAAAATCATTACTACCGAAATTACCTGACTTCAATGAAATGTGCAAGACTTGAGAATTTACGGTGGTATGTCCGGCGCACCACGGTACGCCAGGCTCGATTTGCTCACCAATTTGTAGTTGTTGCATTCCAAGTGCTTGTACAACAGCGCCCGAGATTTCACCACCCGCAACTACCAACTGGGCAACACCGACTGCAACAAGCTCACGCGCAATCAGAGCAAAGCTTTGCTCAAGCCACTTCCCCACCTCAGCACTACCAAGCCTATTCTGTACTTGTTTTAGTAGCTTTGGGGGTATAGTCGAGTAAATCAGAACTGGGCCATCGAGTAAGTGTGGCAACGCCCATGCTAGCGCATCTCGTACCATCATTGCTTGGGCATCAGCATCATTTTCCATGCGCATGGGATCAAGCATAAAAGCGGGGCGCCCCGTCGTAATCCAAGTCGCTACTTGTAAATTAGTGGCTCGTGAACAGCTGCCTGCTAATACTGCTTTTAAACCTTGTGCAGCAGGTAACAGTGCGGCCCGGTCATTGGGAGTAATCCCAAAGTTCGCTGGCAACCCGATTGCGACCCCAGATCCAGCAGTCACCAAGGGAAGATCAGCTAAAGCAGGTGCTAATCGGTACAAATCATCGTTACTTAAGACATCGACAATCGCAATTCCAAAACCTTGCTGTTTAAGTAATTCAATCTGTTCACGTATTGCCAAAATACCTTGGGCTACGATAGTATGATCGATTAAGCCAACCTTATGAGTAGTTTGAGGTGATAGCACGCGCAACAAATTAGAATCTGTCATGGGTGTCAAAGGATGATCTTGCATCCCACTCTCGTGTAGCAAACCATCACCTACAAAAAGATAGCCTTTAAATACTGTTCTACCAAGCGCAGGGAAGGCGGGAGTAGCAATGGTAAAGTCAGTTTTTAATGCAGCCATTAATGCATCGATTACTGGACCAATATTTCCCTGTGGAGTTGAATCAAAGGTAGAGCAATATTTAAAATATATTTGGCTTGCACCTTGATCCTGAAGCCATTGCAATGCTTGTAATGCTTTAGTAACCGCTTCTTGAGAAGTTATCATTCGAATTTTGAGAGAGATGACGACTGCATCAACCGAGTTATTTAATGAAGTTGTTGGAACCCCTACGGTTTGCAACACGCGCATACCTGCACGTACAAGATTGTTTGCCAGATCGGTTGCACCGGTAAAATCGTCGGCAATACAGCCAAGTAAAATTCTTTTCATTCTCTAATTTTTGTGATGGGAACCTAAATTTTAATAAGTCGAGTGATCACCACTTTGTCTCACCAAAAGTTGGACTCGTACCTTACTTTTGGAAATAATTTCTTATTTAATCTAACTGGATCTTGGCATAGTCAACGACCTTACGCCAACGATCGGTATCGGCCTTCATAAACTTAGTAGCGCTTTCAGTATTCATGAACATAGCTGTAGCACCTAAACGAGAGAGGGACTCAACCATTTCTTTGCGAGAAATAATTTTCTCAATACTATTTTGAAGTTTTTGGATGACTACATCAGGAGTTCCTTTGGGAGCAGCAATACCAAACCAAGCATTGACTTCATAACCAGGAAAACCCGATTCGATCATGGTGGGAACATTGGGTAATGCGGGATTACGTTGAGCACTAGTTACCGCTAGAGCATTTAACTTACCGCCTTTAATATGCCCCATCGCCGGCGGAAGATTATCAAACATAAAATCTACTTCCTTTGCCATGACTGCAGTATTTGCAAATGCTGAACCACGATACGGAATATGCACAACAAAGATACCAGCTTGATTTTTGAGCAATTCTGCACTCAAGTGAAGTGATGTGCCATTACCATTGGAAGCATAATTAATTTTACCGGGAGCGCTTTTTGCTCGCTTAACTAAATCATTAACCGAGGTAATTCCTGATTCAGGACTAACGAGCAAGACATTGGGCAGTTGACCAAAGATGGCAACTGGCTCAAGATTAGCTGGGTTATAGGGTAAGCTTTTATATAGTGCGGGATTAATTGATAACGGGGCTGATGCCATTAGTAGGGTGTAGCCATCGGGAGCAGCTCTAGCAACATCAGTCGCGCCAAGATTACCTCCTGCTCCTGGTTTGTTCTCAATCACGATGGCTTGACCAAGTTCTTTTGAGAGCTCGGGACTAATCAAGCGAGCTACGTTATCAATCAGTCCGCCTGGGGGAAAGGGCACAATTAATTTAATGGCCCTATTAGGATAGGCTTGAGCGTTAACACTTCCGATACCCGTCAGACCTAAAAGCACTATAAAGACACTAAGTAATAGATGGCGCATGCTTATTTCCTTTTTCTTACGAATTTCTTTCTTTTTATCACAAAATTTAGAAAAATGAGAAAGTGGGGCTTAATTAATGACTCAATTTCTGCCGGCTAGCCCCATTGGTAGCTGCCTAGTCAGCTATTAAGAGCAACGCTAGCAGTACTTTGCTATTAGAGATGCAAAATTAAACCATAACTACCTGGTACAGAAGCTTTTCGTGCATCTTGATATGATTGCTCTAGTACTACAACTAGGAGCTCAAACGAGAACATCTTATGGATAAAGTTGGACTGATTGGCTTGGGTGCAATGGGCCTGGGAATGGCGGGCTCATTACGTAAAGCAAACTTTGATCTTTATGTCTACGACCTTCGATCTGATCTAACAAAAAAATTTGCTCAAGCTGGAGGTACGGCTTGTCAATCTTTAGATGAACTTGCTTCAATATCTGACGTGGTGGTTTCGGTAGTGGTGAATGCTGCTCAAACTGAAGAAATTTTATTTGGCACAAAGACCTCATCTGGAATAGTAGACTCATTAAAACCCGGTAGTGTTTTTATTATGTGCTCTACCGTAGACCCTAATCTATCAATCTCATTTGAATCTCGCTTGGCAGAAAAAAATATCCTTTACGTAGATGCTCCTATTTCAGGCGGTGCGCTGAAGGCTGCTAGTGGTGAAATGACTATGATGACCTCTGCCAATCTTGCAGCATATCAAAAAGCTAATGATGTTCTCGAAGCAATGTCTGGAACTGTTTACCGGCTAGGTGATCGGGCAGGCATGGGTAGTAAGGTTAAAGTAATTAATCAGTTACTAGCTGGAGTGCATATTGCGGCAGCAGCAGAAGCAATGGCCTTAGGTTTGCGAGAGGGGGTTGATGCTAACGCCCTATATGAAGTAATTACCCATAGTGCAGGTAATAGTTGGATGTTTGAAAATCGAATGGCTCACGTATTGGCTGCTAACTACGAACCTTTGTCAGCAGTGGATATCTTTGTGAAGGATTTGGGTATTGTGCTAGATATGGCGCGGGCGAGTAAGTTTCCATTACCCCTGTCTTCAACTGCTCATCAAATGTTTATGCAGGCATCGACAGCAGGTTTTGCAAAAGAGGATGATAGTGCTGTTATTAAAATTTTCCCTGGAATTGATTTGCCCAAAGGCTCACAGTGAGCGTGTACTTATGGGACAATAGAACCCAAGTTATTATGCTTGACTTCTATACTCAAAAATCATGTCTAAGTCAATGCAAGTGGAGCCTAATCTAGATCATGAATATCAATACCGACTATAGCCAACGCATGGTGATTAATCACCATGATTTGTTGTGGATCTCTAGCCCCGAGTTAGGGGTTGATAGGCGTATGCTCGAACGTGCAGGTGATGAAGTAGCAAAAGCCACTTCTATAGTTCGCTATCTACCGGGATCTAAGTTTGAAACACATACCCATGAATTTGGTGAGGAGCTATTTGTTTTAGATGGTGTCTTTAGTGACGAGACAGGAGATTATCCAGCTGGTACCTACATTATGAATCCCCCGGGATCTGCGCATACCCCGTTTAGCGAATCTGGCTGTACTCTCTTTGCTAAACTGCGCCATCTTGGCCCCGATCAGATTGAGCGACAAGTCATTAATACCAATACCACCCAATGGTTTCAAGGGATGGTTCCTGGCTTAAATGTGATGCCGTTGATGCAACAAGGCACTGGCTCTACTTTGGTTCGGTGGGCGCCTCAAACTTACTTTAATGCGCACAAGCATTATGGAGGTGAAGAAATCTTTGTAATTGATGGTGTATTTGAGGATGAGTATGGACGTTATCCCTCAGGGTCGTGGATTAGAAGCCCCCATATGAGTGGGCACCAACCTTTTAGTAAAGAGGGCTGCACCATTTTTGTTAAGACTGGACATTTACTAGTCTGCTGATTTTTATCTAAAACTTATCGACTTGGTGAATTAATCTACTGCCAATATGAATTCTTCCTAGTTCAGTAGAGCGCTTACGAGGGACGATTTCGTCTGTAGGTCGATCAAGCTCGATTACAAATGGTTGGTTATGGCTAGACACAACTTAACAGCAAACTTCCTTTATTATGTGGTTTTACCAAGTTCTGTAATAAATTAAAAATTTTATCTTATTACATCTTTTTTATGGAGATTACATGAAGCACTTTAAAATTTGGCTTACTATTTTTGGCGCCCTTTTTGCCCTAAATACATTTGCCCAGAACTACTTTGAGGGCGGTGACGACAAATATAAGCCTTTGGTTGGCCAAGAAGGTAAAGACGTGATCTGGATGCCCACTAGCAATGAGTTAGTAGCTATTATGCTGAAGACTGCCAAAGTAACACCCAATGATTTAGTCTACGATCTTGGCTCTGGGGATGGAAGAATTGCGATTGCAGCTGCGAAAGATTTTGGCGCGCGCGCTATTGGTATTGAGTTCAATCCAGAAATGGCAGCATTAGCCCAACGTAATGCGGATCGCTCTGGTGTTGGTGATCGTGTGAAGATTATTAATGGCGATATCTTTGTAGAAGATTTTAGTAAGGCAACTGTGGTCACTATGTATTTATTGCCTGATCTAAATATCAGCTTACGTCCTACCATATTAAAAATGAAGCCTGGCACACGGGTAACATCGCATGCATTTAATATGGGTGATTGGGAGCCAGATAGTGAAATCGATAGTCCTACTAAAGCCTTTTATTGGGTTGTTCCTGCTCGGATCGAGGGAGACTGGGTAATTTCAGGAATGGAACCTCAAAATAAGACGATCTTAAAACTGTCTCAACATTATCAAAAAGTAGGTGGCACTCTTCAAATCGGTAGTAATTCGCAACCTATTCTTAATCCTAAATTAGATGGAGCAAACCTAAGCTTCTCATATATCGATCGGTCCAAGACTTCACATTTGGTGAAATTGGCTGTAAATAATAATGAAATCAAGGGTATTGATAAAAGTAGTGGTTACTACGATACAGAAATCACTGGTAAGCGCCGTTAATATTTCTGCGCATGTCGGATAGTTATTTAGGAGCTTTGCCTCAGCGCTTACTCAGCCCCCTAGGGGCTGTTGCCATTATTGTGGGTATCGTCATTGGTGCTGGCATCTTTAAAACTCCATCCATGGTGGCTGGAATCACTGGTGATGTAGGCTGGGCTCTGACACTTTGGGGGGGTGGAGCCATTATTTCTCTTGCTGGCGCACTTTGTTATGCTGAGCTTGCAACGCTTTACCCTCACACGGGCGGTGACTATCATTTTTTAACCAAGGCCTATGGCAAGAACATTTCCTTCTTGTATGGCTGGGCTAAAGCCATGGTAATTAATACCGGATCGATTGCGCTGCTTGCTTTTGTCTTTGGTGATTACATGACTAAGGTGATCCCTTTAGGGCCACACTCGGTTATCTACTGGGCTGTTGCAATCATTTTCGTTCTAACTATTATTAACTTAGTTGGTATTCAAGCGTCAGCGAATATTCAGACAGCATTAACTGTTTTGGAAGTTTTCGGCCTCATAGCCATCATTATTGCTGGCTTCGGTCTTTTTACCGATCCACTACCACCCGTTATAAATCCTCCGTTATTTTCTAATACACCACAACTTGGCATGCTGGGTCTAGGGATGGTTTTTGTTTTACTTACCTTTGGTGGTTGGAATGAATCTGCTTACATTTCAGCCGAACTAAAAGGAACCCCACAAACTATTGTGCGAGTGATTGTTTTAAGTCTTTTAATCATCTCAATTATTTATCTTTTAGTAAACGTGGCACTGATTAATGGCCTAGGCTTAAAACAGTTAGCAAATAGCAAAGCAGCGTCTGCTGACTTACTAGGTCTAGCTTTTGGCCCCATTGGAGAAAAGTTACTCGGTCTTTTTGTAGCGATTGCTGCGCTCACTAGCATTAATGCCACCATGATTGTTGGTGCCCGCACCAACTTTGCCATGGGTGAAGATTGGCATGGTCTTCGTAAAATGGCTCAATGGGAATCCGCCCGCGGCACACCTAACTTTGCCTATCTGGTTCAAGGCGTTATTAGTCTCGCCTTGGTTGGCTTTGGCGCTTTACAAAGTGACGGCTTTGAAGCCATGGTGGAATTTACTGCGCCTGTATTTTGGGGTTTCTTATTATTAGTGGGTATTAGCCTGTTTATTTTGAGGGCAAAAGATCAGCAAAATCGGGTATTTTCTGTGCCCCTATATCCAATTACCCCATTGATATTTTGTGTAGCCTCTGCTTATCTGGCTTACTCCAGCTTTAGCTATGCCCATAGCAAAGGAGCTGTTGCGATCTCGCTGTATGTAATGCTTGGAGGGCTTGTAGCACTTATGGCTCTACGCCTAAAAAAAATTACTTAACGATTACTTTGCCTTGCTACCGAAAATCTTATGTAGCAATAGATCAATAGAGCAATAAGATAATCACTTAGCCAATTTTATGAGGCCGTCGGCCACACACCGAAAGCCAATATAAACCACTGCTATATCACTTGGCTTTGATTCGACATCAGATTCTTGCTGCCGCTCAGGCCCATACCACCATGAAGCACCACGTGTAATGTATCCACCATTACGCTCAGTAGCGGTCCACTCCCAGACGTTACCGCCCATGTCATATAAACCATTAACTCCAGGTTTAGTTGTGCCAGTCTGAACATGTCCTGTGCCACGATTGAGTGCGCCCGCTGGAGCTAAGCCCCTGTAATCACCGCAGCCACTTAAGCAATGAGAAGTAGTGGGATTCACCCCTCCTGGATATGAATAGCGCTGTCCTTTGATATATCCAGTTGGCGGGTTAGATCGCTGCTCTAAAAATGCCGCTGAAGTCCACTCTGCATCTGTTGGCAGGCGCTTGCCATAGAAACGGCAAATAGAATCAGCCTCCTTTTGATTTAGGTGTACGGCGGGCTCAGTGTCTTTTGCCGGAATCCCATAAGGTGTTTTCCAGGTCCAGCCAGGTTTTTTTACAAATCCCCCCTCATAAGAAAGGCCGCCACCATTTTTCTCAGCTGCACTGACAAAATTAGAACTAGATGCAAAGCCTTTAACATCCCCAATAGTCATCTCGGTCTGATCCCAAATCAAATTACCAATTTGTACTGCAGGGATCAAAGAATTAGGCGCGCTTTGACTAGGAGAAGAGCCAAGGAGGAAATACAAGGCGCTTGCCATAAGAGCAAAGCTAAAGAGAATTTGGGTATGGTCGATATTTTTCATAAAGAAATCATAGTACTACTAGTTTATTAAATATGCCTTACACTTGCTCGATGACAAATAATTTGCAGAAACTGACACTTTTCTATGACGGGGCATGCCCCTTGTGTCAGGCAGAAATCATATTTTTGTCACGCCGTAATAAAGCCAATTTATTAGATTTTATTGATATTAATTCAGACCAATATGACTCCCAAGCAATTGGGGTTTCATGTGCTGAGGCTTTAGCTGCCATGTACGGTCAATATGCCGATGGCAACTTAATTAATGGGGTAGTTGTTTTCCCAGAGGCCTATCGTAGAGCGGGCTTACCATTCTTAGCATGGCTATTTTCAAGACCAGTTTTACAGCCTATTTTGCATATTGGTTATCAATTTTTTGCTAAGAATAGACATGCTATTTCTAGAATATTTGGACCAAGCGCATTATGGGCGGTGAGCTTAAGAAATACAAAGGCATCCTAACTGGAGTCAGTTGTTTATTTAAGCATTTAATAATTGTATGTACGCATAAACTTTCGAGCATCATCAGCACCAAGACCCAAAAATTTTTTGCTGTAAATATTCATAGAGCAACCATTAATAGAGGCATTATAGATATTAGCAGCGTCACTAGCTGGTGCAGTCGTGGGAAATACTATTTGCATTGATGAGCCTCCCGCCTCCAAATTGCCAATAGGGGAGTTGCCGCAACTTCCTCGATTTGAAAACGTGTTGTAGTACACGTCATTCAAATTAACCCATGACCATACACCTTCTTCCATATTGCCATTGATGGTTCTAAATTGATCTGCAGAGCTCTTATTACAGCATCGCTGATTGTTTTGTAATTATCAGAACAGCTTGAGTAGTTATAGCTTGGAGAGCCATTTAATGCTAACGAGGATGGCGTTAAAAATGTCTAAGGTGAAGCAGTATTGGTATTGCTGACAGTCGCACCATTTGCGAAACAGTCTAATCCGCCATTCATAGATACACTTGTATTTACCGTAGAAGTATTGTTATCAGAACCACATCCAATGAGAATGCTGGAGACAAGCAAAAATAAACCTATGCGACTAAGCAAATGCGAGAGATTTTTAGATAGGATCACACTAGGTAACGGTGAGGTTGCCTCCAAACTAATTGCAGGAATTCAAACTATAGTACTCCAAAGGGCTTGAAGAGTAGAAGTTTTTAAAGGAGCCTATTAGACTGATTGCAAAGTTATTCGAATTTCAGATTCAATCTGATCTCTTAGTTCAAGTAGTTGTGGCGAGAAAGTTTCTAATACCGTATTTAAATTGCTCTTAGCTGGGGTACTGAAATTTAAGGAGGCATACAGCCCATTTGCTAAGTGAACTGAGGTTGAGATAGCTGAAATTTCAGGCAGCCAAAAGGCGGCACAATATCCTTTATTCTCTATCGATTCAATTGCTTTATAAAGCCCTTTTTCGATGGATGGCCAGTTTTGTAATTTCTGTTTTTTTAATATTGTCAAAAGTTGTGCTCTAGATTTTGCATCTAGATTAGCAATCCACGCCATTCCAAGTGAGGTGCGCTCTATTGGCACTCTTTGTCCAGCAAGGACAGTTCGTAGCGAAGCATTCTTCATGTAGCGGACTGATTCTAGATAAACCATTTCCAAGCGATCAGCAACTGCTAGGCCAACATTTAGTTTTAATTTTTCAGAAGCTTTACGCATTAATGGTTCGGCAGCTCTAAGCTCAAGGCTACCTGTTTTATATGCATGCCCAAGACTTAGTACCGTAGGGGCAAGCCGATAAGCTGAATGCTTTTTATCATGTTCTAGAAAACCTGTGAGCACCAATGATTGGGTAAGGCGACTAACGGTAGAGGGGGGTAGTCCAGTTCGTTCTGCAATCTCACTATTTCCAAGAAGATTCATTCCTGGCTTAAAGCAGCGCAGGATCTCGATTCCTCGAATCAGGGACCGATTCAATTTAGGGCTGGTGTTTTTTAATTCCATCTAGTGGAATTAGAACACAAAGGGGGAGCTGAAGTTAAGCGATACTAATTGGTAAACAATACAAGCAAATTAACTCGGAAAATCAACTTGTCCCCTTTTCATTATTTGGTGCGGCCCTTAATTTGGCTAAGCAATCTTGTTTTTACTATTACCCTATTTTGTGGGGTTGATATAGCGCCAGTATTAGCAGCTTTTCCAGACCGCCCTATTAAAGTTATCGTTCCATTTTCGCCAGGCGGCGGCACTGATTTAGTTGCTCGAACAATTGGCATTACTATGGTTGAGGAGTTGCATCAGCCTGTAATTATAGAAAATAAACCTGGCGGAAGCACTGTGATTGGTACAGATGCTTTGGCAAAAAGTGCGCCAGATGGCTATACCTTAGTGGTGGCCACCTTCGCACATGCCGTTAATCCTAGTTTAAAAATGAAGTTGCCATATGCACAGGATAAAGATTTTGTGCCTATTATTTTAGTTGGAATTTCGCCGAATGTACTCGTTGTGTCGGCTAATAGCCCCTATAAAACATTTGAACAATTTCTTTTGGCAGCTAAAACAAAAGCTGGAGGTCTCTCATATGCATCCCAGGGAAGTGGCACTTCGGCACATCTGGCAGGTGAATTATTCAATTCAATGGCTGGTACAAATTTAGTACATGTCCCATATAAGGGCGCAGGGCCAGCTCTAACTGATGTGATGGGTGGGCAGGTAGATGTCATGTTCGCTACTGCATCAGCAGTAGGCAGCCTGATAGAGGCGGGAAAATTACGTGCCCTTGCTGTAACTACATCGATTCGCTCTTCAACCCCATTGCTAGTTAATCTGCCAACTATAGCTGAGAGCGGCATTATTGGCTACTCAGCAGCAAGTTGGTACGGATATTTTGCGCCCGCAGGAACGCCTAAAGACATTATTAATACGCTCAACACAGTCATTAAGAAAGCAGCTCAATCTTCAGCTTTTAAAAGTCGTGTTGAGAGCGAAGGCTTAGTCGTTAAAACTGGGACGCCAGAAGATTTTGGAAAATTTGTGAAGACTGAAGAGATACGCTGGCGTGCTGTCATTAAAAACGCAAAAATTTCCTCTGATTAATTAAGAGTCAAAATTGTTATAAGGAAATAGATATGGGTTTTGAGCTAATTCAATTAGTAGTTAATGCAGGAATTGCAACTTTGCACCTCAATCGTCCCGAAAAGCGTAATGCGATGAGTGATGAAATGCGTTCTGAATTAATTGAGGCTCTGGAGAAGATCGCTCTAGATAAGACAATTCGCGCTCTTGTGGTCACTGGTAACGGTAAAGCATTTTGTGCTGGTGGTGACATTTCGGGAATGGAACAGCGGATGAAAGCGCCTACTGGTGAAATTGCATTTAATGGTTGGCATCGACAGCAGCGGGTTCATCATGCAATATCACTGTTGCATACCATGCCTAAGCCAACTATTGCAGCAGTCAATGGCTCAGCATCTGGTTTGGGAGCTGATACCGCCTTAGCCTGTGATTTTATTATTGCATCTGCAGCTGCTAATTTCACCTGGTCTTATATCAACAGAGGAATTATTCCTGATGGTGGTGGTATGTATTTTTTACCCAGACGGGTTGGCTTAACAAAGGCTAAGGAGTTAATTTTTTCAGGTAAAAAAGTTGACCTTGAAGAGGCCACTCAAATTGGTATTGTTGATCGCGTGTCAAGTGCTGAGTCACTACTTGCTGACGCTCAATCATGGGCTATAGAACTTAGTAAGGGTTCTGCAACAGCTTTAGCATTAAGTAAAACTATTTTGAATCAGACATTTGAAACTGGCGCTACTCAGGTTTTTGCACAGGGTAGTCAAGCTCAAGGTATTTGCTATACCAGTACCGAGCATCGTGAAGCAGTTTTTACTTTCCTCGAAAAATCATCAGCAGCTAAGAACAAATCAGGTGGGTAGATGAGCAAGGTAATTCAGAAGTTAATGGAGCCACATAGTATTGCGGTGATTGGCGCTTCAACAGATCCTAAAAAAACATCTGGAAGGCCAATTGCTTATTTACTAAAGCATCATTTCAAAGGAAAAATATATCCAGTTAATCCACGCGTCCAAGAAATTGCTGGTTTGAAATGCTATCCAGATATTCGATCTTTGCCTGAGGCGCCCGATGTAGCAATCATTATGGTTGGTACCGATAAGGTGGTGCTTGCAGTTGAGGAGCTTGCTGCTATAGGAGTAGCTGCAGCCATTGTCTTAACCAGCGGCTTTGCCGAACATGGCGCTGAGGGTCTACAAAAACAAGAAGAGTTGATTGCTGCTGCGGGAAAAATGCGTATTCTTGGACCAAATACGATTGGTATGGTTAATGTTACCGATGATATTCCTTTGTCGCCAAGTAGTGCGTTGGAAATGGATGAATTTCCCAAAGGCTCGGTGAGTCTTATTTCTCAAAGTGGCGGTATATTAGGTTCCTTACTGTCTCGTGCTGCTGCTTGCGGTCTTGGTTTATCAAAACTCGTCTCTACTAGTAATGAGGCTGATCTTGGTTTGGCGGATTTCATTGACTATCTTGTCGATGATCCTAGCACTAAGGTAATTGTGCTTTACATAGAGGGCATTCGTCATCCAGAAAAATTTCGTGCAGCGGCATTAAGGGCAAAAATAGCAGGCAAACCTATTGTTGTCTATAAAGTTGGCAAATCTGCAGCAGGTATTAAGGCAGCGGTATCACATACTGGCGCGTTGGCTGGAACAGACAAAATGTATGACGCCTTATTTAAGCAGGTGGGCATTATTCGTGCAACTCAGTTTTCTGACCTATTGGATATTTCTGCAGCACTCGCTTCTGGAAGGGTATTAAAGGGTAAGCGAGTTGCTATTTTGACTTCAACCGGTGGCGCTGGAACCTTAATTGCCGATAGTTTAGGTGAGCAGGGGTTTGAAACTCCCGCGCCTGATTCTAAAACAGCAAAACAATTGCGCGCATTACAGCCAGGAGATCAAGCCGTTTTAGATCGAAATCCTATTGACGTTACTTTGGCTGGATTACAACCAGATTTATTACGTGGCGCAATAAGAGCACTATTAGATAGTCCAAGTTACGATGCTTTGATCCTCATTTTGGGGTCTTCAAGTTTAGCGATGCCAGACTTGATGGCGAGTGCAGTGCGTGATTGTATGCTAATGAGCGATAAGCCAGTAATTGCTTATGTTAGCCCACATTCTCCTGTAGCTGCAGCTTTAATGACCAAGTTAGGGGTGCCTACTTTTTCTCAGCCTGAAAGTTGTAGCTTAGCTTTTGCTAGTATGTTGCATACAAACCGACTAAGAGCCACTAAGGTCAGCGAGGGATCTATTGCTAAGAGCCCAGCGAATTTGGATCTTACTTCTTTGCATGGCTCCCTGAATGAGCACCAAGCTAAAAATTTATTTTTAGCTTTTGGTATTCCCACCGTAAAAGAGATGGTGGTTACAGCTAACCAACCTAACTTAGAGTTAGCTAAAGATTTTGGAGATAGGCTTGTATTAAAAATAT
>CAMCUP010000031.1 GCA_945878885.1 Polynucleobacter meluiroseus | reverse complement strand
TGATGAAGATTTTCGCTCCGAAAATATCTCCGGTTCTGGCATTCGCGATCTAGCTGAAGCAATTGAGGGCGAAGGTATCGAAGTGATTGGTCTAACTAGCTATGGCGATCTCACCTCATTTGCCCAGCAAGCGTCGCGGGCCTCCTGTTTTATTTTATCGATAGACGATGAAGAGTTTTTAACTGACTCCGAGAGCAATGAATTGCCAGCGTTAAATAATTTGCGCGCTTTTATTGTTGAGGTTCGTAAGCGCAATGAAGATATTCCGATTTTCTTGTACGGCGAAACCCGCACATCGCGGCATATGCCCAATGACATCTTGCGTGAATTGCATGGCTTTATTCATATGAATGAAGATACACCTGAGTTTGTGGCACGCCATATTATTCGAGAGGCGAAGGTCTATTTAGATTCTCTGCCGCCGCCATTTTTTAAGGCACTCACCCATTACGCCTCAGAAGGTTCGTACTCTTGGCATTGCCCTGGACATTCTGGCGGAGTCGCTTTTCTAAAAAGTCCAGTTGGGCGCATGTTCCACCAATTTTTTGGTGAAAATATGTTGCGAGCTGACGTCTGTAATGCCGTCGAAGAGTTGGGTCAGTTGTTAGACCATACTGGCCCAGTATTAGCAAGCGAACGAAATGCAGCGCGTATTTTTGGTGCCGACCATTTATTTTTTGTTACCAATGGCACCTCAACTTCCAACAAAATTGTTTGGCACTCTACGGTTGCCCCAGGAGATGTAGTGCTGGTCGACCGTAACTGCCATAAATCAGTCATTCATGCAATTATGATGATGGGGGCCATACCCGTTTTCCTAATGCCAACCCGTAATCATTTAGGCATCATTGGCCCGATTCCCAAAGAAGAGTTTGAGTGGGCCAATATTCAAAAGAAAATTGATGCCAACCCTTTTATTAAAGATAAAAATGTCGTACCACGGGTGATGACCTTAACGCAAAGCACTTACGATGGCATTATTTATAACGTGGAAATGATCAAGGCCATGCTTGATGGCAAAGTTGATTCTTTGCATTTTGATGAAGCTTGGTTGCCGCATGCTGCCTTTCATCCGTTTTATAAAAATATGCATGCTTTGGGTGATGACCAGCCGCGACCGAAAAAGAGTTTATTGTTTTCAACCCAGTCGACCCATAAATTATTAGCTGGCTTATCACAGGCATCGCAAGTGTTGGTGCAAGATGCCGAGGAGCGCAAGTTAGATCGCGAATCTTTTAACGAGGCCTATTTAATGCATACCTCGACTAGCCCCCAATACGCGATTATTGCTTCTTGCGATGTTTCGGCAGCAATGATGGAAACGCCCGGTGGGACAACCTTAGTAGAAGAGTCGATTGCTGAGGCGATGGATTTTCGCCGTGCGATGCGGGAAGTCGATACGCAATTTGGTGCCGATTGGTGGTTTCAGGTGTGGGGCCCCGATGAGATTGCCGAAGACGGCATTGGTGAGCGATCAGACTGGGTCTTAAAGCCAAATGCACAATGGCACGACTTTGGTAATTTAGCGAGCGACTTTAATATGCTCGATCCGATTAAAGCCACGGTGGTAACACCTGGTTTAAATATCGAGGGCGTTTTTGGTGAAATGGGTATTCCAGCAGCAATTGTGACTAAATATTTAGCTGAGCATGGGGTGATTGTTGAGAAGTGCGGCCTCTATTCTTTCTTTATTATGTTTACGATTGGTATTACGAAGGGTCGCTGGAACACCCTAGTTACCGAATTGCAACAATTTAAAGATCACTTTGAAAAAAATCAGCCTTTATGGAAGGTATTGCCCGAGTTTGTGGCTAAATATCCGCGTTACGAACGCATTGGCTTAAAAGAAATTTCTGCGCAAATTCATGATTTTTATAAAAGTCATGATGTGGCGCGTATGACTACCGAGATGTATACCTCTGATATGGTCCCCGCCATGGTCCCCGCTGAAGCTTGGGCGAAGATGGCGCATAAAGAAGTAGATCGAGTATCGATTGATGATTTAGAAGGGCGCGTGACTGCCATGTTGGTAACCCCGTATCCGCCAGGTATTCCGCTACTCATTCCAGGTGAGCGCTTTAATCGCCGCATTGTTGATTATCTCAAGTTTGCCCGTGATTTCAATGATCGCTTTCCGGGCTTTGAGACCGACGTGCATGGTTTAGTGAAACGTGAGGTCGATGGACGTAGTGAATACTTTGTTGATTGTGTAAAGTCGGCAGCAATAAAGAAACTAAGCTAAATAACTAGCACTTTAAATGTCGCCGATTTAATTATTTTCTGATTTAACTGTTATTTAAATCGCTGCGAGCTTGTTTGATTGCCGCCAAAACTTGTTTGGGTGCAGTGCCACCAAGATGTGCGCGGGCCTCAACTGATCCCTGTACTTGCAATAAAGTAAAGATATCCTCACTTAAAAGCGGTGTTTGACTTGGTAAACCACAAGCGCTTTGTAACTCGCTAAGGGTAAGATCACTCAACCCACATGATTTGCTGGCGCAAGTTTTTACTGCTTGCGCTACTGCTTCATGAGCATCGCGAAATGGCAAACCTTTTTTTACTAAATAATCAGCTAAGTCAGTAGCTGTAGAAAAACCTTGTTTGGCTGCAGCCAACATCGCAGCTGAATTCAACGCAATATGGGGCACTAGATCGGCAAAAATGCGCAGAGTATCTAAGAGTGTATCTGCTGCATCAAAGAGTGGTTCTTTATCTTCTTGATTATCTTTGTTGTAGGCCAAAGGCTGGCCTTTCATGAGGGTAAGCAAGGTTATGAGATCACCATAGACCCGACCTGTTTTGCCACGCGCTAATTCAGGTACATCTGGATTTTTCTTTTGCGGCATGATCGAGCTACCAGTGCAAAAACGATCGGGCAAATCAATAAAACCAAAGCGCGGGCTCAACCAGAGAATCAGTTCTTCGGCTAAGCGTGAAATGTGCATCATGCAAGTGGCAGCTACTGCACAAAATTCAATTGCAAAGTCTCGATCGGATACTGCATCTAAAGAATTGCGACAAAGCCCATCAAACCCAAGTGCTTTTGCAACCTGCATACGATCGATCGGGTAGCTAGTCCCTGCTAACGCGGCTGCTCCAAGTGGTAATTGATTAAGGCGTTTACGGCAATCGGCCAGCCGACTCGCATCGCGACTAAACATTTCATAGTAAGCCATCATGTGATGGCCAAAGGTAATTGGTTGAGCCACTTGTAAGTGGGTATGACCAGGCATGATGACTGCAGCGTGCTGCTCAGCTAAATCGAGAAAAGCAGTACGCAGTTGAGTCAGTGCTTTGGCCGTGTCATCGATACTGGCGCGCAAAAAGAGACGCAAATCGGTGGCCACTTGATCGTTGCGTGAACGCCCGGTATGAAGTCGCTTGCCAGCATCGCCAGCTAGCTCGATAAGGCGCGCTTCAATATTCAAATGCACATCTTCTAAGGCAAGTTGCCAGTTAAATTGATCTGCGGCAATTTCGCTACTAATCTGTGACATGCCAGCTTTAATGGCCGCTAGGTCTGCGGCGCTAATAATTTTTTGTTGCGCCAACATAGCGGCATGTGCTAAGGATGCCTTGATATCGACTTGTGCAAGACGGTGGTCAAAGCCAATCGAGGCGGTATAGCGTTGCACTACCGCATCAACGGGTTCTGTAAACCGTCCTGACCAGGCTTGGGCTTTATTGGCAAGAGAATTTTTAGATGAGCTCATAAACACAGTATATTGTGGCAAGTTATGTTGATATTTTAATTCTGATGCAGACCAAGCCTAACCCCCTCAGTTTAACCATTGCTTCACGCGAAAGCCGCCTAGCGATGTGGCAGGCCGAATTTGTCCGTGATTGCTTGCAAAAACTCTATCCTGAGTGTGCCATCTCCATTTTAGGAATGACCACCCGTGGCGACCAGATTTTGGATCAATCACTCTCGAAAGTGGGGGGTAAAGGCCTATTTGTTAAGGAATTAGAGACCGCCATAGAAGATGGTAGGGCTGATTTGGCAGTTCATTCTCTCAAAGACGTGCCCATGAATATGCCTGAGGGGTTTGTGCTGGCTTGCGTTATGGAGCGTGAAGAGGCTAGAGATGCCTTTGTCTCGAATGACTTTGCGTCCCTTGACGATTTACCCAAGGGCGCCATAGTAGGAACCTCTAGCTTGCGTCGCGAAGCGGTGTTGAGGGCTTCATACCCGCATTTACAGATTCAGTCTTTACGGGGCAATTTAGACACCCGTTTAGGTAAATTAGATCAAGGTCAATATCACGCCATTATTTTGGCCGCTGCAGGCCTTAAGCGTTTAGGCTTAGCTTCGCGGATTAAAGCGCTTTTGCCGCTTGATCCATTTACACCCGCGGCAGGTCAGGGGGCACTGGGAATCGAAATTCATTCTCGCAATACCGCGATGCAGGCGATCTTAGCGCCTTTAAACGATCCTGCTACTTGGTTGGCGGTGAGTGCAGAGCGGATGGTGTCGCGCCAATTGGGTGGCTCGTGTCAGGTACCCTTAGCAGCGCATGCGGTATGGAATGGCGCCCAATTAGAGCTACGCTCATTTGTGGCTAGCCCCGATGGATTGCAAATCTGTGAAGCTGCTGCCAGCAGTCCAGTAGTTGATTTGGCGATGGCCGAGATACTGGGTCTGAAGGTGGCTGATGATTTAATTTTGCAAGGCGCAGTCGAGTTGATTCCTGCACCGCTTCCTTAAATTAATGAGGTGGATTGGCAAATGAGTTTAATAAGCAATGCGCCAACGATTATTGTGACGCGCCCAATTGCTCAGGCGCAACATTTAATTGAACAATTACAGGTAGCGTTAACAGCATCGGCCAGCGAATTAGCGCAACAGACTAAAGTACTCGCCTTACCTCTATTAAAAATTGTACCTAAAACCGATTATCAATTGCAAGTTGAAATACCTGCAGCAATTAGTCAAGCCGATCTAGTCATTTTTGTGAGTCCGAATGCGATTGAATACGGTATGCGTTTACTCAGCGCTCCTTGGCATGAGCTCACTCCAATGCAAATTCGAGTTGGTGTAATGGGTGAAAGTAGCAAAAGAGCACTCTTACATCATGGGGTTGAAGCCCATATTATTATCTTGCCACGCGATGCTCAGCAATGGGATTCAGAAGGACTCTGGCAGGCTTTACAAGAAGAGCAGCAAAAACACAATTGGGATTGGGCTGAGCGCCGCGTGATTATTTTTAAAGGGGATGGTGGACGCGAATGGCTAGCTGATACTCTAATAGCGGCCGGCGCGCAGTTAGAAACTTTTTCGGTTTACAGTCGTATGCCTCTAGAAAGATCTAACCCATTATGGCAATCAATTCAGGCAAATTCGAGCGATAAAAAACTATGGCTCCTCACTTCTTCTGAGGCCGTGCGTTATTTGGGTCAGTCTGATAAGGATCAAACGGCACTTAATTTACAGCAGGCTAGCGCTTTATGTCCACATGAAAATATTGCGACCATAGCCGGCGAAATTGGTTTTGGTGAAGTACGACTCTGTGGGTCCGGCGATGCTGCTTTACTTAAAGCAAGTTTGCAGTGGGTGGAGGAATTAGCAGCAGACCCGGCAAAAATAACTCGCTAACTAAAAGCGGATGACCGTTGAGGAAATAAATGGTGCGCCGCGCCCATAATTGTGGAGGAAGATCAGGATATTTTTTCTGACAAGCCCGCCATATCGCTTGTCTTCGGTTGAGTCGAGCGATATCACGCACAGTTTTGCTTTTTAGTCCGTAGGTACTAGCAAATAAAACTGCGCCTAATGGTTTATTGCCCAATTTTAAAATGAGTCTGTTATGCCCTGATGAGCTGGTGGTTGGAATGACGCTGCGCGCCACAACTACCGGTACCCCCTGAATACAAAGCAGTACCTCACGAACGCGACAACGCTGCAATGATTTATTAAATAAGTAGGATTCTTCGGGCAAGACATTTTGCAACTCATCGGCAAGGACGATAACTTCAAGCCGCTGGTTAAAAGCTAGCTCAATTTTTTTGGTTAGCGAACCAGTATCACTGAGCCACTCTTGCCAAGCCGGTGGCGCACGATGAAGACCACCTTTAGCGCGTAAAGCACCACCAGAATCGACTCGATTCCATACAGAACGGAGACGATTGTGGTGAGCCAAAATTAACTACTACTATACGATTTGCGAGGCGCGCCCGATTTGGGTTTAGCAAATTTAGGGCCAGTACGGTTATCGCTTGGACGAGCAGTACGCGAGTCTGGACGTGAATCTAAGCGTGATTCTGACCGCGCAGCATAGCCACCACTAGTTTTACCAGCATAGCCACCACCACCAGCTTTACCAGCATAGCCACCACTGCTAGTTTTGCCAGCGTAGCCACCGCCACCACCAGTTTTACCGGCATAAGCACCACCACCAGAGCGTCCGCCACCTGCACCAGGGCGACCGCTTGGTCTGCCACCACCACCTCCGCCACCTGAACGACCACGACTACCACCAGGCCGACCAGAGCCAGCATTGGGGTTAGCAGTGGGCTCAAGGCCAGCAATGACCGATGAGGGAATATCTTGTTGGGTAAAGCGTTCAATTGCCCGAATTTTGACACGATCACGATGCTCAACTAAGGTAATGGCAGTGCCATTGCGACCAGCGCGACCTGTTCTTCCAATACGATGGGTATAGTCTTCGGGCTTCATTGGCAATCCAAAATTAATGACGTGACTAATACGGGGTACATCAATGCCACGCGCAGCAACATCGGTGGCAACCAAAATTTTAGTATGGCCTTTACGTAATGAATCTAAGCGCCGCATACGCACAGCTTGCGGCATTGCTCCGTGTAAAGCGCTAGCTTCATAACCATTGGCACGCAAGGTATCAGCAATTTTTTCGCTTTCTACTTGGGTACTAGCAAAGACCACCGCTTGATCTAATTCAGGATCAGAGAGGAGGTGGGCGAGTAAGCGATGTTTGTGCGCCATGTTATCGGCCCAATGCAATTTTTGCGCAATGTTGGCATGCACATCGCCAGCATGAGCTAATTCAATGCGGCCAGCTTGTTTTGTCAAGCGGGTTGCTAAAGACATCACTTTAGAATCGAAGGTAGCCGAGAACATCAAGGTTTGACTACGACCACGGCATAGTTTGTCAATTGCTTCGAGATCTTCAGCAAAACCCATATCGAGCATGCGATCGGCCTCATCGATGACCAACTGCTTGACATCATCTAAACGAATCGCTCGCGTTTTATTCAAATCGAGTAAGCGCCCAGGGGTAGCAACAACTAAAAGCGCGCCTTTAAGCGCTTGAATTTGTTTGCCATAAGGCATGCCGCCCATGACGATGGCAATGCGAATACCTTTAATGCCGCGCGATAAATTAATTGCATCTGCTGCAACTTGTTGGGCTAATTCGCGGGTTGGGCAAAGCACTAATACCCTCGGTTGAGCTCGACCTGGTACAGGCGAACCATGAGGGTTACTAGCCACCAATTGATGCAATAGGGGCAATAAAAAGGCAGCTGTTTTACCGCTACCTGTTTGACTACTCACGAGCCAATCGCTACCACTCATTGCGGCAGGAATAACCTGTGCTTGCACGGGGGTAGGGGTAGTAAAGCCAAGCGCAGTAACGTTGTTAAGCAGGGGTTCTGCTAAGCCAAAAGAGGCAAATAAAGTTGGCTCTAATGGGGTTTTGCCTTTCACAGGCGTATGCGGTGTTTCATTTGTGTAAATCATGTTTGTTCATCCCTCAAAGGGATGTCTCCAGTTGTGCGCTTTAAATCATCTCAGGATGAGAAGGACGAGCGCGATGGTCTATATAAGGCATCGACCATCAGACAAGCGGCAGCGGGCTATAAACACAATTTTTTAGCAACTTTGAACTACTGTGGTGCTGAAGATGTGAAGCAAAATCGCTGAAAAGTGTAAATTGCTGGGGGCGATGTTTCAAAAAGCCTCTTATTATGGCAGGTTCACTCAATTAAAGCAAGGGTTTATCACTAGAGATGAATTGGACTGAGCTCGGTTTAAGTGTTGGCATTGTCAACTTCCCCACTTATCTTTTGGGAACGATCATCATTGTGCTTTTGCCTGGGCCAAATTCACTTTATGTGCTTACGATTTCTGCACAACGTGGTTGGCGAGCTGGAGCATGGGGCACCTGCGGTATATTTTTAGGCGATTCAATCTTGATGTTGGCTATCGCATTCGGTTTTGCCGGTTTATTAAGCACCTCGCCAATGACCTTTGCAGTATTACGTTATGTGGGCGCAGCTTATTTGACTTGGCTCGGGTGGGGGCTCATTCGTGGTGGTATGCGACGCTGGCCAAAGGTACAAGCACTTTCACCCAAAGATGCCTTTGCTGCAATTCGCTTAGCTCAACTTCACCCTTTATGGGCAGCCCTAGCTCTATCGCTTACTAATCCTAAGGCGATATTTTTCTTTGTCTCATTTTTTGCTCAATTTGTTGACCCAACTTTCGCCCATCCAAGCTTGAGTTTTTTTTATTTGGCCCTAGTAACGCAAATCTTAAGTATGTCGTATTTAGCCGCGCTCATTGGTATGGGGCAATTTTTTCTGCACTTATTTCAAACCCATCTACGTTGGTCGGCAATTTTATGGATGGCAGTCGGGATACTCTTTATTATTTTTGGTATTCATTTACTGCTGGGCTAAGCTCGACTAAGATAAGTAAATACCAAGCTAAGATTAATCAATATCAATCACAAAGGACAGGGTATGAATGCAGTGCATTTAGAAACAGCCACATTGGGTGGTGGATGTTTTTGGTGTCTTGAGGCGGTTTACCAGCAGGTGCGTGGAGTCACTGCTGTCGTTTCCGGTTATGCAGGCGGCACAGGTGCTAACCCGACTTATGAAGCAGTTTGCGCTGGCGTTACAGGGCATGCAGAAGTAGTGGCGATTGAATTTAATCCCCAAGTTGTTAGCTATCGTGATTTATTGGAAATCTTTTTTGTGATTCATGACCCTACTACATTAAATCAGCAGGGTAATGATATTGGCACTCAGTATCGATCGGTGATTTACACCAACAGCCCCGAGCAAGCACAAATTGCCCATGACGTAGTTGCTGAGTTAACGCGGGAGAATGCTTACGGATCAGCAATCGTCACTGAAATACAAGCTAGCCCAATTTTTTATGCGGCTGAGGCTTATCATCAAAATTATTTTCAGAATCATCCAGCACAAGGCTATTGTGCGGCCGTTATTGCGCCTAAGCTGAGTAAATTTAGGGCGAAATTTAAAGCGCTTATGAATACCACTGCTTAATCTGTTATTTGATCCATTATTTGATCTGCTGTTTTATCTATGGCCTTAGCGCGCTGCTTATGCTGGCCAACTAAGCGCAGTGCAATTTTTTTAGAACTTAAGGTGCCAAGCGTGAAATGCACCACGTGCTGCTCGGGTTCGGTGCGCTGACCTTTAGCAGTTGATAGCGAATGCGATCGTGTAAGCGTGATGGGCGGCCTTGCCAAAACTCAATTTCTTCAGCCTGTAAGCAATAACCACCCCAATATTCTGGGCGTGGAGGATTGTCACCAAATTGCTTTTCAAAGCGTTGTTCTGCTGCCTCTAAAAAATCGCGGTCGGGAATTTCAGAACTTTGCGGTGAAGCCCATGCACCAATGCGCGAAGCCAATGGGCGCGAATGAAAGTACGCATCGCTTTCGGCAGCTGTAATGCGGCTGACTAATCCAGAAATGCGTACTTGGCGTTCTAGCTCATGCCAGTAAAATAAAAGTGCAGCTTGGGGTCGCTCGGCAAGCTCTTGGCCTTTTTGGCTTTGGTAATTGGTAAAAAAGGTAAAGCCCATGGCATCAGCGCCCTTTAAGAGAACGGTGCGCAAGGAAGGCTTGCCGATTGCATCGGCTGTCGCCAAGGTCATGGCGTTGGGTTCTGGGCACTGGGCGTTCATCGCTTGCTCAAACCATGTGTGAAATAAAGCGAGTGGATCTGCAGGCACATCAGTTTCAGATAATTGCCCGCGGGCATAGTTTTTACGAAGTTCTGCAAGCGTATTCATGAATTGAGTATAAAGAGAGCTTATGAGTAAGGGAACCAGCGTTAATTTTGCGGCTCACCAAGGGGTTGGTGGGGTGGCTATTGAAGGCACTGAGGCCGAGGTGAACCGTCGCTTTGGTGGGGTGGCTAAATTGTATGGCGATACCGCCTACCAGAGGTTTCAGCAAGCTACTGTAGTGGTAGCGGGTCTCGGGGGTGTTGGTTCTTGGGCAGCAGAGGCCTTGGCACGCTCAGCCATTGGACACATAGTCTTGATTGATTTTGATCACATTAGTGAGAGCAATACCAATCGTCAATTGCCAGCCCTAGAGGGTGAGTTTGGGCGCGAAAAGGTGGTGGTGATGGCCGAGCGACTCATGCGTATTAATCCTGCCCTACGCTTAACTTGCCATGACGCCTTTTTAGAGCCAGGTAACTTGGATTTATTCATTCCCTCGAGAGCGATTGTTTTAGATGCTACCGACGCCTTTGATACGAAAATTGCCTTAGCTGTGTGGAGCGTCGCGAAGCAACAAGATTTAGTCATGTGCGGTGGCGTGGGAGGCAAAACAGACCCTAGTTGTTTACGCGCTGATGACTTAGGGCAGGCTATTCAAGACCCTTTGCTGGCAAAAATTCGGGCAGATTTGCGTAAAAACCACGGTTTTTCACGAGACTTAAAGAAAAAGATGGAAATTCGCGCCATCTACTCCAAAGAGCCTCGAATAGGCAAAGCCATTGGGGGGTTGGCCTGCGCTGGCTATGGTTCAGCGGTAACCGTGACTGCCGGATGCGGTTTTTTAGCCGCCGCCGAGGTTTTGGCCTTAATTAGCAACAGAAAAGCTGGATAAGTTTGCTAAACTTCTGACTTACTTAGTTTTCTAAGTAGCAAAACTGTCAACAATTCGTTTTTTGAGGCGTTGAAAGGCTAGCTTCAAATAAAGGTCACTTTTTCACGGCCATTGTTTTTGAATCGAGTGGTTTTTTTTGAACTTGCAGGAAACTGCTTTTTATTACCTATATAGGAGTTTTACATGAGCAAATTGATCATTGCTTTAGTTTCTGGTTTATTCGCAGTTAGTGTTTATGCCCAAGCACCAGCTAAGCAAGCCCCTGCTGGCGATGCAGTTCAGCCTAAGCTTGAAAAAGACCAACGCAAAACTGAAACTGGCAAAGGTTTACCTACTGCCAAAGATTCAACTAAGGTTAAGCAAGCCGCTGCTGGCGATGCAGTTCAGCCTAAGCTTGAAAAAGACCAACGCAAAACTGAAACTGGCAAAGGTTTACCAACCGCTGCTTCTTCAACTTCGGACAAGCAAAAGAAAGCTGGAGATGATATTCAGCCTAAAATGGAAGCTAAAACACGTGCTGCTGAAGGCAAACAAATGCCTGCAGGTAAGTAATTTTTACCCGTTTTATGTAAAAAACCTCGGTTCGCCGAGGTTTTTTTTCGTCCTAAGCATCAAAAAGCATACTAAATTTGCTAGAATTTTGCGGTATTTAGATTTTTAAGTAACAAAACTGTCAACGCCTTACCCTGTAAAGCGTTGTTTATAAAGCTTCAAATGAAAACTGCTTGCCGAAAGCACTTCACTTTGGTGATAGTTTTTAGTGGAGTGGTTTTTATTTGAACCTGCAGGCAACTGCAATTTAATTACCTATATAGGAGTTTTACATGAGCAAAATTATCGCTGCTTTGGTTTCTGGTTTATTCGCTGTTACCGTTTTTGCTGCTGAGCCAGCTAAAGATGCAAAAGCTGCACCTGCTGCTAAGCCAGCTGCTGCTGCACCTGCTGCCCCCGCTAAAGATGCAAAAGCTGCTGCTCCTGCTGCCGCTGCTGCTAAGCCAGCTGCTGATGCTAAGAAGTAATTTTTACTGCTTTAAAAAAACCTCGGTTCGCCGAGGTTTTTTTTCGCCTCCGTTTTCGTTTTTATCTCTGAATGTCGTTTTAAAAATGCCATCATCTTGCTAAAAGATCAAAATTGATGGAATTACATCAGGGATTTCCCTGTCAGAAATTTCGTATTTTTTTGTAGGAAGCTCTAGAAGGAATTCGATTTTCACTATTGCTTAGCTAGAAATGTGTGCAAAGGCCAAGTAGTTTTTTCATTTCTATAACTTTTGGTATTTTTAGGCTCTAGTGCTTTTCTCCTCCACTCCCTAGACTCTGCTTCGTTGCTTGCTTGGCAACGTCAGATCGAAAGAAGATCTTTTGCAAACAGAATCACACGGATTAAAACGCCACTTGAAGGTGCGGCATATTCGCCTCATGGCTTTAGGATCGACGATTGGAGTGGGACTCTTTTTGGGTTCAAGTACGGCAATCAAACTTGCTGGCCCCTCTATTTTGTTGAGTTACCTGATTGCCGGAATAGTGGCATTTATTGTTTTGCGTGCCTTGGGTGAAATGGCGGTTCATGAACCAGTCGCTGGGTCATTTGCTGCATATGCGAGCAGTTATGTCAGCCCCTTAGCAGGTTATATGGTGGGCTGGGGTTATTGGACCTATTGGATTTTGGTTGGTATCGCTGAAGTCACTGCAGTGGGAATTTATATGGGAATTTGGTTTCCCGATACTCCACAATGGACTTGGGCGCTAGCATCTATTGTGTCAATGGGTTTGATTAATTTAATTGCTGTCAAAGTATTTGGTGAGTTTGAGTTTTGGTTTGCCTTAATTAAAGTGGTCGCGATTATTGTCATGATTGCCGTTGGAGCAGCCGTTATTTTTTTAGGCTACACCAACGATTGGCAGCCACTAGGCTTAGCCAACTTATGGCAGCACGGCGGTTTTTTCCCAAATGGTATTGAGGGCCTATTACTTTCTCTCGAGATGGTTCTATTTGCTTATGTCGGTATTGAAATGATAGGTTTGTCGGCAGGTGAGGCAGAAAACCCCCGTAAAACAATTCCGATGGCGATTAATTCGCTAGCGTGGCGCATTTTAATTTTTTATCTTGGCGCGTTGTTAGTAATCTTAGCCATTTTTCCTTGGAATGAAGTTGGCCAGCAAGGCAGCCCCTTTGTGGTGATGTTTGAACGCATTGGCTTACGCGAAGCGGCTGGCATAATTAATTTTGTGGTTATCACTGCCGCATTATCGTCATGCAATGCTGGTATTTTTAGTGGTGGTCGTTTGCTCTACGCCTTATCGGTAAATGGCTATGCCCCAGAAAAATTGGCGGCTTTATCAGTCGGTGGCGTTCCCCATAAGGCCGTTATCCTGACAGTTTTGGTAGCGATGGTGGGAGTGGCATTAAATTACTTTGCGCCTTCTGCTGCATTTCATTACGCGATGGCTGGAGTGACCTTTATTGGCCTAATGGTTTGGGTAGCAATTTTATATACCCAATTGCAATTTCGTCGATCCTTAACTGCGCAACAAAAGAGCGAGTTAGCCTTTAAAACACCATGGTGGCCATTTTCATCTTGGTTTGCTTTGGCGTTTATTGGTTTAGTGATCGCAATGATGGGCATGAGCGACTATGCCAGAGCAGCATTAATCGTTGGGCCGGGTTTATTGGCACTGTATTTTGTACTGTATTTCGTATTTGGTTTACATCGAAAAAAACATCTTAACAAGGAGAAAATATGATTATTGCTTTACCACAAGAAGTCAAAAATAATGAGTTTCGGGTTGGCCTTACGCCAAGCAATGTAAGTTCCTTAGTGGTACAAGGACATACAGTGTTAGTGCAGCGCGAGGCCGGTAAGCGCATTGGCTTTACTGATGAAATGTATCGCATTGCAGGCGCTAAGCTAATAGACACTGCTGCTGAAATTTTTTCTCGCGCTGAAATGATTGTGAAAGTAAAAGAGCCGCAAGCAGAAGAATGTTTGATGTTACATGAGGGGCAAATTTTATTTACGTATTTGCATTTAGCACCTGATCCCTTACAAACCCAAGCTTTATTGGCCTCAGGTGCAATTTGTCTTGCTTACGAAACCGTCACCTCAGCTCATGGAGCTTTGCCCTTGTTGGCACCAATGAGTGAGGTTGCAGGCCGTATGTCAATTCAAGCAGCAGCGCATCATTTAGAAAAAACCCATGGCGGACCCGGTATTTTGATGGCAGGGGTACCAGGAGTAGCGCCAGCTAAAGTAGTCATTTTGGGTGCGGGAGTGGTCGGGCGCAATGCCTTGCAAATGGCGGTAGGTCTTGGGGCTGATGTCACTATTTTTGATTGCGATATTGAGCGCTTGCGTTCGATCGACATCATATATGGCAATCGCGTTAAATCACTCTACTCCGATCCAAGCGCATTAGAAGATGCGGTATTTCAAGCGGATGTAATTATTGGTGGCGTGCTTTTGCCGGGCGCTGCAGCACCTAAATTAGTGACGCGCAAAATGGTCAGTAAAATGAAGGCGGGTGCGGTGGTGGTTGATGTAGCGATTGATCAAGGCGGATGTTTTGAAACCTCCTTGCCAACTACCCATGCCAATCCCACTTTTGAAGTTGATGGCGTGATTCATTACTGTGTGGCAAATATGCCTGGTGCCGTAGCAAGAACCTCAACCCTAGCCTTAACTAATGCTACCTATCCCTTTATTGAGGCTTTAGCTAACCGCGGATTAGTCGATGCGCTAGAGTTAGATCGGCACTTGCGTAATGGCTTAAGTGTTCATCGTGGGAAGCTGACATCTGCACCGGTGGCACAGGCGCAACAACTCAATTACATTTCAGTAGATGAGTTGCTTGAGGTTTAAGACTTCAGGCGAATGAAGGCGGCGAATGAAGATTACTAACTAAGGTAGCTAAATAAGATGGCCAAATAAGATAGCTAAATGAGACGACTAACTAAGATCAGCAACTAAGGAGGCCAAGGTTTCGTGAGCAAGGGTTTCGACATGAATTGGGTAGCCCTTGTGATCGCAGCCCACCATCATTTGCGCGCCAGCCTTTAAAACCTTCTTCATATCCTCAGTGAGTTCAAAGCGCATAAAATGAACTGCTGAGGTTTTTTCTTCAGAACTACGATCTAAATCTTCATCGGCAATTGCATATACACGAGCTTGCCCCTCAACTTCAATAAACACATGTTTTTCAACGCCCACCAATTTACTTAAGGCTATTTTGCGATCAGCTTCATTGGGATACTCAAGCATCATCGTAGCCTTGAAATTTGAGCCATCTGGCACTAAGGGGTTGTAAGCGTCGAGCTCATCTTGAATGCCAGCATCATCGAAAGTTTTTTCAACCCGTAGCATTTCTTGAATTTGATAGCGCATGAGAAATTCATTTTCGAAAATCATGGTGAGGTGTTCACCTAAATGCACTGTACGAATGCGGCGCTCATCGATGGCTTTATGGCGCATTTCAGGGCGCTCTTTATGATAAGCCTCGAGACTTAAAAGGCTGCTGCGTGTAATCATTCCCATCGTAATTTATCCTGTATTTGTTCTAGTTTACAGTCCATAACCCTTGGCCATGAGAGTTAATGGGTGTGCCATCGGAACATGGGTTAAACCTAACTCAGCCATCCCTTGTTCTATATGGTGACCAGCCAGTTGACAATCGGAACTAATAAAATTCGGCTCTTCTTCTGCCATCCGCTTAAAAACCGGTTTACCGATTTTTTTGGCCATTTCATGAAATTCTTTTTTTACGCCCCAAGTACCCGAATGCCCAGAGCAGCGCTCAACTACGTTAACCTCGGTGCCTGGAATTAAACGTAAGGCCTCAGCAGTTTTTTGACCGACGTTTTGTACTCGTGAATGACACGCTAGGTGATAACTTACATGGCCTAATTCTGTAGTGAAGTTAGTTTTTAGTAAGCCATCTTTATGGCGTGCAACGAGGTACTCAAAGGGATCCCACATCGCTTCTTTAACGGCTTGTACCGCAGTCTCACTAGGAAACATCAAGGGTAGCTCTTGCTTGAACATGAGGGTGCAAGAGGGAATAGGTGTGAGAATGGCATAGCCAGCACGTGCAAACTCAGCTAATTTTGGTATATTTTTTTCTTTATTGGCAGCCACCGACTCTAAATCGCCAAGCTCAAGTTTAGGCATACCACAGCAGGCTTCCTTCTCTACCAATTCATAAGGAATTTCATTGTGTTGCAAAATTTTGATTAGATCTTGTCCAATGCCTGGCTCGTTGTAATTGATATAACAAGTCGCAAAGATGGCCACTTTGCCGGGGGTTTTCTTGCCATCAATGACTGGAAAGACCGTTGATTTTTCTGCCAATTGGGGAAATGTTTTTGTCGCGTAGTCTGGTATCCAGGCGTCTTTATGCACCCCCATGGCACCTTCTAACATCAAGCGCGCCAGCCCAGTTTTATTTACTGCGTTGACCGCTTGGGTGACGATTGGTATACCAGCAAAAAATCCCATTTTATCGGTGGCTGAAAGTACTTTGTCACGCATAGTCGCGTTATCGTCTTGAAAGTTTTTAGCTTTCTGGCGCAACATGAGGTGGGGAAAATCCACATTCCAAGGATGAGGCGGTACGTAGGGGCACTTGGTCATGTAGCACACATCACAGAGATAACACTGGTCGACCACCGTCTGGTAGTCAGACTTATTGACCTGTTCTAGCTCGCCATCTGGGGTGCCGTCAATTAAGTCAAATAGGGTGGGGAAGGAGCCACAAAGATTGACGCAACGGCGGCAGCCATGGCATATATCAAAGACGCGTTCTAATTCAGCGTCAATTTTTGTTTGATCATAAAACTCAGGATTTTTCCAATCGAGGGGGTGGCGGGTAGGTGCCTCTAAATTACCTTCTCTAATTGCCATTACTATCCTTAAATATACATTTGATTGCTATGGAGTTTATGATTCTTCGGTCTAATAGCCAAATTGTATTAATTAAACATATCAATAGTAATTAACTAAGTACCTCAATTTGATCGACTTTACAGCCTTATTTATTTCAACTTCGGTAGTTGCTTTGGCTGAAATTGGCGATAAAACCCAATTACTGTCTTTAATGTTGGCGGCGCGCTATCCCAAGCAAGCTTGGCCCATTATTGCGGGCATTTTTATTGCAACTCTATTTAACCATGCAGGTGCGGCACTAGTAGGGCACTGGGCAGCTGATTTTTTGAGCCCTGAGCTGATGCGCTGGATTTTAGGTGTTGGCTTTTTGTTAATTGGTTTTTGGTTACTAATTCCAGATCGGTTTGATGAAAGTAAGGAACAACGCGTAGCAAATCGGGCTTGGCAAGTTTTTGTGTTTACTGCAACCATATTCTTTTTGGCCGAGATGGGCGATAAAACCCAAATTGCAACAATTGCGCTTGGCGCCCGCTACGACAGCGTGACTTCAGTTACCTTAGGCACCACGGCGGGGATGATGATCGCTAATATTCCAGCGGTTTGGTTGGGGCGAAAGTTTACCGAGCGATTGCCAATTAAGTTGGTACATGCCATAGCAGCAGTAGTGTTTATTGGCCTCGGGATCGCCACTATCATTTTTGCCTAAGCCTACAATAAGGAAATGAAAACCGATTTACCGTTAAGCTTTCGTAGGCTTGAATATACCCCCCCACCTTTTTTATTTACTCAAGTTGACTTAGATTTCGCGCTTAATCCTGAGCGCACGATTGTTAAGAGTCGAATTACGGTTGCGCCTGCAGCAGGTGGACAGCCATCTATAGTGCTTCAGGGCCAAGACTTAGAGTTCATTAGTCTGCGTATTAATGGTTCTGCCCACCGTCAGTTTGAAATTACCCCCGAAGAGTTAACGATTCATGATTTACCTAATGGTGGAAAAGCCGACTTTATTTTAGAAATTATTACCGCTTGCGTGCCAGCAAAAAATACCTCGCTAATGGGTTTGTATGTTTCGAACGGTAATTTTTTTACGCAATGCGAAGCTGAGGGATTTCGCAAAATTACTTACTTTCTCGATCGGCCCGATGTTATGTCGCGCTATCGAGTCACATTACGTGCAGTCGAAGCCGAATTTCCAGTACTGCTTTCAAATGGCAATTTAATTAGCACTGAACACTTAGAGAATGGCTGGCATAGTGCGGTGTGGGAAGACCCTTTTCCCAAGCCTTGCTATTTATTTGCTTTAGTGGCGGGAAAGTTGGCCTGTGTGGAAAAAAAGCTAACTGCTGCAAGTGGCGCTAGTAAGTTATTGCAGGTCTGGGTTGAGCCTAATGATTTAGAAAAAACCCAACACGCATTAGATTCCTTAATTCATGCTATTCAATGGGATGAAAAACGTTTTGGCTTAGAACTCGACTTAGAACGCTTCATGATTGTGGCGGTAAGTGATTTTAATATGGGCGCAATGGAAAATAAGGGCTTAAATATTTTCAACACTAAATATGTACTTGCCCAGCCCGAGACCGCAACTGATGCTGATTTTGCGGGTATTGAGAGTGTTGTGGCACACGAGTATTTTCATAACTGGACTGGCAATCGAGTGACTTGTCGCGATTGGTTTCAATTGTCATTGAAAGAAGGCTTAACCGTTTTTCGGGATCAAGAATTTTCAGCCGATCAAATCGGTAGCGAGTCAGGCAGGGCAGTTAGTCGCATTGCCGATGTACGCTTATTGAGGGCGGCTCAGTTTCCTGAAGATGCTGGCCCAATGGCGCACCCAGTTAGGCCTGATGCCTATCAAGAAATTAATAATTTTTATACCGTGACGATTTATGAAAAAGGCGCAGAAGTCGTCCGCATGTACCAAACTTTATTGGGGCGGCATGGCTTTCGTAAAGGGATGGATCTGTACTTTAAGCGTCATGATGGTCAGGCAGTAACCTGTGATGATTTTTTAGCAGCAATGGCAGATGCGAATGGCCGAGATTTAAGTCAATTTGCAGCTTGGTATAGCCAAGCAGGTACGCCACGCGTAAAGGTCATAGAAAACTACGACTCAACTACTCAGCAATACCAATTAACCTTAACGCAAACTTGCATCTCTAAGGCAAGCCAGGCAGAGCTTAGGCCATTTTTAATTCCACTATTAATGCGTTTGTTCGTGCCCGTACAAAACTTATCTGCTAACGCACTGGCAAATCCGCAGCTTAGTCAAATAGCACCATATAGCACAGAACAACTATTAGAATTAAGTGCAAGCACACAAACTTGGACTTTTGATCAGGTGCCTCAACGGCCAATACTGTCAATTAACCGTGGGTTTTCTGCGCCCATCATTGTAGATTTTGCGCAAAGTGAAAATGATTTGTTATTGCTGATGGCGGGTGACGATGATCCCTTTAATCGCTGGGAGGCCGCACAGAAGTTGGCTTTGGAATTGATCTTAGCTGGACACTTGCCCGATGACCGTTTAATCGCTGCCTATCGCAGCATTTTGTTAGACCCTGCTTTAGATCCCGCCTTTAAAGAATTGATTTTTACTTTGCCGGCTGAAACTTATTTATATGAACAGTGCGCTGTAATTGAGCCCTTACAAATTTATGGGGCAAGACAGGCCTACCGACTAGCCTTAGCTAAAAAGCTACAACCCGATTGGCTCAGCGCTTACAAGCAGATGCAAACACCAGGACCATACTTGCCCAACGCAGTGAGTGTGGGCAAGCGCGCTTTAAAAAATCTTGCCTTAAGCATGTTGTTGCTTGCTGATTCGCAAGACTTAATTATCCAGCAGTTGGCTCTCGAGCAATATCAGCAAGCCAACAATATGACCGATCGTGTTGGTGCTCTCGCTGCATTAGTGTTACAGGGCGCGCCTAAAGCAGTAGACTGTTTAGCCGATTTTTATCAACGCTTTGCGGATAATCCGCTGGTGATAGATAAGTGGTTTGCTTTACAGGCCATGTGTTCACTAGATGAACCTTTGGCACGAGTGCGGGGCTTACGCAATCATCCTGCTTTTAAAATGACTAATCCAAATCGGGTACGCAGCCTGATTCATACCTTCTGCATGTCTAATCCTGCTGGATTTCATCAATGGAATGGTGGAGGTTATGCATTTTGGGCTGAAGCCGTGTTAGAGCTTGATTTAATTAATCCACAAGTAGCAGCTCGCCTAGCTCGTGCGGCAGATCGTTGGCATTCTTTTGCAAAACCCTATCAAAGTAAGATGCGGGCAGCCTTAGAGCAAGTGGCTGCGAACGCCAAACTTTCGGCTGATGTGCGAGAGGTTGTGAATAAGGCTCTAGAATAAGCAGATGAATCTTAAGCAATATTTAATTGAATTTAACCCGCAAGGTAAACCGCTGCCAGACGGCTTGCAAGATCTTCTATTAGCCCTTAGCCAAGCCTGCATGGGATTAAGTCAATCGGTCGCGCAAGGACCCCTTATTGGCTTATTAGGCTCTGCTGGCACTGGTAATGTGCAGGGCGAAGTGCAACAAAAGTTAGATGTGATTGCAAATGATGCCTTAATTGGTCGACTAAGCGCTTGTAGTGCATTAGCGGGCATCGCTTCCGAAGAAATGGAGTTGCCGATTACAGTGGGTTCAGGTAGGGGTGATTATTTAATCTTATTCGATCCGCTTGATGGCTCTTCTAATATCGATGTGAATGTGTCGATTGGCACGATTTTTTCTATTTTAAAAAAACCCAATCCAAGTAGACCCCTAGAGCCAAATGATTTTTTGCAGGCCGGCTCACAGCAAGTTGCTGCAGGATATGTAGTGTATGGCCCACAAACCACTTTAGTAATGAGCCTGGGTGTGGGAGTCGATCTGTTTACGCTTGATCCACTAAGAGGTGATTTCATTTTAATTAAACAGGGCATCAGCATTCCTCAAGCGACTAAAGAGTTTGCCATCAATATGTCGAATCTTCGGCACTGGGCTAAACCAGTGCAACGCTATATTGAAGAGTGCCTAGCAGGAACAACAGGTGTGCGTAAGAAAGATTTCAATATGCGTTGGATTGCCTCGATGGTGGCCGATGTGCATCGTGTTTTGATGCGCGGGGGTGTATTTATGTACCCCTGGGATCAGCGTGATCCCAAAAAGCCGGGCAAGTTGCGCTTAATGTATGAGGCAAATCCGATGAGTTTTTTGGTTGAGCAAGCCGGCGGGCAGGCGATTGACGGGACACAGCGTATTCTGGAAATTGAGCCGGCCGCACTTCATCAACGGGTTTCGGTCATGCTGGGCGCAGGCGAAGAAATCGAGCGCTTACGCGCTTATCATTTGGCTTAAGTAGTTGACCTCAGCCTTTGCTATTTGGCCTCAGCTAAAATTTCCTCTAACGCAACGCCGGAATAGCTCAGTTGGTAGAGCAGCGCATTCGTAATGCGAAGGTCGGAGGTTCGATTCCTCTTTCCGGCACCAGTTTTGACCACCATTTATTGCTAATTTCAATATACTATTGTCAACACGCTTGACCAACAAATTCATATGCCCATTCAGGAATTAGGCTAAAGTTTATATCTGTCACGAAAAGGAATTTACATGAAAGCAGTTGCACTGTGGTTCACCCCCTTATTTTTAGTAGCCTGTGCTGGGGCTAATGTAAAGCCGATTGTTGATATGCAAGGCGTCAATCAGGCTAAATACGATGCTGACTTACAGCAATGTCAGGCCTATGCAACTCAGCAAGATGGAGCAGCAAAATCTGGCCTTACTGATGCGGCCATGGGCGTAGCCGCTGGTGCTTTATTGGGGCTAGTTGCTGGCGGTACCGGCTCTAATATTGCTCAGTCTGCAGGTGTCGGTGCCATTGTTGGTGGCGGCTATGGGCTTTATCAGGGCAATAAGGCCCAAGAAAATATCGTGATGACCTGTCTGAGAGGCCGTGGTTACAAGGTTCTCAATTAAAAGTACAAGGCAATAAATAAGGGTTTTTACTAGTTACTGCCTTTAATTGGCAACAGAAACGATAATTATTGATGATGGTCAACACTTGCTTAATTCATTTCGATAAAAATTAGTGCGTGCGTTTTTAAAAGCCAAGGTAATATTGGCAGAACTAGATTAATGGAGGAGACCCATGAAACAACAGAACAAGTTATTTTTAGCCCTTACTGTAGCAGTAGCTACTTTTAGCATTAACCCAGTTTGGGCAGCTTGGGAGCCGACCAAACCAGTTGAATTTATTATTCCTGCGGGCCCAGGTGGTGGTGCAGATCAAATGGCGCGCATGATTCAAGGGATTATTACAAAAAATAATTTGATGAAGCAATCGGTTATTCCAGTGAATAAATCTGCTGGCGCAGGCGCGGAAGGGTTTTTAGCCATGGTCGCAGCTAAAGGCGACCCACATAAAATTGTGATTACCCTTTCCAATTTATTTACTACGCCTTTAGCTACTGGTGTACCTTTTAACTGGCGCGATATGACGCCTGTAGCAATGATGGCACTTGATCAATTTGTCTTGTGGGATAACGTCGATAAACCTTATAAAACTGCGAAAGAATATATCGATGCGGCCAAGGCTGCGGGCCCAGGCAAATTTAAAATGGGCGGTACTGGCTCTAAACAAGAAGATCAAATTATTACGGTTGCTTTAGAAAAAGCGACTGGCGCTAAATTTACTTACATTCCTTTTAAGGGCGGCGGCGATGTGGCAGTGCAGTTAGTTGGCAATCATATCGATTCTTCAGTAAATAACCCGATTGAGGCAGTTGCACAATGGCGTGCAGGTAAACTGCGTGCCTTGTGCGTGTTTGATGAAAAGCGCATGCCATATAAGGAAAAAATTACCCCAACGCAGTCTTGGTACGACGTACCAACCTGTAAAGAAGTGGGCGTACCTACTGACTATGTCATGTTGCGCGGTATTTTTATGTCGCCTGGGGTTTCGCAAGAGCAGGTCGATTACTTCATTGGCGTTCTCAAAAAGGTACGTGAGACTCCAGAGTGGAAGAAGTTTATGGCTGATGGCGCTTTTAATCAAACCTTTATGACTGGCCAAGAATATGTTAATTGGCTTGGTAAAAATGAAGCCTTACATGTGAAGCTCATGAAAGAGGCCGGCTTCATTGCACAATAATTATTTGCCGTAGTTATTGTTGTTATCCAATAAGACTTCTGCTTAGCATTACAGAAGTCTTATTTTTATTTTAATAATCTTTTATATTTAACTAAGTTATGTCTGAACCCTCTAAGCAAGAAATGGTCGTTAGTGTTAGAACGATGGAAATTATTACCGCCTTACTATTTTTAGTATTTGGTTTTGTCGTGATGACTGGCAGTATTAAGTTAGGCGCTTCGTGGGGCAGTGACGGCCCACAATCGGGCTATTTCCCTTTTTATATTAGCCTAATTATTTTGCTTTCAAGTGCTGTTACCTTATATCAGGCGGTGTTTCAAAATAAGGAAAAAAAACAAGAGGCGTTTGTAGATAAAGAGCCATTTCGACAAGTGATGGCAGTATTTATACCTGCTTTAGTCTTTATTTTGGGTGTGCAACTGATTGGTATTTATGTTTCAGCGGCAATTTATATTGCTGTCTTCATGGTTTGGTTAGGAAAGTACGCCTATTGGAAAGCCATTGCCGTTGGTCTAGGAGTGAGCATAGCGCTCTATGTTTTATTTGAGGTTTGGTTTCAGGTGCCGCTGCCACGTGGCACTTGGTTTAATCCCCTAGTCATTATTGGCGTGCAACAAATCAAGGTTTACAGACAAAACATAGCAGTGCATATTTAGGAGTTTATGTTGGAAGAAATTAATTTACTGTTTCAGGGCTTTGCAGTTGCAATGTCACCCTTTAATTTAATGCTGATGCTGGTTGGCG
>CAMCUP010000030.1 GCA_945878885.1 Polynucleobacter meluiroseus | reverse complement strand
CTCATTTTGATTGGCTATGCCATTCCGGGTTTTGTTTTAGGCGTTTTACTTTTAGTCTTGTTTGGTGGCGGAAGTTTTTTACAAATATTTCCTTTGCGTGGCCTCACTTCAGATAATTGGAATGATTTAAGTCTGATCAGCAAAATACTTGATTATTTATGGCATTTAGTATTGCCGATTACGGCCATGGTTTTAGGTAGTTTTGCAGTAATCACCATGCTTACCAAAAATTCTTTTTTAGAAGAAATTCGTAAGCAATATGTTTTGACGGCACGAGCCAAAGGCTTAACTGAACGCCAAGTGTTGTGGAAGCACGTCTTTCGTAATGCCTTGTTACCCATAGTAACCGGCTTTCCAGCGGCATTTATTGGCGCTTTTTTTGCCGGTTCGTTGCTGATCGAAACCTTGTTTTCTCTTGATGGCTTAGGTTTGTTGTCTTATGAATCGGTGATGCGGCGAGATTACCCAGTGGTGTTTGGCACCTTATATCTTTTTACTTTAATTGGGCTTTTTACTAAGCTAGTTTCCGATCTTTGTTATGTTTTTATTGATCCACGTATTCAGTTTGGTGCTGGAGGTGGCTCTTGAATCGCTGGGCGCGTTTTAAGGCCAATCGTATTGGCTATGCCAGCCTATGGATTTTTTCAATCCTTTTTGGCTTAAGTTTGTGTGCGGAATTCATTGCCAACGACAAGCCACTAATCGTAAGCTATCAAGGTCAGTTTTATTTTCCGATTGCCCACAACCCAGCTGAAACAGTTTTTGGTGGCGATTTCGCTACCCCAACCGATTTTTTAGATCCTGATATACGGCGTAATATTACTACCAATGGCAATTGGGCTATCTACCCACTGATTCCGTACAGCTATGAAACGCTGAATTATTTTTCTCGTGAGCCCAATCCAGCGCCGCCTTCAGCTGAAAATTGGCTAGGTACCGATGATCGTGGTCGCGATGTGCTCGCACGTTTAATTTACGGCTTACGTTTATCGATTTTATTTGGTCTTGCTTTAACGGTAGTTGGGGTATCGGTCGGCATTATTACGGGTTCACTCATGGGTTTTTTTGGCGGCAAGTTTGATTTAGTATCGCAGCGTCTCATTGAGATTTGGTCGGCAATGCCCGAGTTATATTTACTGATTATCTTTGCTTCAATTTTTAATCCGAGTATTTGGTTATTAATTATTTTATTGGCTGCTTTTGGTTGGATGGGCTTATCGGATTATGTACGCGCTGAATTTTTTCGTAATCGAGCGCTTGAATATGTACGTGCCGCGCGGGCCCTTGGACTCACCAATTTACAAATTATGCGTCGCCATATTTTGCCCAATAGTTTGACGCCGGTGATTACCTTCTTACCATTTCGAATGAGTGCGGCAATTCTTTCTTTAACCAGTTTAGACTTTTTGGGCTTAGGTGTGCCACCTGGCACCCCTAGTTTGGGCGAATTACTATCTCAAGGCAAAGGTAATTTGGATGCTTGGTGGATTTCAATTTCAACATTTATTGTTTTGGTAGCCCTATTGCTCTTACTAACTTTTATGGGAGAGGCTTTACGTGATGCATTCGATTCGCGGAAAAGTGGCTCTTTAGCGGGGTTACCGAGTGGTGTCTGAGTTAGATCGAACCAGTTTGTTGCGTTATGAAAATGTATCTATTTCTTTTGGGGCTGGTCGCCGTGAAAAATTTGCCCTGCGTGATTTCAGTTTAACTGTTGGGGTTGGTGAACGGGTCGCATTGGTGGGTGAGTCGGGATCCGGCAAAACACTTTCTGCTTTAGCGCCTTTGCAATTAGAGCCAGAGGGCGCTAAAGTCAGTGGCAAAATTTGGTGGCATGGTAATGCTGGGTTAAATACGCAGGCAAGTCGCGAAGTAGATTTATTAAGTTTGCCACTTGAGCAAATTCGATCGATTCGCGGGCGCGAAATTGCGATGATTTTTCAAGAGCCGATGACAGCGCTAAACCCCTTGTATACCATTGGCAATCAGCTAGTAGAAGCGGTGTTGATTCATGAGCCACTACTTTCTAAGGCTGAATGTATTGTGACCGCTATTGGCCTTTTGCAAAAAACTGGTATTGAAGAAGCCGAGCGGCGTTTTTACGACTATCCTCACCAGTTATCAGGCGGGCAGCGCCAACGCGCGATGATTGCAATGGCACTAGCTTGTAAACCTCGACTCTTAATCGCCGATGAGCCGACTACCGCTTTAGACGTGAGCTTGCGATTACAAATTTTAGATTTACTCAGAGATTTGCAAGAAGAGGCTAAGGCTGATGGTGGCATGGCTATTTTATTAATTACCCATGATCTCAATTTGGTCCACCACTTTGCACAACGAGTTGCCGTGCTTAATCAAGGTTGTTTAATGGAGGTGGGCCCAACTGAGCAAGTTTTTAATCATCCAGATAATGCGTATACCGCCGCTTTAGTAAATAGCGAGCCCGTGCGCGAATTATTACCATTGATGCCATTGGCGCCAGTGTTATTACAAGCTGACGATTTATCCGTGTCTTATCCCAGTTCTGCACGCAAGCGCTGGTTTGCCAAAGCGCCGCGCCATACAGTTTTAAAACAGGTGGGTTTGACTTTACGGCAAGGCCAGACTATTGGTGTGATTGGCGAGTCTGGCTCAGGCAAAACGACTTTAGGCATGGCTATTTTAGGTTTGCTAGGTGACTCAAGTGCAGTGACCTCAGGTGAGGTGGATGTCTTAGGACAAGTTTGGGGTAATTTAAATGCCACCCAACGGCGCGCAATGCGCTCAAATTTACAAGTGATTTTTCAAGATCCATTTGGCTCTTTATCACCCCGCATGACTGTGATGGAAATAGTGGCCGAGGGTCTTGATGTGCATTTTCCTAAATTAAGCGCGACTGAACGTGAGGCGCGCGTCGTTGATATCTTGCGCGAGGTTGGCTTAGATCGTTCCGTATTAAATCGTTATCCCCATGAATTTTCGGGAGGTCAGCGCCAACGGATCGCAATTGCTCGGGCTTTAATTTTGCGCCCCCAAATTTTGGTACTAGATGAACCCACTTCTGCGCTTGACGTCACGATTCAAAAACAAGTCTTAGCTTTATTGAGCCAACTACAGCACAAATATAATTTGGCTTATCTCATCATTAGCCACGATTTAGCCGTGATTCGGGCTATGTCACATGAGATCATGGTCTTAAAAGGCGGAAAAGTGTTGGAGCGGGGTGATACCGAAGCCGTTATTGCTAACCCTCGCCATGCCTATACGCGGGATCTTTTTAAAGCAGCTGAACTTACTTAATCTGCCCTAAGCCATTTATTTTTGTTAGAATCGAGTAATGTCACTGAAAAATGAACAGATTACCCTTGTAAATCAAGGACTTGTAAATTACCTAAAGCCTTTGGCGGGGTTTTTTTGCTTGGCTTTGCTATTTACCGTGTCAGTGCAGGCGCAATCTCTTGTAGAGGGTAGTAAAGAGCCTAATAAAGAAATTGCCGCCGATTCTGCACGCGACAGCATGAAAGAAGCCAATAAGGAAAATAGCAAAGGTTTGTTTTCCCGCGTGGCAGATAAGTTGGTTGATTCGCTTACTGGCAATTCTGAAAATCTGATTAACCAAGCAATGGAAATGATTGGTGTGCGTTACCGCTGGGGTGGTGAGTTAGCCCAATCAGGCCTTGATGCTAGTGCTTTTGTCAGTTATGTATTTAATGACAAACTCAGTTTTTTATTACCTCGCAAGGCTTCTCAAATTAGTCGCGTTGGTAAGCCGGTGACCCGCGATGAATTACAGCCAGGTGATTTAGTCTTCTTTAATACCATGCGCCTTACTTTTTCTCATGTTGGTATTTATGTTGGTGATAATAAGTTTTTACATTCACCTGCGAAAAATGCGAGTGTGCGAGTTGACGATATGCGCGAAGTCTATTGGGATAAGCGTTTTGATGGTGCTCGCCGTCTAGATGGTTCCGATTCTTTTAGCGATGAAGAGCGTAATGCCTTAATGAAAGAATTTAAGGCCCTAAAGAAATCCACCCGCAATCTATAAGCGTCCCTTATAATTAAAAGTTGGTGAATTTAGTGCGCATTCCTACTGTAGTGGCATTTTGTGTTTGCAGCGCGAAGTAAAAGAAGATCACCCCAAATCAACCTGAACGGATTACCTTTTTAAACGCACTTCAGGCATACCCTGACGGCAGAATTTTATGGATGCAAATCAAACTAAGCGCATTGTTGAAACTGCGCTCCTCTGCGCTCAAGAGCCAATTACCTCGGCTGATTTAACCCGCTTATTTGTAGAGGAAATTAGCACCAAAGTATTAGAGGCTGTTTTGCTCGAGTTGCAAGCAGAATGGCAAGAGAGTGGTATGGAGTTAGTGCGTATTGCTACTGGCTGGCGCTTCCAAAGCCGTCTATCGATGCGAGAATACCTTGACCGCATAACACCCGAGAAGCCACCGAAATATTCACGAGCCGTAATGGAAACCTTAGCAATCATTGCATACCGGCAGCCGGTAACACGGGGTGAAATCGAAGAAATTCGTGGCGTAACGGTGAGCACCAATGTGATGAAGCAGTTAGAAGATCGTTCTTGGGTAGAAGTCATTGGCCATAAAGAAACAATCGGCCGCCCCGGTTTATATGCCACGACAAAACAATTTTTAAATGATCTTGGTTTAACTAATTTACAAAGCTTGCCGATGTTAGAGGATGCCAATCCATCAATAGAGCCCTTAGCGCAAGCTGTCATTGAGTTTGAAAATAAATTAAGTATTCCTGAAGGTGAAGCGACCGATCGAACAGAGCAGCCATGACTAGCAATAACGACTCAGATATCCCAAGCCCAACTAGTGCAGCTCCTGTTGTCGATGCTGCAACTGTCATGCCAAGTTCTCCGGTGGCTAGCAACGCAGGTGAAGCTAGCAACGCAGGTGAAGCTAGCAACGCAGGTGAAGCTAGCATCACTAGTCGTCCACGGCGGCCTAACAAACATCCTTTTAAGTCGCGTAATTTTCGTGATAAACCAAAACGTGACGGCGAGCGTGCCGGCGGCAATCAATCGAGCCATCAATCGAATCATCACTCCCATCAAACAGCGAAACCAAATCCTGCCCTAGTTGCAGAAAGTACAGCCCTATTTAATGCGGTTGTTTCTGGTGAATTTGATGCTGCCTTAGACGCTCCCGAGCTCGAAGTAATAGCTACCCCTTTATTAAATGATGAGGATGAATCAGCGATTTCTCATCAAGCGCTTGCGCTAAAAAATAATGATTTGCATGGCGGTGATGACGCCGATGACGATGACGGGATAAACAGCGATTTAAGCAATTTACAATTTTCTAATGTCGATGATTTGCCATTGAGTATGCGCGATGAAGTTTGGTCTGATCTTGATGGATTAGATGATGATGCCGACGATGAAGATACAGTTAAATTGCACAAAGTATTAGCCGATGTTGGCATGGGATCGCGTCGAGAGATGGAAGACTTGATTATTCAAGGTCGGGTATCGGTCAATAGCATGCCAGCGCATATTGGTCAGCGCATTGGGCCAACCGATCAGGTACGCATTAATGGTAAACCTGTTCATCGCAAAATTCATACCAAACCACCGCGCGTTATTTTGTATCACAAGCCCGCCGGTGAAATTGTGAGTCAATCCGACCCTGAGGGTCGTCCCACTGTTTTTGACCGTTTGCCCAAAGCCCGACAGGGTCGCTGGATTGCAGTAGGACGCTTAGATTTTAATACTGAAGGTTTATTGCTCTTTACCACTTCCGGTGAGTTGGCTAACCGTTTAATGCATCCACGCTATGGGGTTGAGCGGGAATATGCTGTGCGCATTTTGGGCGAACTGAGTAATGAGCAACAAACCGAACTGAAAAGTGGCATTCAACTTGACGATGGGCAGGCGCGCTTTTTGCGCCTTTCAGCCGGTGGGGGTGAGGGCGCAAACCGCTGGTATCACGTGGCCTTAACCGAAGGTAAAAATCGGGAAGTACGGCGGATGTTTGAGGCTACTGGCCATACCGTATCGCGCTTATTGCGTACCCGTTACGGCATTTTTTTACTGCCACCACGTTTACGACGCGGCAAATGGGAGGAGGTGCCGGCTGAAGGCATTACTCAATTAATGAAAGCTGCCGGTTTAAAAGTGCCACAAGGCGGGCAAGATAGAGGTCGCTCAGGACAAGGTCAGCGACAAGGTTTTGGCCCAGGACAGCAAGGTCGAGCTGGTGGCGCAATGTCAGCTGACAGCCCAGACTTTCAGCCGGATCCAATGCAAACCTCAGTTTCTTATTGGGGTTCCAGAGAAGCTTTGCAGCTAGCCAGCCAGCATCGTGGTTTAACCCATCAAGGGCGAGCCGGTAGCGGGGGAAATGCCAATGGCTCCAATAACGGCAGCAGTAAACACAAAGGGAAAAAAGTGCATCATGGACATGCCTTTAACCCGCAAGGTACAGGCGGCGGTAAGCCTGGTGGCGCACCCGGAACTGGCGCCAAAAGAACTGGCCCCAAAGGACGCAAACCCTTTCATAAGGGACCTAGAAAGCCACGTACACCTAGCGAAAGCTTCTGATTTAGCTCAGGTTTTCCTAAATCAGCTATAATTTCGGTCTCGTAGTTTGTTTGTAGTAACCAGCCAATGTTGCGATCAACGTAAGCTGGCCAATTCTGAATTTAAGAATATGGGCTTTGCAGCCCATTTTTTTTTGGGGAATCGTGTGAAAGAACAGCAAATTATTGCTGCTGAGGTAGAAAATTTAGGCTACACGCTCGTTGATATTGAGCGGGAGGGCCGTGGTTTGCTGCGCATCACGATTGAAAATCCCGATTTTGAGCGTTTAGTTTCTGTGCAAGATTGCGAAAGGGTAAGTCATCAATTGACTTACACCCTGCCAGTAGAAAACATTCCCTACGAGCGTTTGGAAGTGTCTTCTCCAGGGCTTGATCGCACGGTAAAAACAGCCGCCGATTTTATGCGGTTTAAAGATTTTGAAGTCGATTTGAAATTACGGGTAGCAGTTGCGAGCCGTAAACATTTTCAAGGTGTTTTGCAAGGTTTGGTTAGCGGCGAATTTCATTCTGCTGATGCCAAATTTGGCTTGATTTTTGCAGCAAGCGATGGCACGCCGTCAGAGCTAGTTTTTTCATTGGCCGAGGTAGAAAAAACCCGGTTGGTCCCTGTTATTGATTTCAAAGGAAAAAAATCATGAGCCGAGAAGTTCTCATGTTGGCTGAAGCGCTAGCGCGTGAAAAAAATGTGGATCGCGAAATTGTTTTCGAGGCCCTCGAATTAGCGCTGGCCTCGGCAACAAAAAAACGGTACGACGAAGGCGTCGATATTCGGGTCTCAATTGATCGCGAAAGTGGCGAGTATGAGTCTTTTCGCCGTTGGTTAGTCGTGCCCGACGAAGCAGGTCTACAAGAGCCCGATAAAGAAATCTTACATTTTGAAGCGCAAGAGCAAATACCTGAAATGGAAGTTGGGGATTTCATTGAAGAGCAAATTGAATCAATGGCCTTTGGACGTATTGGTGCACAAGCAGCTAAACAGGTGATCTTGCAGCGCATTCGTGATGCCGAGCGCGAACAGATTTTGAATGACTACCTCGAGCGTGGCGAAAAGGTCATGACTGGTACAGTAAAGCGAGCCGATAAAAATGGTTTGATTGTTGAATCTGGGCGAGTAGAAGCTTTATTGCGTCGCGATCAAATGATTCCAAAAGAAAATCTCCGCTCAGGCGATCGAGTTCGTGCTTACATCCTTAAGGTTGATCGTGAGGCGCGCGGCCCACAAATTGAGTTATCACGTACCTGCCCTGAATTCTTAATTAAATTATTTGAGAATGAAGTGCCCGAAATAGAGCAGGGCTTACTTGAAATTAAAGGTGCTGCACGTGACCCTGGCATTCGCGCCAAAATTGCCGTGGTCACCTATGACAAACGCATTGACCCAATTGGCACTTGCGTTGGCGTGCGTGGTACTCGCGTTACTGCCGTACGCAATGAGGTTGCTGGTGAGGCAGTTGATATCGTTTTGTGGTCAGAAGACCCAGCCCAATTTGTGATTGGTGCATTAGCTCCAGCTCAAGTGTCTTCCATTGTGGTTGACGAAGAGCGCCATGCCATGGACGTCGTAGTCGACGAGGAAAACCTCGCAATTGCCATTGGCCGTAGCGGCCAAAACGTGCGTTTAGCCAGTGAATTAACAGCATGGCAAATCAACATCATGACGCCTGAAGAGTCGGCTGAGAAAACCGAGAAAGAAGCGGTAGTCACGCGGCAATTATTTATCGATAAACTCGACGTCGACCTTGAAGTGGCTGAAATTTTAATCGCAGAGGGCTTCAATACTTTGGAAGAGGTTGCTTATGTCCCTTTAACTGAAATGTTGGAAATTGAAGCGTTTGATGAAGATACGGTTAACGAGTTACGTACTCGAGCCCGCGATTCTTTATTAACCATGGAAATTGCTAAAGAGGAACGTTTGGGCGAAGTGTCGCAAGATTTGCGCTCACTAGATGGTGTGACACCTGAGCTGATTGCTAAATTGGCTGAAAGTAATGTCCATACTCGCGATGATCTTGCCGAGTTGGCGGTAGATGAACTGGTAGAAGCAACCCAGATTGACGAAGAAACTGCGAAAACGCTGATCATGAAAGCGCGCGAACATTGGTTTACTTCATGAGAGGAAGCAGGGCATGGCAACAACCACAGTAAAAGCACTCTCTCAAGAGCTCAAACGCTCTGCGGCTGATCTCTTGCAGCAATTACAAGCAGCCGGAATTGGAAAAGAAACTGAAGACGATAAGATCACTGAAAAGGATAAGACCGTCTTGTTGGAGTATTTGCAGAAAGAGCATGGAAATACCGATGCTGGTGCTCGTAAAAAGATTACCTTAATTAAGCGCGAATCATCTGAAATTCGTCAAGCAGATTCCGCTGGCCGTACCCGTACTGTGCAAGTTGAAGTGCGCAAAAAACGGGTTTTAGTAAAACGCGGTGATGATGCTTCTAAAGCAGCAGTTGAAGAGCCAGCGGTAGTAGCTGCGGCCACTGCTGTAGGCGGTAAAAAATCGATTCTTTCTGAGGAAGAGTTAGAGAAGCGCGCAGCTGAAGCAACCCGTCAAGCCGAGTTATTGGCCTTGCAAGAAAACGAAATGAAAGCGGCAGAAGAGGCAAGAGAACAACGTGAAAAAGATGCTTTTGCTGCCGAGGCTAAAGCTGCACCAGGGGCTCTTGCCGCTGCCAAAGTGAAACTAGACGCTGCAAAAAAGGTGGCAAAAGAGTTGCATGATGCGGCAGAAGTAAAGCTTACTGATTTGCGTACGCGCCGTGCAGCTGCTGAAACCGAAGCGTTAGCCATTCGCGAAATGATGAGCACGCCAGCACGCGTGCTAAAGGCCCCCAGTGAAATTGCTGCAGAAGAAGAGAAAAAAGGCACCCTACATAAGCCCTTAAAAGTTGAGGGTGCTGACGATAAGAAAAAAACACCCGCTAAGGTTGGTGGTAAGTTAATTAAATCTGCTGAAACTTCATCCACATGGCAAGAAGAAGGTGCTAAACGTAAAACTACGCTAAAAACACGTGGCGATAGCTCTGGTGGTGTTGGTGGTGGTTGGCGTTCTGGCGGTGGACGCAGGAAGCAACATCACGCAACTCCAACTGCTGAAAGTAATCCCGATACTAATTTTCAAGCCCCTACCGAGCCAGTAGTACGCGATGTACATGTGCCTGAGACCGTTACCGTGGCAGAACTTGCTCACAGCATGGCAGTAAAGAGTGCTGAGGTTATCAAGCTATTGATGGGCATGGGCCAAATGGTTACCATCAACCAAGTGCTCGATCAAGATACTGCGATGATTTTGGTGGAAGAAATGGGTCATAAAGCGATTGCTTCAAAACTAGATGATCCTGATCTCGATTTAGGCATTACTGGGCAAGATGCTGAGCTCTTGCCTCGCCCTCCAGTAGTGACCGTGATGGGTCACGTAGACCACGGTAAAACTTCGCTGCTCGATAAAATTCGCTTAGCTAAGGTGGCTTCTGGTGAGGCCGGCGGAATTACCCAGCACATTGGTGCTTATCACGTTGAAACACCACGCGGTGTAATTACTTTCCTTGATACCCCTGGACACGAGGCCTTTACAGCAATGCGCGCACGGGGCGCCAAAGCCACTGATATTGTTATCTTAGTGGTGGCTGCCGATGACGGTGTCATGCCGCAAACCAAAGAAGCCATTCACCATGCGCGTGCCGCAGGAGTTGCTTTGGTAGTGGCGATTAATAAAATTGATAAACCCGACTCCAATCCTGACCGAGTGAAAACTGAATTGGTTGCTGAGGAAGTGGTACCGGAAGAGTATGGCGGTGACTCACCTTTTATTCAAGTGTCTGCTAAAACGGGTGAGGGCATTGATGCCTTGTTAGAAAACGTGCTGTTGCAAGCTGAAATCCTTGAGTTAAAAGCACCCCGGGATGCGCCTGCTAAAGGTCTTGTGATTGAGGCGCGATTAGATAAAGGTAAAGGCCCAGTAGCTACTATTTTGGTGCAATCGGGTACTTTACGCCGTGGCGATATGTTGTTAGCTGGCTCATCGTTTGGTCGTGTACGTGCCATGTTGGATGAAAACGGTAAACCCTGTAATGAGGCCGGCCCTTCGATTCCAGTTGAAATTCAAGGCTTGTCTGAAGTGCCCGATGCTGGCGAAGCAGTACAAGTTGTTCCCGATGAGCGCAAGGCACGTGAAATTGCTTTATTCCGCCAAGGCAAGTTCCGCGATGTCAAGTTAGCTAAAGCGCAGGCCGTTAAGTTAGAAACCTTAATAGAAAATATGGGTGAGGGCGCAATTGAAGCTAAGCTCTTGCCAATTATTATTAAGGCCGATGTACAAGGGTCGCAAGAGGCTTTATCGCAATCATTGCAAAAGTTATCGACTCCCGAAGTAAAAGTGCAAATAGTACATGCAGGTGTGGGCGGCATTACTGAAACTGATGTGAATTTAGCGGTAGCTTCGAAAGCAGTCATTATTGGCTTTAATTCTCGCGCCGATGCCTTAGCGCGTAAATTGGCTGAAAACAATGGCGTAGATATTCGTTATCACAACATTATTTATGACGCCGTTGATGAGGTTAAATTAGCTTTAGGCGGAATGTTAACGCCAGATAAGAAAGAAGAAATTACTGGCTTAGTTGAAATTCGTCAGGTCTTCACAGTTTCTAAGGTTGGATCGATTGCAGGGTGTATGGTTTTAGAAGGCCTTATTAAACGCAATTCAAAAGTACGTTTACTACGTGATAACGTAGTAACCTGGACTGGCGAATTAGATTCACTCAAACGCTTTAAAGATGATGTCAAAGAAGTTAAGGGTGGTTTTGAGTGTGGCTTATCGCTGAAAAACCAAAATGATATTCAAGAGGGCGATCAGCTCGAAGTATTTGAAGTCACTGAAGTTGCTAGAACACTTTAAGATACTGCTGGCACTATGCATAAAACTAGCCCCCATCGTAATGAGCGATTAGCCGACCAAATTCAACGCGATTTAGCCGAGCTAATTCCCCGTGAATTACGCGATAAGTCCTTGGGTTTAATTACCCTGCAAGGAGTTGAGTTATCGCCAGATTTAGCCCATGCCAAAGTTTTCTTTACTGTATTAGGCGCTGAGCCCGATCATGCTTTAGCAGCCTTGCAAGAAAAAGCTGGCTACTTGCATTCTATCTTATTTAAACGCCTGCATATTCACACCATTCCTACTTTGCATTTTGTGCACGATACTTCCGTTGAGCGTGGTATTGAGATGTCACGTTTAATTGATCAAGCCGTGCAAAGCGATCAAACTGGCGATAGCAAAGATTAAGCGAAGACTGAGATTCTTATGTCACAACGGGTTGATGGAGTGGTATTGCTAGATAAGCCTGCAGGTATTAGTTCCCAAGGCGCGGTTACTGCTGTAAAGCGGGCTTTACAGGCCGAGAAAGCAGGGCATACTGGCACACTTGATCCAATGGCTACTGGGCTTTTACCTGTTTGCTTAGGTGAGGCAACTAAATATTCACAAGATTTATTAGACGCAGATAAAACCTATGTTGCCCAAATTCGTTTTGGTGCTCGCACCTCTACTGGTGATGCTGAAGGCGAAATCATTGAGCAATTAGCCTTACCAGTATTCGCAGACGAATTAGCGAGGCAAACCTCTTTGGAAGCGCTCTTACCAAAATTTACAGGTTGTATTACGCAAGTACCACCAATGTATTCGGCCCTTAAGCGAGATGGAAAGCCGCTGTATGAATATGCACGCGCAGGGATTGAGCTAGAGCGTACCGCACGCGAAATTACGATTCATGCAATTCGTTGGACTGCAGTTAACTGGCCCGAAGCGACCTTAGAGGTAAGTTGTAGCAAAGGCACCTATATTCGAGTCTTGGCTGAAGATCTGGGCACAATGCTGAGGTGTGGTGCACATTTAGTCGGTTTACGCCGAACTGCCGTGGGGCATTTATCGTTACAGCAATCGATTACTTTAGAGACCTTACAATCTAAGGGCGCTGAAAAGGGTGTCGATTTACTACCTATTGATGCTTTATTGCAAACCTTGCCGCAATTAACCCTTGATGAGCTCCAAGCAAAACGGCTTAGCCTTGGCCAACGCGTGCCCTTAGCTTTCAGTAATGCCTTTCCTTGGGCCAATGCCTTAGTGCGCATCTATCGCGCTACATCTGCCCCCCATAATTTTATTGGTACTGCCGACTGGCGCTCAGGCGTCCTTCATCCGCGACGCCTTATTTCACAAGTTTCTTAATTTATTTCCTTTTTTTGATAGAAGCATTTAATGACCAAACGCGCCCTTCGTAATATTGCCATCATTGCCCACGTTGATCACGGTAAAACTACCCTTGTCGACCAGCTACTGCGTCAGTCTGGTACTTTCCGTAGTAATGAAAAAATGACTGAACGCGTGATGGATTCTAACGATCTTGAAAGAGAGCGGGGCATTACGATTTTGTCAAAAAATTGTGCAGTTGAGTATGACGGTACCCATATCAATATTGTTGATACCCCTGGTCACGCTGATTTTGGTGGCGAAGTTGAGCGGGTGCTCTCAATGGTGGATGGCGTGTTGTTATTGGTCGATGCAGTTGAGGGTCCTATGCCACAAACCCGCTTCGTAACCAAAAAAGCGTTGGCTCTCGGATTAAAGCCGATCGTTGTGGTGAATAAAGTCGACCGCCCTGGCGCCCGTTGCGACTATGTGATCAATGCCACTTTTGAATTGTTTGACAAATTGGGTGCCACCGAAGAACAACTCGATTTTCCAGTGATCTTTGCTTCGGGTTTAAATGGCTATGCAGGCCTTACTGAAGATGTGCGTGAAGGTACTATGCGGCCCTTGTTTGATGCAGTTTTAGAATATGTACCAGTTCGTGATGATGATCCAGATGGTGATTTGCAATTTCAAATTTCGTCAATTGATTACAACAGTTATGTCGGCAAAATTGGCATTGGTCGAGTTAATCGCGGACGGGTGAAGCCGGGTATGGAGGTGATTTGCATGAATGGCCCCGATGGCTTGCCATTCAGGGGCAAAGTGAATCAGGTACTCAAATTTAAAGGACTTGAGCGTGAGGTAGTTGATGAGGCTATTGCTGGTGATATTGCCTTAGTGAATGGCATTGACGATTTAGCGATTGGAACTACTATTTGTGCCCCTGATACCCCAGACCCATTACCGATGCTGAAAATTGATGAGCCTACTTTAACCATGAACTTTATGGTGAACACTAGCCCATTGGCAGGTCGCGAAGGCAAGTTTGTGACTAGTCGGCAAATTCGCGAGCGTTTAGACCGCGAATTAAAGTCGAATATGGCTTTACGCGTGCGCGAAACGGATGATGACACGGTGTTTGAAGTCTCAGGTCGCGGTGAATTGCATTTAACCATTTTAGTTGAAACAATGCGACGCGAAGGTTTTGAAATGGCCGTATCTCGCCCACGCGTAGTATTCCACGAAGAAGATGGCGTGAAAATGGAGCCCTTTGAAAGCTTAACTGTTGACGTAGAAGACGCTACCCAGGGTAGCGTGATGGAAGAGTTGGGCAAGCGTAAGGGCGAGTTACTTGATATGGTCAGCGATGGTAAGGGCCGCACGCGCTTAGAGTACCGTATTCCTGCGCGCGGCTTAATTGGTTTTCAAGGCGATTTTATGACCATGACGCGAGGCAATGGTTTACTCAGCCATACCTTCGATGCCTACTACCCTGCCAAAGATGGTATTTTGGGTGAGCGCCACAATGGGGTCTTAATTAGCCAAGACGATGGCGAAGCCGTTGCTTACGCCATTTGGAAGTTACAAGATCGTGGTCGGATGTTTGTTAGTCATGGCAGCCCTGTTTATGAAGGTATGGTGATTGGTATTCATAGTCGCGATAACGATATTGTTGTAAACCCCATTAAAGGCAAGCAATTAACTAACGTGCGCTCATCGGGAACTGATGAAGCTGTTCGGCTTGTCACCCCCATCGATTTGACTTTGGAATATGCAGTTGAGTTCATTAGCGATGATGAGCTAGTTGAGGTGACTCCCAAAAGTGTACGGGTACGTAAACGGTATCTTAAAGAGCATGAGCGCAAGAAAGCCTCCCGCGAGTAAACGCTTAGCAGTTGCGCCCATGATGGATTGGACTGATCGGCATTGCCGATCGTTCCATCGTCAACTATCAAAAAAAGCGGTACTGTATTCAGAAATGGTCACAACAGGCGCTTTATTGCATGGTGATGTTCCGCGCCACTTAGACTATTCAGCAGCAGAGCATCCCCTAGTTTTGCAATTGGGCGGTAGTGAGCCAGATGATTTGGCTCGTTGCGCAGTCTTGGCTAAGCAGTGGGGTTATGCTGAAATTGATTTGAATTGTGGTTGTCCATCAGAACGGGTGCAGCGAGGCTCGTTTGGTGCATGCTTAATGGCTGAACCCGAATTAGTTGCTCAATGTGTGCGTGCCATGAGCCAGGCTTCGCATTTACCTATTTCAGTAAAGCAGCGTTTGGGTTTAAATCAAATGGATGCATCTGCCTCGCCACAGGATTATCAATTTGCACTGAACTTCATTTTGGCGGTGGCCGATGCAGGGGCTCAGCAAATTACGATTCATGCCCGTAATGCAGTGTTAAAGGGCTTATCGCCCAAAGAAAATCGCACCAAACCACAGCTACATTATGCAGTAGCGGCACAACTACGGCGCGATGCCCAACAGCAATTTCCAGCCCTCAAGGTTTTGTTAAATGGCGGCCTCGAAAATAACGCACAAATCGCCGGCCATTGGCAAGACTTTGATGGCTTTATGGTGGGGCGCTCTGCTTATCATTTTCCTGCTATGTTATTGGGTTGGGATGATCTACTTGAGAGCGCTGGAGCAGCAGCTGGTTATTTACTTAGCGAAACTGAATGGCACCGAATTCAAATTGGCTTGGTGCGTCAAGCCCAAACTTGGTTTGATTGGTGTACTCAAGCAGGTAAGCCCTTTTATTTGGGAGTTTTAACACGCCATATTATTGGCTTAGCACATGGGCGGGCGGGCTCGCGCTATTGGCGACAACGCTTATCAGATCATCATGCGTTAGCGCGAGTACAAAGCAAGACAGCTATTACTGATTTTTTTCTCGAGGCCAGTCTTGAGTTGGGCGATTGGGCCGCCTTTGAGTTTGAAAACGCCTAATCGGGCTAGTTTGGTAGTTTTTTGGCAAAAGGCTATAATTTATCGTTCTACAACGGCGGACGTAGCTCAGTTGGTAGAGTCCCAGATTGTGATTCTGGTTGTCGCGGGTTCGAGCCCCGTCGTTCGCCCCACCTCTTCTAACTTGAACGACCTTGGCATTTAGCCAGCAGATACCGCAAACTATTTTGCTATAGGGCCTTTTAACTTGGGGTCAAAAGCCGCTATTTGTTTGCCATCAATTAAACGCATCGACCAATTTGCAAAAGAGCGCTGCTTAATCTTTTTTAACCCTAGTGAAAAAATATTGCAATGCCGCTCATCCTTTTTAATTGAGTTCCAAAGCAACTCAATAGCGCCTGCAGGCCCTTCAATTATTTGACTAAACCGATTGCTCTCACAAGATAAAACGCCAGTAATATTTAGGCTGGCATTGCGAGCAATAGCAAGGTCAACTAATTGCATTAATTCAAGGGTTTCAAGCGGGTGTATCAGTTCACTCACATAACTTAAACTGACTAAATCAGCATCGCCGATCGAGCCCGAAGTTGGAGTAGATTTATGTATAGCCATGCGTGTACTATAGACTATTTATTACTATTTTAGATGCTGGCTAGAATAGATCTGCCGATAAGCCCAGATGCCAAATTTGGCGCAATATAAAACTAAAAGCATACCTAATAGGTCGCCTGTGAAGATTTGAATAAAGGGACCAATAAACGTATTTGCACTACCATTTAGTAGAAAAAATATACTGTGTAATGTGCCCCCAAGCAGAGCGGCGCTAATGGCAATAATAAGCAGATCTCGCGCTGACATATCGGCTAATGATGGTTCTAATTTAAGTGCTCTAGCAATTGCAGAATAGGCAATAAATGGCGATAGGGCCGAGAGGCCGGCAAGGGTGATTGCCTGCAGTGGAGCTAGCTCTATAAGGTGAATACCAATTAATACTCCACCCACAAATAAGCCTATTACCCCTACCCAAGAAAAAATAATGACTGAAATGAGGCGTAAGCCGGCGGGTATAAAGATCAGATTGATTGCGGGTGAAATTTGCGTGAATTTAAAGATATATTCATTTAAAACAAATAAGGCAATCCAGGTGGATGCGATTCCAGTGATTATTAAAGGCTTAATTAGATTGCGCATGGGGCTAGATCGCTCCCAATTTTGGGAAAATGGCTAAATTTTCAATTTGTTCTAAAAGCACTAAAAATAATCATACTTGGAAGAATGCTTTTTGCCAACTTTACAGTGGCAAACGCCCAAAAAATATCGAGATAATGTTATAGTGAAAAACCCTAACAACATTGGATTTTTATCTACTATGAAATCAAGCGCAGCTTATCTTCGTTTTCTAAACTTAACTAAGAGCATTGAGGCATTACCTGCAGCCCCAGGCCTTGATTTAATTGAGCGTGAAGTGTTAAGCGCTTTGGCATTGCGCTGGAATAAAAATCAACCGATTTTAATTGCTGACGCCATCTCTCTAAAAGAGATTGCGTCTCAAGCAACCTTACATGGCCGCTTAAAGCAATTAAAGAAAAAAGGGTTGGTAAAAATTATTCCTGACTCTAGCGATGGCCGCAGAAAATACATTGAGCCAACACAAAAGTCCCGCAACTATTTTGATCAGATGGCTAAATGCGTAGTCAGGGCCGCCAAGGCCTAAAATTCTAAGGCAGTTTTATTTGAGTAAACCCGCATTCTTCGCGTCTTCTAAGGCGCCAGGAGTCTTTTCTTTCATGAATGCGGGTATTTTGTTTAAAGGTATATCTACCAAAACAAACCCAGCCTCTTCAAGTCGTTTTTTATTATCTACATCGGCATTTAAGAGCGCAAAATAATCTGACATTTTCTGTTGTAATGCTTTGGGTGTGGCTTTAGGCATGGCTACTCCACGGTAGGCGCCATCGACCCAATTTAGGCCCAATTCTTTAAAGGTTGGCACGTCTGGTAGGGATGGGTGCCTCTTATCAGTGGCAACTGCAAGTGTTCGCACTTTCCCTTTTTGTTGAATCGCTAAAGGTAAATACCCCATTGCGCCATCAACGTGCATGCCAATCAGAGAAGAAATTAAATCACCCGTACCTTTAAATGGAATGTACTGCACATTGACGCCAGCTAATTTATTGAGGCGTTCAGTGGCCATGTGGTTTGCTGAAAATTGGGCTGAGCCAGCTAAGGTCATTTTTCCTGGATTCTTTTTAGCGGCAGCGATAAATTCTTGATAGGTTTTGTATGGACTTTCAGCTGAAACCATTAATGCATCAGGCGTGAAGTGATAGTAATAAATTGCATTAATATCCTCCGTCTTATATTGAGTGCTTGGTTCGAGCGGTTGCAAAATAATATGCGGAATATTGACGCCAGCAACGATTGTGCCATCGGCTGCATAGGTATTGAGTTGCGACCAGACAAGGGCGCCTCCTGCCCCAGCTCGGTTAACCACAATCATCGGTTGATTATATTTTTTCGCAGAAACATCAGCCTGTAAGCGAGCCACTAAATCCGATTCACCTGCAGCTGGAAACGGAATTATGTATTGAATTGTTTTATCAGGCAGCGGTTGCGCTAAAATATTAAAGCTTACAGACGCAAAAATAAAAGAAATTAATAGACTAATAAGACGGTTGCTTTTCATTGGGATATCTCCTGACAAACTGCGTTAGTTACATCTTTCATCATGGCACTTCCACCTAAATCACGGGTATGTAATTGAGAATTGGCAGTAACGGCTTCGATTGCCTGCATTAGTTTCTGTGCGAGTACTGGCTCTCCCAAATGGTTAAGCATCATCACTGCAGACCAAAAAGTACCTATCGGATTAGCCAAGCCTTTACCCATAATATCAAAGGCCGAACCATGAATGGGCTCAAACATCGATGGATAGCGACGTTCAGGGTCAATATTGCCAGTCGGCGCAATACCTAGACTACCCGCAAGCGCTGCAGCTAAATCGCTTAAAACATCGGCATGAAGATTGGTAGCAACTATGGTATCGAGCGATTCAGGACGATTAACCATGCGGGCCGTAGCGGCGTCAACCAGTTCTTTATCCCACGTCACATCGGGAAACTCGCGCGCAATTTCGCGGGCTATTTCATCCCACATCACCATTGCATGACGTTGGGCATTAGACTTAGTAATCACCGTAAGGTGTTTGCGGGGGCGCGATTGCGCTAATTTAAAAGCAAAACGTTGAATACGCTCTACACCGACGCGGGTCAGGATACTCATATCAGAAGCGACTTCGATAGGATGGCCCTGGTGAGCTCTGCCACCTAAACCGGCATATTCTCCTTCAGAATTTTCACGTACGATAACCCAATCAAGTTGATTGGGTTGGCAATTCCGTAATGGCGTTTCTATGCCCGGTAAAATTCGGGTAGGGCGCACATTAGCATATTGGTCAAAACCTTGGCAAATTTTGAGGCGCAATCCCCACAAGGTAATGTGGTCAGGAATATTTGGGTCGCCCGCAGAGCCAAACAAAATTGCATCTTTATGGCGCAAGGCCTCTAAGCCGTCATCGGGCATCATTTTGCCGTGTTGGCGATAGTAATCACCCCCCCAATCAAAGCGCTCAAAGTCAAAGGCAATTTGCTTTTTAGTTGCTAGTGCTTGTAAAACAATTTCACACTCAGGAATGACTTCTTTGCCAATCCCGTCACCTGGAATCGAGGCAATCTTGTAAGTTTTCAACGCGTCTCTTTCTTGGTTTTGTTATTTTTATGATGATAGCGCTAAATAAGGGTACGAGCTAAATCACGCTAGCGAAGTTGATAAGGAGCACTTTTATCAATCATGATAACGGCTGGTATATCGACGCAAAAGTCCTTATCAAAAGTAAAAAGATGAAACAAACTGCAATCTTTTTGGGTTAACTGTGAGAGGGCATGTTCGCTTGGCGATTTGCCGGTGGTCACCGTGGTCGCTACGCCAGCAGTCGTGATGGGGTAGGCGGTAGCTGTGGCAGAAGCAGTGGCAGCAGCAGAAGAAGTGCCGCTAGCAAAGAGCGCTGTTGGCAGGGCGCAGGCAGTGCCTTGCAGCAAGAAGCCTAGCAGCAGCAAGGCGCGATAGCAAAGCTGAAATTGGAGCCTATTTAATGCCACAGGCAGTTTTATAAACCCCCACTACCCACGAGCCACTAACAATCTGCTCATAAGGGCTATTACCTAATTTTTCATCAGAAATAAGGGTGCCATCCCCTTTATTACCCGTAAATAGTTTTACATCTAAAGGACGATATTGCTGCTTACCGCAGGCAAATTCATTTAAGCCAATGATTGAGCTTACGGCTTTATTCGTTTTTGGGTCTTTGCCTGGGGTTTTTAAATCTAACATTGAGATCATCTGAATGTTATCGCCATCGGCTTTAATAGTGGCGATATCGACATAAATAGTGACCTGATCATTAAAGGGAATTTCTTGCCAAGCAGCCAACGCTGGGGCGCAGGGCAAAAGAGCTAAAAAGCCAGCGAGAACAAAAAATTTTTTCATTCGAATCTTTCTATTATTAAAGGAGTATTTCAATTTAGTCATTTTAAACAGCATTGTCATTTGGGGGCGAGGTCAAGTTGACGCGAATAAGCAGATGGCTTGCTGGTAAGGGGTAGCGCGTCATTATTGGCCCACAATGAGTTTAAGTTCCGGTAACGGCTACTCTGAACCCAGCCCGATTGGCCCGTAGGATACATAAAAGTGGACTGATCTAAATCGGCAAAATCGAAAATAATCCGCATGCTGGCAGCTTGCTTAGTAGCATAAGGCTGCTTTGATTTGCCTAACTCGAGGCGTCCCACATTTACCGAAAAGCTATCACCTGGAAATGGATTTACGAGATTAAAGATTTTATTTAGCAAGGGAACTTTACTAAAGGGACGATGTTCAGCGATAGCTAAGTGAGCTTGCCCCCAAAGCCATTTTTGTGGGTCGGTTCCGTAAGCGCTGCTAAGTTGATCTAAGGCTAAATCGTAGGCAAGCTTAGCAGTTTCGGCACAATTTTCCACGGCAGCGCTAGAAGGCTGGTCGCACCATGGACTATTTGGATTCGCTATCTGTAAAACTAATGCTTCACGAAATTGCCGCCGCTTACCGTATTCCTGCTCAAATAAGTTACCTAAGCGCGAGAACAGTAAGCGGGTAAGCTGATCGGCCCAAGCATTAAAGATGGTGGGAGCTGCTGAATTAGCAACCATCTCGCCAGCAAAGGTATTGGTGATTTGCTTGGCGCTATTACTTAATGGATGATTCGATTGCACACCTTTAAACAGCGCAAGCAGAGGCGTTGCGCCAAGTGACAAGGTATCTCCTTGCATAGCGCGCATCGAATTTAGATCATGTTTATTTTGCGCTTCTAGTAATTGCTTAATACGGTCGTAGCGAAATGGCAGCTCCCAATCAGCCGTGAGAGGGTTGGGATTATTGTCAGCAAGAATTTGTTGATTCGCACTTGCCAGCCAGCCTTCGGCAGGGTTAGTGCTCGCTGGCAATTGATCAAATGGGATGTAGCTTGACCAGTCATATTGGCGGTCCCAGCCTGGTGCCGGTGCAATGCCATATAAACCCTGGTACAAGGTTCTTTTGGGGGCAACCCCAGCAACCTGAAAGGCAATATTGCCTGAGGTATCGGCCATGACGATATTTTGCATCGGTGCATAAAAATGGCGCAGACTATTTTTAAACGCATCGATCGATTCAGCGCGATTCATGTCTAGCAGGGTTGCCAGTGATTGATTTTCTAAGTCGAGTGCAGTCCAACGAAGTGCAAGGGCATACCGATTTGCATCAATAGTATTTTTAGCTTGTTCGTAGGCATCCGAAATAATTGGTCCATGGCGACTTTCTTTCACGATAAAACGTAAGGAATTTTCGCCTTTGATATCAATAATTTCTTCGCGCACCTGAAACGAAAGCGGCCCATCCGGTCCACGGTAGAGACTATTATTTTTAGGGTCTAATTGCTCTAGATATAAATCTTGTACATCGGGATTGGTATTGGTAAAACCCCAAGCAATTTGATTAGTTCTACCAATAATGACAGCAGGTATGCCAGGCATGGTTGCACCAATCACCTGTAATTTAGGTGCATCGATATGGACGAAATACCAGGCTGAGGGAGCGCTTAGCCCAAGGTGGGGATCATTTGCTAAAAGCGGTTTTCCACTTGCGGTTTTATTGCCACTGAGCACCCAGTTATTTGATCCCATACCATCTTTGCCGCCGGGTAAAAAATGACTAAGTTGTAAATCCGTTTTATTCTGCAGAAATTTTGCTGGTTGTGCTTGGGGTGGGTGTGTTGGTTGTTGTAACTGAGATTTTTTGCTTGTTGGATAGACTTGTAAGTCTTGATAAAGTTTTGCAAAATCAACATTACTCACCGGTTTTGTATCGGGGTAGGGAGGTATTACTTCCCACACCTGTGCAGTAGTCACGTATTGCGCTAACCCTAGTCGTTGCAATTCTTTTTGCCAATTACCACCTAAGTCAAGTGCCAGCACAAGCATCCAAGCAACGCTATCTGCGGCCGAAAAATATCCCGGTTTAGAACGCGTTAAAAAATATTCGATGGGCAAGGCCCAGCCTAAATTGACATTACCTGCATTAACCCCATCGGCATAGGCTTGCAAAAGGCGTTTCGCTTCGATTGGATATCGTTCGAGTTGTTTTTCAGCAGCATGCTTGATGCCCAGCGTACGCATGAAGCGATCAATTTTGACGGTTTCTTCACCTAAAATTTCAGATAGCCTGCCAGATGCGAGTCGGCGATTCATTTCCATTTGCCATGAGCGTTCGCTAGCATGTAAGTAGCCCAAGGCAAAGAGCGCATCACTGGGATTTTTTGCTTTGATATGGGGAATATCATTGGCGTCAAACTGAATCGAGACGGCCTCATTTAAACCCTTAATAACCTGCTTGCCACTGGGCTCAGTATGGGCAAAGAGCAAATAAACCGCCATGATCATGCCCAATAGAGCTAGCAGGGCTAAGGCGCTAAATAAGGTGATGCGCATGAGGGAATGGATGCGAGAGCGCTGGCGGGACTGAATCATGCCGCTATTTTAGGCTTGAAAAGCATCATTTTTTCGGGGGGAAGGGCCGAAAATGTTAGTATTCGTATCTTCGTAGTTAGCCCGAGTGGTGAAATCGGTAGACACAGCAGACTTAAAATCTGCCGGCCATAAAACGGTCGTGCCGGTTCGATTCCGGCCTCGGGCACCAAATTGTTGTAATTTTCTATCCCTATGACGCTAAAGCAATTTTCTCTTGCTGGTTTGCTGATCAGCGGTATTCTTTTCTGCCATTTAGCGCTGGCAAAGTCTCTGCCAAGCGATCACCTAACGATTAGCTCGCCTAATCAAGTTTGGGTAGGTGATTTAGATGGCATGGTGAAACGCCGCATTATTCGAGTTTTAGTGCCCTACAACAAAACCTTGTACTTCCTCGACAAAGGAGGTCAGCAAAGGGGCTTGATGTACGACATGATGATCGAATTTGAAAAAGAATTGAATGCAAAATACGCGAAGAAAAATTTACGCCTCCATTTTATTTTCATCCCAACTACGCGTAATCAGTTGATACCAAGTTTAGTCGCCGGCCGTGGCGACATCATTGCCGCCAACTTCACTATTACCCCCGAGCGTGAAGCGCAAGTTGATTTTTCAACACCCATTGCAAAAGGTGTCAAAGAAGTGATTGTCAGCTCGGCAAAAGGCCCAGCATTAAATAAGCTTGAAGATTTATCAGGAAAAATGGTGTTCGTTAATCCAACAACAAGCTATTACCAGAGTCTTAAACAGGTTAATACCGATTTTTCTAAAGAAAAATTAGCGCCCATTAACATTAAAGATGCCCCAGGAATTTTTGAGACTGACGATATTTTAGAAATGGTCCAGGCTGATTTAGTTCAAATTACCGTAAGCGAGCTCTATTTAGCCCAATTTTGGAAAAATATTTTTCCCAATATTCAAATACATGAAGATTTGGTGGTTCGTAGTGGGGGTGATATTGCTTTTGCTTTTCGAAAAAAATCTCCACAGCTAAAGCTTGCGCTTGATGCCTTTACCGAGAATCATAAAATTGGCACTAGTTTTGGTAATCAAAAGTTACAAGCCTATTTAAAGTCGGTAAAGTGGGTTAAGGCCGCAACAAATCCGCAAGAAATTGAAAAATTTAATTTGATGGCTGGTATTTTTCAGCAGTATGGCGATCAATATAAGATTGATTGGTTATTGATGACGGCGCAGGGATATCAGGAATCTAGACTTGATCAAAATGTGAAGAGTCGAGTAGGTGCTATTGGAGTAATGCAGTTGATGCCAGCAACTGGTAAGGAATTAAAGGTGGGCGATATTCATAATCTCAATAACAATATTAATGGCGGTGTTAAGTATGTGCGCTACTTAATCGAAAAGTATTATGTCAATGAGCCAATGACTGAGCTTGATAAAGTGCTTTTTGCATTTGCAGCTTATAACGCAGGGCCCAGCAAGATTCAGCAGTTGCGTTTGGAGGCTGCTAAGCGAGGCCTAGATCCTAATATCTGGTTTGATAATGTCGAAAGAATTGTGGCAGAACGAGTTGGTAGTGAAACCGTACAGTATGTGAGCAATATTTATAAATACTCGGTGGCCTATAAATTAGTGAGAGAGATGCCCGCTAAAACGCAGCCATGAAGACTTAGCGTGGGCCAATTAAAACGCTCACTGCTTAATCAGGCTCAGTTACAAACCCTAATTTAGTCAAGCCCGCGCGTCGCGAGGCAGCTAAGACCTGGGCAACATTTTCATAGCGCACCGCTTTATCTGCACGTAAATTAATTTCAGGCTGCGGCTCTTTCTTGGCGGCATTTTCAGCATAGCCTGTAAAGGTTTTTAGGTCGATGGGCGCACTATTCCAAAAAATTTGCCCAGCAGCATTAATAGTAAGTTGAACTGACTCGGGCTTGACTTCATTACGAGCACTATTGGCTTTTGGTAATTCAACCTTAACGGCTTGTTGGATCACAGGTAGGGTAATAATAAAAATGATCAACAAAACCAGCATGATGTCGACCATGGGTGTCATGTTAATTTCCGCCATGATGCTGGAATCATCATCCTCGTTGGAGAGTTGATTAAATGACATGATTAGGCTTCGATTTCAGGGTTAA
>CAMCUP010000029.1 GCA_945878885.1 Polynucleobacter meluiroseus | reverse complement strand
TAATGAAAATTCGGGTGTTATTTGTATTTACACACGACTCGATTGGATTGGGTGAAGACGGGCCAACCCATCAAGCGATCGAGCAAGTCGCCAGTTTACGTTTAATACCTAATTTAATGGTCTGGCGTCCTTGTGACACGACCGAAAGTGCAGTAGCTTGGGGCACAGCCCTTGAGCGTCAAAATGGTCCGAGCGCATTAATTTTCAGCCGGCAAAATTGTCCCTTTGTGCCTCGCAATGCTCAGCAAATTGCCCAGATTCAACGTGGTGCTTATGTATTACAGGAAGGCAAGGGCAAACTCGACGCCGTCATTATGGCTACTGGCTCAGAAGTCAGTCTAGCTTTGCAAACCGCTGCTGACCTTACGCAGCAAGGCCGATCAATTCGGGTGGTATCGATGCCCTGCACTAATCTCTTTGATCAGCAGAGTGCGACTTACAAAGCGCAAGTATTGCCACCGCAAGTACCCCGCATTGCTATTGAAGCTGGGGTAACTGATTTTTGGTGGAAGTATGGTTGTGCCGCGGTACATGGCGTCGATACCTTCGGTGAATCGGCACCAGCGCCCGAGTTATATGCCTATTTTGGCTTAACGGTGGAGCAAATCAGTAAAACCGTGCAGCAATGTATTGCCAAGCACGATTAGTAAAGAGAGTGAGGAACTAGCATGACAATTCGAATTGCAATAAATGGCTATGGGCGCATTGGCAGAATGGTCTTGCGTGCATTGTACGAAGAGCAACCCAAACGCGACATCCAAATTGTGGCGATTAATGCCATGGGTAGTCTAGATGTCAATGCCCATTTAACTCAATACGATTCGGCCCATGGACGTTTCCCTCTAAAGGTTGAGATTGATGGCAATGACATGATTGTCAATGGTGATCGTATCAAGATGTTTTCCACTCGCAATCCACTCGAAACTCCTTGGGGTGAATTAGGCGTCGATTTAGTTCTCGAGTGCTCCGGTAAATTTACTTCCAAAGAAAAAGCGCTAGTGCACATCCAGCAAGGTGCTAAGAAGGTTTTAATCTCGGCGCCCGGAGAAAAAGATGTGGATGCGACGATTGTGTATGGGGTCAATCAAGCGGTCTTAAAGCCTACTGATATCGTGGTCTCAAATGCGAGTTGTACAACCAATTGCTTAGCACCTTTAGTTAAGCCTTTGCTCGAAAAAATCGGCATTGAATCTGGCTTGATGACGACGATTCATGCTTTTACCAACGACCAAGTATTAACTGATGTGTATCACAAGGATATGCGCCGCGCTCGCTCTGCAGTGAGTAGCATGATTCCAACAAAAACCGGCGCCGCAAAAGCCATTGGATTAGTCCTACCCGAATTGGTGGGACGCTTTGATGGCTTTGCCATGCGGGTACCCACTATTAATGTCTCAGTAGTCGATCTCACCTTTGTGCCAAAGCGTGCAACCACGGTGGCTGAAGTCAATGCGATTTTGCAAGCTGCGAGTGAAAAGGAATTAAAAGGCATTTTAGGTTTTAATACTCTGCCTTTAGTCTCTATCGACTTTAATCATGATCCGCGCCCTAGCATTTTCGACTCCACTCAAACTCGCGTATCGGCGGACGGTAAATTAGTGAAGGTCTTGGCTTGGTATGACAACGAGTGGGGTTATTCTACGCAAATGCTCAATGCCGCAGAGGCGCTCATGGCTAGTAAATAGCACTCCAAGCAATTCAAGTTTGCAGCAGTACTATTCAACCTTTAATGCCGCGACTATTTTAATTTATTGCGACAGTTCTTTTTTTGGCAAAGCCCATACATCGCTAAGGCGTGATCCTGCAATTTAAAGCCAAGATTTTTAGCAATGTCCTTTTGACGCCGCTCAATTGCCTCGTCAACAAATTCTTCGACATGACCACAATCAAGACAAACTAAATGATCATGGTGATTGCCCTCATTAAGCTCATAAATTGCCCGGCTATCGCCTTTGCTCGACTCGAAATGACTGCGTAATAGGAGGCCAGCCTGCTCAAATTGGGTTAAGACCCGATAGACTGTTGCCAAGCCAATTTCTTGATCCTCTTCTGCTAAAGCCATAAAAACCTCTTCAGTACTGAAGTGGGAGCCTGGATTTTGATGGAAAAAGTTCAAAATCTTCATTCTTGGCCCAGTTGCTTTTAGGCCAATATCATGCAGGTTAGAAGGGGTCGTAGAGTGGTTCATATCAAGCAAGCGCTAAAATCAAACACTTAATGATACGGCTTGCCATGCAAATGCGTTTTTTCTGTTTTTTTAGTGCTTTCAGGATTTTCCTGAGCCCCATCTTGGTGGGCGCTTTGGCTAGTGGTTTCATGCTGACGGGGTGTATTCCGAGCGTAGAAAATGTCCAACGCGACTGGGTTAATCGCATTTTTAGGCCTTATGTGCCCGACGTAGTGCAGGGCAATTTTATTTCTAGTGAGCAGTATGCCAAACTACAGCTAGGCTTAACGCGCGAACAAGTGCAACAAATTATGGGCACGTCTTTATTAGCCGATTATTTTCATGCGAACCGCTGGGATTACGTGTTTGAATTTAAGCGTGAAGGGCAAAAAATTAGCAAGGAACGTCTCGTTACGATTATCTTTGCTGATAATAAAGTAATTAAATTCGAGGGCGATGCCTTACCAACTGAAACTGAACTAGTTGCCGAAATCGATAACTATGCCAAACGGAAGCGTTCTTTTTGGGACTATTTAACGGGTGCTAATAAAGGGCCGGCGCCCGTAGTTGAGCCCGAGCTCTTAGTGCCAAGCCTATCTCAGGGTGGGCCAATTACCGGCAAAGAAGGTACTATTACGCCGTTTAGAACCCCGCAGTCGGCTGGCCCCTTAGAGCAAGAGCTAGCGCAAGCAGTAGCCATAGAAAACGCTGCTCAGGCAGCTGAAGCAGCTAAGGCAGCCAAGTCTTCGGGAGTAGTACCCATTACCTCATTACCCGATGCGCCAGTCGTCACTAATATACGTTCTGGAGATATGCCCGATCCAGCCGCACCCCCAAGTAATATTCAAGCAAAATAAGCCTATGACTAAGCCAAAAATCAAAATTGCAATTGCAGGTGCTACGGGTCGCATGGGCCGAATGCTAATTGAAGCCATTTTATTAACCCCGCATCTCGAGTTGGTTGGTGCCTTAGAGTACATCAATGCCCCTCAGGTAGGCGAAGATGCGGGGGCGTTTTTAGGAAAAAAAACGGGTATTAGCATTACCGCTGATGTAGCACTAGGGATTAGCCAAGCCGATTGTTTAATTGACTTTACTCGGCCTGATGGCACGCTGCAGCATCTTACATCTGCTCTTCAGGCAGGGGTCAAAATGGTGATCGGCACAACTGGTTTTTCAGCAGAGCAACTTGCTACCATTGGCGCTGCAACGAAAAAAATTGCGATTGTCATGGCGCCCAATATGAGTATTGGCGTTAATGCAACCCTCAAAATATTAGCTGAAGCAACACGCTTACTCAGCAACGGTTATGACATTGAAATTAGCGAAGCGCATCACCGTCACAAGGTAGACGCCCCTTCAGGTACCGCCCTTAAAATGGGTGAGGTAATTGCGACTACCTTGGGTAAAACGTTATCCGATATAGCCGTATATGCACGCGAAGGTCATACTGGCGAACGTAAGCCCGGCAGTATTGGTTTTTCGACGATGCGCGGCGGCGACATCGTTGGCGATCACAGTGTGTTTTTTATTGGCGAGGGCGAGCGAATTGAAATTAGTCATCATTCAACTAGCCGTCAATCGTATGCACAGGGTGCTTTACGGGCCGCCCAGTTTTTGCAAACCCAAACCCATGGCTTATTTAATATGCAAGATGTATTAGGGATATAAAAGCCGCACACAATGAGTCAGGATTATGATTACCGTGCTATTGAGGCCGCTGCGCAAGCCGATTGGGATGCTAGTAACGCGTACGTCATAACTGAACACGCTCTCAATGCTACTGGGCAAGCAAAGCCAAAGTTCTACGCCTGTTCAATGTTGCCTTACCCATCTGGCAAATTACATATGGGCCATGTGCGTAACTACACCATTAATGATGTGTTAGCGCGTCAGTTACGCATGCAAGGCTACAACGTCTTAATGCCAATGGGCTGGGATGCATTTGGGATGCCCGCTGAAAACGCAGCAATGCAAAATAATGTGCCACCAGCGAAGTGGACCATGGAAAACATTGCTTACATGAAAAAGCAAATGGTAGCGATGGGCTTAGCAATTGATTGGTCGCGCGAATTAGCTACTTGCCAACCAGACTATTACCGTTGGAACCAATGGTTATTTTTAAAGATGCTCGAAAAAGACATTGCTTATCGTAAAACCCAAATTGTTAATTGGGATCCAGTCGACCAAACTGTATTGGCTAATGAGCAAGTGATTGATGGCCGTGGCTGGCGTTCTGGCGCATTGGTTGAGAAACGCGAAATCCCTGGTTATTACCTCAATATCACAGCCTATGCCGATCAACTACTAAGTGGTCTTGATGATTTGGGGTGGCCTGCACGTGTCAAAACCATGCAAGAAAATTGGATCGGAAAGAGTCACGGCGTAAGGTTTGCTTTCTTGCATGAAATTACCGACACAGACCATCAGCCAATTTTAGACGGCAAATTGTATGTGTACACCACCCGTGCCGACACCATTATGGGCGTCACCTTTTGTGCGGTTGCTGCAGAGCATCCTTTGGCAACTATGGCGGCCAAAAATAATCCTGCATTAGCAGCCTTTATTGAAAAATGTAAAAAAGGTAGTGTCATTGAAGCCGAATTAGCAACTCAAGAAAAAGAGGGCATGTTTACTGGCTTGTATGTCACCCATCCTCTCACGTATGAACCCATTCCCCTATGGGTTGGTAATTATGTATTGATGAGTTATGGCGATGGCGCAGTCATGGGCGTACCCGCACATGATGAGCGCGACTTTGCCTTTGCCTTGAAGTACCAATTACCTATTAAACAAGTGATTGCTTTAAAAACACCTTCAACACTTTTTAATTTAAGCCATTGGCAAGATTGGTATGCGCAAAAGGACGACATTGTTTGTTTTAATAGCGGCAAATATGACGGGATGACTTATGCACAGGCGGTTGAAGCAGTAGTAGCCGATTTAGCGGCAAAAGGCCTAGGCGAAATGAAGACTACCTACCGTTTGCGTGACTGGGGTATTTCGCGGCAGCGGTATTGGGGCACTCCCATTCCCATTATTCATTGTGGTGATGAGCAGCATCCAGGATGTGGTGCAGTGCCTGTGCCAGAAGCCGACTTACCCGTAGTATTGCCAGAAGATTGTGTACCCGATGGCAGTGGTAATCCACTTAATAAACACAGTTCTTTTTTAGCGGTTACTTGCCCCAAGTGCGGTAAGCCGGCCCGGAGAGAAACCGACACGATGGATACCTTTGTCGATTCTTCTTGGTATTTCATGCGGTATGCCAGCCCCAATGCAACAACTATGGTTGATGAACGCACTGCATATTGGATGCCCATGGATCAATACATAGGCGGCATCGAGCATGCGATCTTACATTTACTCTATGCACGTTTTTGGACGATGGTGATGCGCGATTTGGGCTTAATAGAATTTGCCGAACCCTTTCAAAATTTATTGACCCAAGGTATGGTCTTAAATGAAACTTATTACACCGAAGATGCAGCAGGTAAAAAGATTTGGCGCAATCCAGCTGATGTTGAATTAACCCTTGATGTTAAAGGGCGACCCACGGGCGCACGCTTAAAAACCAGCGTCGAATCAGCTGAGTCAATTACTCAGGTAGCTACTTCGGTCGTCATTGGCGGCATTGAGAAAATGGCCAAGAGTAAAAATAACGGGGTCGACCCACAAGCCTTGATTGATCAGTACGGAGCCGATACCGCACGTTTATTCACGATTTTTGCCGCACCTCCCGAGCAACAACTAGAATGGTCGGGGGCAGGTGTCGAAGGCGCAGCCCGTTTCTTACGGCGCTTATGGCTTTATGCTAATAGTCAAGCTAGTAGTATTGCAGCAGTCAATAATCTTACTCAAGCCGAGGTAAAGAAACAGCCCTACACGGCAGCAGAGATAGCGTTGCGGCGAGAAATTCACACTATCTTAAAGCAAGCCCATTTTGATTACCAACGGCGTCAATACAATACGGTAGTTTCGGCAGCAATGAAGATGCTCAATTTACTTGAGCCAATTAAAAGTAACACTGCACAAAATCAACTAAGTCCGCGTGTTATTGCAGAATGCTTAGAAATACTCTTAAAAATTCTTTATCCGATTGTTCCGCATCTCACGCATGTCTTGTGGCAACAGTTGGCTTATGCCAAGGTTCATGGCGTAATCTTAGATGCTCTTTGGCCAACAGTAGATGAAAGCGCCTTAATTCAAACTGAGACTATTTTGGTGCTACAAATTAATGGCAAGCACCGCGGAGAAATTCGGGTGGCAGTCAATGCAAGTAAGGCAGAAATTGAAGCCGCCGCTCTAGAGACTGATGTGGCGGTACGCATCTTAAATGGTAGGCCGGCGAAAAAAATTATTGTGGTTCCAGGCCGTTTAGTAAACATTGTTGCTTAGCGCTGATAATGTCAATTAGGATGAAGATTATGACCCAACTAATGCGTCGCCAAGCCCTGAGTCTTTTATTGGGCACTCCGGTTTTGCTTGGCACAAGCCTATTTGGCTTAGGCGCGTGCGGTTTTCAGATTCGTGGGGCGGTCAACCTGCCCTTTAAAGCCATTTATATCAGCGGCCCAGTTTCACCCGGTCTACGTGCCGATTTAGAAACTGCAATTACTACTGGCAGCAACGCCAAAATCGTAAACAATGCGCGTGATGCCGATTTAATTTTAGAAATTGTGAGCGAACTCAACTCACGCGATATTTTGACTTATAACGCTACTGGGCAGATTACCGCGTATCGCCTGACAACTCGGGTAAATTTTAGGGCTTTTGAACCTACTGGCGTAGAAATTGTTCCTGAAGCAGAAATTTATGTCACACGTGATATGGATTTCACAGTGTCAACTGTTTTATCAGCCGATTTCCAACAACAACAGTTTTTACAGTTAATGCGCCGTGATCTAGCCTTGCAGATGCTCCGTCGAGTTGCTGCTTCAGCACGCATGCTGCAACCACCAGTTGCAGCTCCAGCGGTGAGTTCACCCGCAGCGCCAGCAAGTCCAGCTGCTCCTGTTACGCCAACCAAGCCCTAAGAGTAGTCCTTGGTATGATCAAAATGGATGTCTTGTCTGCGCATATTAGTGGCTTAGTAGCAGGTGAATCCACAAATGTCACGGGACGTAATCAAACTAATATACAGAGTTTATATGTGCTCTCCGGAGATGAGCCGCTATTAGTCATGGAAGCAATGGATCAATTGCGCGCAGCAGCAAAAAAGCTTGGCTATACCGAGCGCGAAGTTCTCATGCACGAGCGTGGTTTCGATTGGGGAAATTTACTCAGCGTTGGGCAAACCATGTCTTTATTTGGCGATAAGCTCTGGCTTGAGTTACGCATTCCAAGCGGTAAACCTGGACGCGATGGCGCAGAAGCCTTAAAACAATTTGCCGCTCAAATTGATGCGCAAAAAAATAGGGGTGAATTTCCCGATACAGTAGTGTGCCTTGTTTTGCCAAGAATCGATGCAAAAACCAAAACAGCCACTTGGTTTACTGCACTCGATGCAGTTGGTATGGCAGTACAAATCGACACACTTGAGCGCACCCATTTACCTCATTGGATCGCAGGCCGTTTAAAAAATCAAGGCCAAACGGTCGAAGCAGGGCCTGCTGGCCAGCGCGCTTTAGCGTTTATGGTCGAACAACTCGAAGGAAATTTAATTGCTGCACATCAAGAAATTCAGAAGTTAGGTTTGTTGTATCCCCAAGGCCAATTAAGCGAAGCAGAAATACGCGTGGCTATTTTGAAGGTGGCTCGTTACGATATTTTTGAATTAAGTGCAGCGCTGTTGGCAGGTGATTTAGCACGCCTTAATCGCATGCTCGATGGCTTAAAGGGTGAGGGAGAGCCTTTGCCTCTAATTTTATGGAGCGTAACTGAAGAATTACGTTTGCTGGCGAAGTTAAAGGCAGCTACCGAGAACGGTGAGTCAGTTCAACAATTATTGAAAACCTATCGTATTTGGGGTCCACGAGAAAAACTCTACCCCGCTGCATTGCGCCGCATTGGCACTCATGCCCTACGGCGCGCTATACAGGTTGCTGCTGGGCTTGATCGACAGGCCAAAGGGCTCTCGGCTGCGGAATTACCAGCCGACCCTTGGGATGGTTTGCGCCTAGTCGGTAATTTGCTGCGTTAAGCCCAATTTTGGCTGCGCATGCCAGATAGTGAATAATTAGGGTATTAAAGAAAATTAGCAGCTAAAAAGAGGCCAGTGTGCACGCAAGCGTAATACCCCAAGAAACCATTCGAGCCACGATGCAGGCAATTGGCCAGCGCGCTCGCGCTGCTGCGCGGGTCATGGCGCGGGCAAGTACGGCCCAAAAAAATCAGGCCCTAGCTGAAATTGCCAAAACCATTCGTCAGCAAGTGCCGGCTATTTTTACGGCTAATCGGCTAGATATCGTGCGTGCGCAAAAAAATGGTCACAATGCCGCTTTTATTGATCGCTTAACCATGAGTGAAAAATCAATCGAAACCATGGCGCTTGGGTTAGAGCAAATTATCACCTTGAGTGATCCTATTGGTAGTATTACCCCTTTTAAAAAACAGGCTTCAGGTATTGAAGTGGGGCAAATGCGTGTACCTTTAGGGGTGATTGGCATAATTTATGAGTCCCGTCCGAATGTCACGATTGATGCCGCAGCACTTTGTTTAAAGGCAGGTAATGCGGTGATTTTGCGTGGGGGTTCTGAGGCAATTGAATCTAATACTTTTTTAGCTGGCTTAATTCAACAAGGTTTAAGTGCCGCGCACTTGCCAGCCGATGCGGTACAAGTAGTGAGCACAACCGATCGTAGTGCAGTGGGTGAAATGATCACCATGAATGAATATATCGATGTGATTGTGCCGCGCGGCGGCAAGAGTTTAATTGCCCGCTTAATGGCCGAGGCTAGAGTGCCAATGATTAAACACCTTGATGGTATTTGTCACATTTACATTGATGCCGATGCTGATCTCGAGTTGGCGGTACGGGTTTGCGATAACGCCAAGACACAACGCTATGCCCCTTGCAATACCATGGAGTCATTGTTAGTGAATGCCACCATCGCCCCTCAAGTTTTGCCTAATTTATGTCGTATTTATCAAACCAAGGGCGTCGAGCTGCGGGTTGATGCAGCCACCCGCCGAACCCTTGAAGCAGCAAATTTTAAAAATTTAGTTGATGCCCAAGAGGAAGATTGGCATACCGAATATCTAGCTCCTATTTTGTCGATTAAAACGGTAGCCAACTTGGATGAAGCGATCGAGCATATTGAGCACTATGGTAGTAAGCATACCGATGCCATTCTCACGCAAAATGAGGCTCATGCCCAACGCTTCTTACGCGAAGTTGATAGCGCAAGTGTGATGGTTAATACCAGCACTCGCTTTGCTGATGGCTTTGAGTTTGGTCTTGGTGCAGAAATTGGTATTTCGAATGACAAACTGCATGCGCGCGGACCAGTTGGCCTTGATGGCCTTACATCACTAAAGTATGTGGTGATGGGTCATGGCGAAATTCGTAGTTAAGAGCATATGGGGAGCGCTTATCTTTGGACTAAAACATTCCATATCGTTTTAATTACTTCATGGTTTGCAGGTCTTTTTTATTTACCCCGTATCTTTGTTAATTTAGCGAGCGAAGCTGATCCTACTTCCTATGAACGCTTATTGGGCATGGCGGGGCGCCTCTATCGATTTATCACGATTTTGATGATCCCAGCGGTTATTTTGGGCTTATTACTCTGGTTTTATTTTGGCATTGGTGCTGGTATGACGTGGATGAATCTTAAATTTTTCTTTGTTTTAATTATTTTGGGCTATCACCATGCCTGCGGAAAATTATTAAAACAGTTTCGTTTGCGCACCAATACCCATTCGCATCAATGGTACCGTTGGTTTAATGAGGCGCCAGTAATTTTATTAATTATTGTGGTTGCACTAGTTGTTATTAAACCTTTTTAAGTTAGACATTATTTAATGCGATACCCATGCGATTTTTCGTAGTTTGCCCAGGCGGTCTTGAGGGCGTCTTAACCCAAGAGTTAAATGCAATTACTCAAATGCCTGCAGCCCAAGCATTGGGAAAATGGTTAATTGATCCAAGCCCAACAAGCCCAACTGGCGGGGTTGGTTTAGCTGCGCCTTTAGCTGGTGCGATGATCTTAAACTTACATTCGCGCATTGCTAGTCGGGTATTGCTACAACTTGCTGAAGCGAGTTATCGCCAAGAGGATGACTTATATCGTTTAACTCGTGCCTTAGCTTGGGAAGATTGGTTTAGTGCGCAACAAACTTTACGGGTTGATGTAACAGCGCATCGTTCGCCCTTAAAAAGTTTAAATTTCGCTACCCTACGAATTAAAGATGCGATTGTCGATCGCATGCGTGAAGTCAGCGGCGACCGCCCAAATATTGATACGGCATTTCCGAATGTACGGGTTCAAGCACATTTAACTGCTACCCAGCTAACTGTTTATCTCGATACCTCAGGAGAAGCATTATTTAAAAGAGGCTGGCGCGATGAAAAAGGTGAGGCTCCCTTAAAAGAAAACTTGGCAGCAGGTATCCTAAGTCTTACTGGCTGGCAGGCAGGGCAAACCTTATTTGATCCGATGTGCGGTAGCGGCACCTTTTTAATTGAAGCTGCACAAGTCTCATTAAGTGTGCCGGCTGGGGGAATTCGTGCGGGCTTATATGAACGACAAGGCAAAGTGACGCCGCCGCCGAGCCGCTTAGCTTATCGCCCTCTAGTTAATGCTGAGCATGGTTTTGGTTTTCAGCGTTTGAAACCATTTTTGACGCAAAATGAATTACAGCATTGGGAAAATATTTGTCAAGCTGCTTTAGCGCAAATGGCAGAAGGCCAAAAACGCTTTCCTAACGCGCAAAGCTTATTGATTAGCGGTAGTGATATCAATGAGCAACTGATCAGTATGTGTAAAGGTAATTGGCAACGCGCTCACTTACCAGGATTACCCAGTGTGCGTCAGGTTGATGCTTTGGTGAGTAAGCCTCCGGCGACGCTAGGAATGGTCGGCGAACCGCTGATGTTATTAAACCCCCCTTACGGTGAGCGTCTGGCGATTCAGGGTGGTCGGGGCGATGGCGGTGGCGAGTCTTACGATGACAGCAACGACTACTATGCAGCGAATACCGAAACTGGCCGACAAGGCGCTAAGCGCTCGAGTCGTGAATCACTTAAAGCCTTACAAGCCCAAGCTGAATTAGATCCCCAATTCGCACTATTCTTGCAGCAATTTGGACGGCACTTAAAAGATGATTTTGGGGGCTGGGATGTGTTTGTTCTAACTGCTGATATGGCCTTACCTGGCCAATTACGCATCAAAGAGTCACGCCGCACCCCTTTATTTAATGGCCCCCTCGAGTGCCGCTTATTTCGCTTTAAAATGAATCCGCCGTAAAGCAGTTTGGTAGCTACTAAAGACTAATCCCGCGGTAATCCAAAAAAGAAATCGCATTGTTCACAAGTACTTGGAGAAGATGGAATTGAAAACCTATATGTGCCTTATTTGTGGTTGGGTGTATGACGAAGCCGCCGGCTTGCCAGACGATGGCATTGCTACTGGCACCCTTTGGAAAGATATTCCGATGAACTGGACTTGCCCAGAATGCGGCGCTCGTAAAGATGATTTTGAGATGATGGCAATTTAATGGCACAAAACGAAATTCTATTTGAGCGGGCACAAAAAACTATCCCTGGTGGAGTCAATTCGCCCGTGAGGGCATTTCGGCAAGTCGGTGGCACGCCACGCTTTATTCAAAAAGCCTTGGGGCCATATTTTTGGGATGCCGATGGCAAAAAATATATTGATCTAATCATGTCTTGGGGCCCGATGATTGCCGGCCATGCTCATCCAGAGGTGGTCGAAGCAGTACAAAAAGCCGCAGCTACAGGCTTTAGTTATGGCGCTCCCACGCTTGGCGAAATTGAATTGGCTGAGCGTATTTGTGAGCTTGTACCCAGTATCGAGCAATTGCGAATGGTTTCCAGTGGTACCGAAGCCACCATGAGCGCCTTGCGTCTAGCACGGGGTTTTACTGGTCGCGATCTAATCATCAAATTTGAAGGTTGCTATCACGGTCATGCCGATAGCCTTTTAGTTAAAGCGGGCTCAGGCTTATTAACCTTTGCCGATTCAACTCAAAATGCACCATCTTCTAGCGGCGTTCCACAAGATGTCGTCAAGCACACTTTAGTCTTGCCGTATAACGATAGCCCAGCTTTACAAGAAGCCTTTCGACGTCATGGTGATGCGATTGCCGCAGTAATCTTAGAGCCCATTGCTGGCAATATGAATTTAATTCGACCGGCAACAGAATTTTTAACAGCAGTGCGTAATTTAACCCAGCAATATGGCAGCGTATTAATTTACGACGAAGTCATGACGGGGTTTCGTGTGGCACTTGGCGGAGCACAATCCTTACAAGGAATCACTCCCGATCTCACCTGCTTAGGTAAGGTAATGGGCGGTGGCATGCCCATGGCTGCGTTTGGCGGTAAAAAAGACATCATGGCAAAACTGGCCCCCCTAGGTAATGTGTATCAGGCGGGCACCTTATCGGGTAATCCTGTGGCGGTAGCGGCGGGCTTAAAGACCCTAGAAATTATTTCTCGCGCTGGGTTTTTTGATTGCTTGAGCACGCAGACCACGAAGCTAATGACAGGCATAAAAGCGGTCGCACAAAAACACGCCATTCCTTTGGCGGTAGATAGTGTTGGCGGCATGTTCGGAATTTATTTTGCGAGCGAAGTACCTACTTCCTATACAGCTGTAACACAAACTAACCTCGACCAATTTAAACAATTTTTTCATGGGATGTTAAATGCTGGCGTGTACTTAGCGCCATCAGCCTATGAGGCTGGCTTTACGTCAATAGCACATGACAATGCGGTCATTGATGAAATTGTAGTAGCTACCGATAAAGCCATGCAGACTCTGTAAGCGCTTAAGCGCATTACATTCTCAGCGGGTGATCGTAGCCGTCTACACTAAGCAAGTCGAGCTTTGTACCTTTACTTTGAATTTCTGCTGCAGTTAGTTTGCCACCCCAAACACAACCTGTATCAAGGCAAATTGCATTTTTGCGCGCTAGCAAGCCTAAGGTTGACCAATGACCAAAAAAGATTTGAATATTACGGGTTTTGCGGTGGGGTACATTAAACCAGGGCATGCAACCCAAAGGCGGGGTAGCAACCCCTTCACTACTATCAAATTCCATTTGCCCTTGTGGGGTACAAAAACGCAAACGGGTAAAAGCATTAGTCATCACCCGTAGGCGATCAACCCCTTTAAGAGATGGCTTCCATTGATTAGGGGTATTGCCATACATGTTAGCTAAAAAATCGCGATTATTTTTTTTGCGCAGGGCTTTTTCTACTTCATGAGCGCATTCTAGGGTTTGTTGTAAATCCCATTGCGGCAAGACGCCTGCATGGACAAATAAGGCTTTGCCGTTACTGAGAGCCATGGGGCGAAAGCGCAGCCAATTAATTAGTTCAGCTCGATCGGGGGCATTCAGTATGTCATCGAGGGTATCGAGCGCCTTAGGTCCACGCAGTCCAGCATCACGCGCTAATAGGTTGAGATCATGGTTGCCTAAAATACATTCCACCTTTCCAGCCTCTTGCCATGACTTGAGTCGCCGTAAAGTACCCAGCGAGTCTGGGCCACGGTTGACTAAATCACCTAAGCAAATGAGTTTGGCATGCTCAGGCATGATGCTAACCAGCTCATCGAGTTGAGCAGAGCATCCTTGTAAATCGCCGACGGCATAAATTTTAGTCATAGCGATATTCTAATGATTTAATGTGAAAGTCTTACGCGGTAATTTTTTTTACTACGCTATAACGAATTAAGGTATTTTTTCTGGCGACATCATGATCAATAATGGGTTCTGGGTAATCGCGACCAAGCAAAATTTCTGCTGCTTCAAGTTCAAGGTGTCCGGCTAACCAAGGCGCATGAATCGATTTATTCGAGAGTTTAGCCAATGCTGGTAAGTAGCGCCGAATAAAGTTACCTTGTGCATCAAAGCGCTCCGATTGAGTAATTGGATTAAAAATTCTAAAATAGGGTTGCGAGTCGCAGCCCGATGATGAGGCCCATTGCCAGCCACCATTATTAGAAGCTAATTCAAAATCAGTTAAGTGAGCAGCAAAGTAAGCTTCTCCCCAGCGCCAATCGAGCCCTAAATCTTTGGTAAGAAAACTTGCCACCACCATGCGTAAACGGTTATGCATATAGCCACTTTGATTGAGTTGGTGCATAGCTGCATCAACCAATGGATAGCCAGTTTTACCTTCACACCAAGCAGTAAATAATTTTTGCGCGTGAGCCCCATCTTCCCAGACTATCTTGTCATAATCTGGCTTAAAGGCTGCGCCATTGGCAAGGCGCGGATGATTAGCTAAGATCATAAAATAAAAATCACGCCAAATTAGTTCGCCCAGCCAAGTCGTTGCCCCCAAGCTGCCTGCCAGCATGCGACGGTGGGCTTCGCGTACAAGCCCGCGAATTGATAGCGTACCAAAACGTAGATACGTCGACAGATAACTAACTCCTTTAATGGCTGGAAAATCACGACCCATTTGGTATTGATCAATGCGCTTTAGAAAATCTTCTAAAAATAATTCCCCACCTTTACTGCCCGCTGGTAGATACTTTTCGAGGCCAGTGGCCTGAAAGCCCAATGATTCTAATGTGGGCAGGCCTAAATCTAGCGCCTTTGGTAGGCGCGCAAATTGTCCCGCCCTGGGAAGGCAGTCATGTGGTGCTAAATTCTGTTCGCGTAAGCTGCGCAACCAATTATTCTTATAGGGGGTAAAAATTGAAAATACGGTATTGGAATTAGTTAGAATTTCTTTTTTCTCAAAAATAACTTGGTCTTTAAAATCATAAAAATTAATTTCATTTTTAGCGAGCGCTTGTGCCACAGATAAATCACGCGCAATTGCACTAGGCTCGTAGTCGTGATTAGTAAATACCGCGCTTACGCCTAGTTCTTGAGCCAATTGAGAAATTTCAGTAGTAGCTTGACCATGGCGAACAATTAAGCCACTGCCCTGATTGCGTAATTCAAGATCAATTTCGGCTAAGCTTTGCCAAATAAAGTCGACTCGACGATCAAATTTCAGCCCGAAAGATTTCGAAGAGACTCGAGTAGATTTTTGGGTGAGCTGACGATTACTTTGTTGCCCAGGCAGCAGGTCGAGAATGTCAGTATCAAAAACAAAGCAGACAAAAATTGCTTCACACTGAGCTAAAGCATGTTTAAGTGCCGCATGATCGTAGAGGCGTAAATCACGGCGCAACCAGACAAGGCCTTTACGGGAAGATCCATCACTCATAGCCCTTATCTTAGAGCTAATCGGGTAATTAGGTATCTCAAGCTTTGGTTAAACCATATGCCCCTTTGGTTAATGCATTTACCTCTTTGCTTATACCCTTTGGCCCTTACCATTGACCGTCTAAGCATGCACTAAGATAAGGCCTATGGATACCTTATTTTTTATTGCTAGCAAAATTACCCAATTTTGCATTGAACCACTCAATTTGGTTTTGCTCAGTGTTTTGTTTGCCTTGCTATTTTTGCTCTTAAGAAAATATGCGCTTTGCAAACGCTTCCTGCAAATCACCCTCATGGGATTTTTTATTATTGGCTATTTACCCTTGTCCGAGTTGCCTTTAAGAGCGCTTGAAAATGCAATTCCACCCACTGATTTAAAGACCCTGCAGCCTGAAAAGGTCGGCGGCTTAATTATTTTAGGCGGAGCAATTGATGGCGATACCACTAGCGATCGCCAGCAGGTTTCCCTAGGTTCTGCTGCCGAGCGCGCAACCAAAGCATTTGAATTAATGCGTTTGTATCCCAATTTGCCTTATATCTTTACAGGTAGTTCGGGGGACTTGTCGCCGCGGGGCATGCCCGAAGCAGAGGCCTTTAAACAGCTGATTCAAGAGCAAGGCTTAGGTGCCCATCGGGGATATTTTGAGGGGCGTTCGCGCAATACATATGAAAACGCGGTACTACTAAAGCCCTTACTCATTGAAGCAGGCGAAGCTAACCAACCCTGGATTTTGCTGACTTCTGCCAGTCACATGTTGCGCTCGACACAGATTTTTAAGCAGCAAGGCATTACCGTCTTGCCTTTTCCAGTTGACTATCAAACTCGTAGTTATCTCGATTGGACTGGCTTTGATCTGACCGTCGGGGCACAACAATGGGCTAATTTTTTACATGAAACTGTTGGTTTAGTGGGATATTGGCTAACCGGAAAGATTTAGGATTTGCTAAAATGAAAGTCAATGAGTACGTCTAATCAAGCTTTCTCAGCTTCAGACCCAGCGTCTACGGACTCCTATTCAGCAGATCATCTTGCCAATCAGTTTTTAATTGCGATGCCTGGCATGGTCGATGACAATTTTGCTGGCGCGGTTATTTATCTCTTTGAACATACTGAAAGAGGGGCGATGGGTTTGGTGATCAACCGACCTACTGAAGTCGATTTAGCTAGTCTGTTTGACAAAATTGAACTCAAGTTAGAAATTGCCCCCTTATTAGATCAACCGGTTTACTTTGGTGGCCCAGTGCAAGTTGAGCGGGGTTTTGTATTGCACGAGCCCAATGCTGAATTAGCCTACTCCTCCTCGATCTCGATTCCTGGTGGACTAACGATGACCACTTCAAAAGATGTTCTTGAAGCAGTCGCCCAAGGACGCGGCCCTAAAAAGTTTATGTTGACCTTAGGTTATGCAGGTTGGGGCGCTGGACAACTCGAAGAAGAAATTGCCCTAAATGGTTGGATCAATGTACCGCTACCCCGTGAAAGCATGGTCGATATTATTTTTGATACCCCATCGGGCGAACGTTATCAGCGCACCATCAAATCCTTAGGTTTTGATTTATCCCATTTATCGGGAGAGGCAGGGCATGCCTGAGGCCATTACGGTGATGGCCTTTGACTATGGAACCCGCCGCATTGGTATTGCAATTGGAAACTCCCTCACCCAAACCAGTCAAGCTTTACCCGTCATTACGCAAACCCAAGAGGGCCCACGCTTTGAGGTAATTCAAATGCTGTTGGCCGATTGGCAACCACAGCGTTTAGCAGTTGGTTTGCCTACCCACCCCGATGGCGCTGAACACGCCATGACAGCTAAGGCGCGACGATTTGGACAGCAATTGCAGGGCCGTTTTGCCCTGCCTGTCGCGTGGGTGGATGAGCGCTATACCTCAGCAGTACTCGAAAATGACCCAGAATTATCTGTTCAAGTTAAAGATCAATTAGACTCGCATGCAGCCTGTTTAATTCTTGAGCAGTATTTTCGCGAAAACCCTTACAAAGCGAAGTAAATGAAAGAATGAAAGCCGAAGTCTTATACCGTAAATTATTGGTTGAACTACAAGCGCACCTAGAGGGCGCAAGCGTTAACTTAAGCGCTGCCCAAATCAATCAGCCCATTTTTTTGGCTGGCTTAGCCGTTGGCGGTGCTTGGTTGGCCGAGCGTTTAGCAAAAGATTTAGCCCTACCGCAGTTTGGTGTCATTAATGTGGCCTTTCATCGTGACGATTATGCCGAGAAAGGCTTAAGCGCAATGCGCAGCGCTAGCTCGATGCCAACCCATTTACCCTTTGAAGTTAATGGCGCTCATATTATTTTGATTGATGATGTGCTTTCAACTGGCCGCACCGTGCGCGCTGCTTTAAATGAATTATTTGATTTTGGTCGCCCAGCGCAAGTCGAGTTAATGGTGTTGGCCGATCGCGGCAAGCGCGAGCTTCCAATCGCAGCCGATTTTGTAGCCGAGTTTATTGACTTACCTGAGCAGCAAATTTTAGCGTTAGAAAAAGACGCTGATGGCCATTTTCATTTTCATATTGAAGAGCGTCATGGTTAAGCCAATAGCGAAACAAGCAGTTAAGCAAACCAATTCAGCCGGTGAGCTGACGCATTTACTGACCTTGGAGGGAATGCCAAAAGAGCAAATTGTGCAGATTCTGGATACCGCTCAGCAATTTGTTAGCGTTACCGACCCTGCCCGCGAAGTAAAAAAAGTGCCATTACTCCGCGGCAAGAGTGTCTTCAATCTCTTTTTTGAAAACTCTACCCGCACCCGTACGACCTTTGAAATTGCGGCTAATCGCTTATCGGCTGATGTCATCAATTTAGATATTTCAACCTCTTCAACAGCCAAGGGTGAAAGTCTCATCGACACTATCGATAACTTAATCGCCATGCAAGCCGATATCTTAGTCGTGCGCCACAATGTATCACGGGCGCCAATGGAAATCGCCCAACATGTGCCATCTTTTGTGCATGTGATTAATGCGGGCGATGGTAGCCACCAGCATCCTACACAAGGGTTGCTCGATATGTACACCATGCGCCATTTCAAGCACGACTTTCGAAATTTAAAGGTCGCCATCATTGGTGACATTGTGCATAGCCGTGTAGCCAAATCGAATATCCATGCCTTAACTACTTTAGGTTGTCCTGAAATTCGCGTGATCGGACCTGAGAGTCTATTGCCCAGTGATTTAGATATGCTGGGCGTCAAAGTCTTTCATGAGATGGAGGCGGGCCTAAAAGGAGTTGATGTCGTCATGACCTTGCGCATTCAGAAAGAGCGCATGGAGGAGGGGCAGGTTCCAGAGGGCAACGCCTTCTTCAAGCAGTTTGGTCTAACGCAAGCGCGACTTGCCTTAGCTAAACCCGATGCCATCGTGATGCATCCCGGCCCAATGAATCGGGGTGTTGAAATTGAATCGGCTGTAGCTGATGGCCCACAATCGGTCATTTTGCAGCAAGTAACGTTTGGTATTGCCGTGCGAATGGCCGTGATGTCGATGGTGGCCGGAAATTAATGCAGAAAAATAATTAAATCAAAAAATAAAAATTAAGTCCGACCGTATTGGTCTTCAAAGCGCACGATATCATCTTCACCAAGATAGTCGCCCACTTGGGCCTCAATAATTACGAGCGGAGTAGTGCCAAGATTGCTTAAGCGGTGTTGGGTTTCTTTGGGAATATAAGTCGATTGATTGGTTTTGAGGAGCAAGGTTTTATCCCCATTCACGACTTCAGCATTTCCTGAAATCACTACCCAATGTTCGTTACGATGATGGTGCATTTGGAGTGATAGGCGCGCGCCAGGGTGCACCACAATCCGCTTTATTTTGTAATCCGGGCCCTCTTCAATGATGGTGTAGGTACCCCACGGACGATGAACCGTGCTGTGATAAGTGCCGCGTTCATCTTTAGCTTGATTGAGTCTTTCAACGACTTTTTTTACGGATTGTGAATGACCTTTCGCGGTAACTAACAAAGCATCGGGGGTATCTACAATAATGAGATTATCAAGGCCCACGGCCGCAATTAAACGCTCACGTCCAAATACAAAGGTATTGTTTGAGTCAATAAAAATCGCCTTGCCTTCGCTAGCATTACCTTCTTCATCTTCCGGAAAATGTTTGGCGAGCGCATCCCAAGAACCAACATCATCCCAATCAAAGCTAGCATTCACTGAAACAACGTTTGGCGCTTTTTCCATAATGGCGTAATCGAGAGAGATATCCTCAATCGCTGCCATGGTTTTTTCATCGAGTAGCAGGGTTTTGTCAGCAATAGTATTGCCACTTTTATCAGTGGCATTTTTAGTGGTGGCTTGCCAGCAGGCTAGTACTTGTTTACTAAGCGCTGGCGCAATTTGTTCAGCCACACTTAAGAAAGTCTCGGGCGTAAAGCAAAACATACCTGAGTTCCAGTGAAAGTTTCCAGCTGCAACATATTGTTCGGCAAGTGAGGCGGCCGGTTTTTCAACAAATTGGTCGACAATGCGAGCCTCAGCGTTGCTAGTAGTGCGAGCGGGTGCACCCAGTTTAAGGTAACCATATCCCGTTTCTGCATGAGTTGGTGGAATGCCAAAAGTAACTAAATGGCCTGCATTAGCAAAATCAACCGCCTTGCTAACGGCCATTTCAAAACCGACCTTATCGTGAATAACATGGTCAGCCGGCAAAATTAACATGGGAATTGCACCGCGACCAGCTGCTTTAGCTGCTAGGGCGGCAAACAGAACAGCGGGAGCAGTATTGCGTCTGAGGGGCTCGATCAAGGTGAGTTCAGCTGCTTGGTCGGCTTCTTTAAGATCAGCTACTACTTGAAAGCCGAGACTTTCAGAGGTGAGCACACAAAGCCAAGGATTGGCTGAGGCTATACGTTGCGCGGTTTCACTTAGGAGTGATTTTTGGCTAGCAACTGGCATAAATACTTTGGGGCGGTTTTCACGAGAAACTGGCCATAAACGCGAGCCCGCACCGCCACAAAGAATTACCGTTGAAAATTCAAGCTTCATGACTGAATTTTACTCACTTCAATCCAGGGGCAATATGTTCTAAAAACCAGCTATAGGCATTCGAAATTCCCGGGCGTAGTGCAATTTGCGCTTTCCAGCCTAAGGCATTTGCTTTACTGACATCGAGGAGTTTTTGTGGTGTACCATCCGGCTTGCTGCTATCAAGCTGTAAATCACCTTGAAAACCAATGACGTTAATAACCTCTTGGGCTAATTCGCGAATCGTTAAGTCTTGCCCAGTACCAATATTGAGGAAGGGGCCGTTATAACCCTGCTCCATAAGCATCACGCAGGCTCTCGCTAAATCATCGACGTGCATAAACTCACGGCGGGGTCGACCTGAACCCCAGACGACTAAGGCTTTTTCATTACGTAATTTGGCTTCATAGGCTTTGCGAATTAAGGCCGGCAAGACATGGGAATTATTTAAATCGTAAGTATCACCAGGGCCATACAAATTGGTCGGCATTAAGCTCACATAATGCGTACCGTATTGGCGATTGTAATTTTCACATAACTTAATACCAGCAATTTTAGCAATCGCATAAGGCTCATTAGTTTGCTCTAGTGGGCCTGACAGTAAATATTCTTCCTTAATCGGTTGCGGACAATCGCGCGGATAAATACAACTTGATCCTAAAGAGATGAGATGATTAATGCCTGCAGCATATGCCCCATGAATTAAATTGCATTCAATCATCAAGTTTTGATAAATGAAATCGGCACGAAACGTATTATTCGATTGAATACCACCGACTTTGGCTGCTGCAATAAATAGGTAATCGGGTTTTTCAGTTTGCAGAAAATCATGCACCGCTGCTTGATTGAGTAAATCGAGCTCAGCATGCGTGCGCGTGAGGATATTCTCAAAGCCCTCAGAGCGAAGAAAGCGCACAATCGCGCTTCCCACCATGCCACGATTGCCCGCTACATAAATCTTTGCTGCTTTATTCATTTCGCTCCAGGGTGGTATAGCCATGTTTTTTCACGAGCTCGTCGCGTTCGGCGCCACGAAGGTCTTCGCGCACCATCTCTTTGACTAAATCTTCAAACGAGGTACGTGGTACCCAACCCAGCTTTTCTTTGGCTTTGGTCGCATCGCCCAAAAGGGTTTCGACTTCGGTGGGACGGAAATAACGGGGGTCTACGGACACAATACATTTGCCCTTACTGTCAAAGCCTTTTTCATTGACTCCAGTGCCTTGCCAAGTAATTTTCAGACCTAACTCTGCGGCAGCTAAGTTAATGAACTCACGCACACTAAATTGCACGCCGGTCGCAATCACATAGTCTTCAGCAACTTCTTGTTGCAACATTAACCATTGCATTTCAACATAGTCACGGGCATGACCCCAGTCGCGTTTAGCATCAAGATTGCCAAGGTATAGACATTCTTGAACGCCTAATTTAATTCGCGCTAAGGCACGGGTAATTTTGCGAGTAACAAACGTTTCGCCACGAATCGGGCTCTCATGGTTAAAGAGAATGCCATTACAGGCATACATGCCATAAGCCTCACGGTAGTTCACGGTAATCCAGTAGGCGTAGAGCTTAGCCACAGCATAGGGGCTACGGGGATAAAAAGGCGTTGTTTCTTTTTGGGGAATTTCTTGTACTAAGCCATAAAGCTCAGAAGTTGAAGCTTGATAGAAACGGGTTTTTTTCTCTAACTTCAAAATACGAATCGCTTCTAATAAACGCAGGGCGCCCAAAGCATCCGAATTAGCGGTGTACTCTGGCTCTTCAAAAGAGACAGCTACATGCGACTGCGCTGCTAAGTTATAGAGCTCATCAGGCTGAGTTTGTTGAATAATGCGAATGAGGCACGATGAATCGGTGAGGTCGCCATGGTGGAGGGTTAATTTAGAGCCCTCAATATGGGGGTCGTGATAGAGGTGATCAATACGGTCAGTATTAAAGAGGGATGCCCGGCGCTTAATGCCATGGACTTCATATCCCTTACGCAGCAAGAATTCGGCTAAATAAGCGCCATCTTGGCCAGTAATTCCGGTAATTAGGGCTACTTTTGATTTTGACATGGGGTTTTCTTAAAAATAAGGGTCAGTTTCAGCTTAGTTTTTGGTTTATTCAGCTCGTTCCGTTATTACGGAGCTTAATGCACTATTGTAAATTGTTTTAAAACCGGGCCTGAGCCTGTCCGCAACAAATACAATGGGGCTTCAAGGGGCAAGAGAGCAAGGATGGCGGGTGTGATCACAGCGGGTGAGGGCGAGAAAACAGTGCAGCAGGTTCCAGCAGAGCGAGGAAAGGCTTTATTGCGTCGCCTAGACCGGTGCCTGGGAATACCCTTGCTGTACCTAATCGCCCTTTTTCGCCCTAAAAAGAGCCTCTTGGGCGCGCAATTTCATTCCCCCTTATCAACTGACCCGTCGACTAGACTGACCGATGAAGTCACCATCAAGCGGATTGGTATTTGCGTATTTGCTGCCGTTGGCGACGCTTTATTGGCTGCAGCGATTTTGGCTGATCTCAAGCAATTTCGAAATCAAATTCAAGCCAAAACTGGCGAGCAAATTAGTGTCACTATTTTTTCAACTCCAGCCAATGCCGAGGTTTTTAAGTTAATCAACAATTTCGATCGCATCGTATTTATTCCCATTACATCACCTTGGCATGCCTTACAAACTATGCGTCAATCGATTGCCCAGTTTCCCGTCGATGTCTTAATTGATACTTCGCAATGGTCCAAAATTAGTGCCATCCTTTGCGCCCTCAGCGGCGCAAAATTAACGATTGGCTTTAATACCCCTGGTCAATATCGCTACTTTGCCTATGATGTATTGATTCACCATAGCCCAACAGTACATGAAATAGACAATTTTCGGGCCTTACTCCGCCCTTTAAATATCACTACCGGCGCCATGCCAGAACTTGATCTGACGAATATTGTGCAAGGTGATCAACCACATGTTACTAAGCCCTTTATAGTGCTGCACCCATGGGCGAGCGGTACGCAGTTTGCCATGCGCGAATGGCCCATTAACTCATGGCTTGAGCTTGGCAAGCGCCTGGTGAGTGCGGGTTATAAGATTATTATTACTGGCGGTCCCGACGATAAAAAACGTGCCGCAGACTTAGTGCAAAAATTAAACGCCAGTCTGGCGAGCGCAAACCTCTCAGCAAGTACACCTAGTAATCTAGTTGCTCCCGAGGGCAGCGCACTCATTATTTCTGTCGCAGGGTCGGCAAATTGGCTTGAAACTGCACGCCTAATTAATCGGGCTGAAGCGGTAGTGTCAATCAATACTGGGACAATGCACTTAGCCGCCATTTTAGGCAAGCCTTTGGTTGCTCTGCATGGGCCGACCAATCCAGCGCGTTGGGGGCCGCTTGCAGGTGGTACGTTAATTCCCGCTATCTTGGGCCCTGGCATCAATGAAGGTGGAGCGTATCTGCATTTAGGCTCTGAATACCCAAAGAAGCCGCTTTACCTAATGGATCAAATTAGCCCAGATGCTGTAATTGGGGCTTTGAAAAGTAATTTTGGTTTACGAATTGCATAGGCTTAGCGCAAGTACTGCAAAATACCACCATGTCAGCCTCTTTTTTAATTAATTCCTATTTAATTCGGCTCTTTGATTTTGTCATGATTAATGTCGTCGGTTTGGTGACATTTTTTATTTTGCAATACTTTAAAGACCCAGATTTAGATTTGCAGCGTTACTCCGCTTTAATGGTGCTCGCTAGCCTTGCTTATTTAGTATTGACTAATAGTGCTTATCGCTCTTGGCGGGGAGGTAATTTATGGGCTCTGTTTGGTCAAGTGGCCGCAGGCGTTTTAAAAACCTGGATTTTGATTTTGATCTGGCTGGTATTTAGCAAAACAACTGAAATGTATTCGCGTCTATGGCTATCTTCTTGGGCTATTAGTAGTTTGATTGTTTTGTGCGGCAGTCGCTTAGCCAGCTACATTTTGCTACGTCAATATCGTGCCAAAGGCGTTAATTTGCGCCATATTGCCATTATTGGCTCTGGCTCAACCGCGCAAGAATTAGTGACGCGAATTGAGGCCTCAAGATGGTCTGGTTATCGTATTCAAATGCATTTAACTGAATTAAGCCCAAAAAATCTGCAGTCTCTAGCTCTCGAGCCACTAAATGAAATCTGGCTAGCTTTGCCGATGGGCGATGGCAGTCAAATGCGCACTGCAATGGAGCACCTCAAATTAAGTACCGCGACCATTCGCTTTGTGCCCGATTGGTTTTCATTTCGCTTAATTAATCATGGAGTTAGTGAAGTGCTGGGTATGCAGATGATTGATTTATATGGCACGCCGATGGCGGGTATGAATTTATTTATCAAGACAGTAGAAGATTACGTGCTGGCAACCCTGATTTTGATATTGATCAGCCCCCTAATTTTAATTTTGGCTATCTGTGTCAAGGTCAGCTCACCAGGCCCAATTTTTTATCGCCAAGAACGCATTGGCTGGAATGGCGAAGTTTTTGAGATTCTGAAGTTTCGCAGCATG